>DASXWH010000123.1:0-30153 GCA_036503775.1 Ohtaekwangia sp.
GGCCACCACATGATACATCCAGTCACCGATAGCACCATAAGCATAGTGGTTATAGGAATTCATAGTAGGAACCTGAAATGTGCTGTCGGGTTTAATGCCATCCCACCGTTCCCAGATGGTAGTGGCGCCCATCTTCACCGGATACAACCATGACGGATAACTTTCCTGGAGCAATAATGAAAAGGCAACATCTGCATGGCCAAAGCGTGTGAGCACATGACAGAGATAAGGTGTGCCCAGAAAACCAGTTGTAAGGTGATTGCCATAATCCTTTACATTCTGCGCCAGCCGGTCAGCGGCCTGTGCGCGCAACGCTTCGGGCAGCATATCAAAATTCAACGCCAGCACGTAGGCTGTTTGTGTGCTGGAAACCAGTCTCCCGCTGGGTGTGAGGTATTCTTTTACAAACGCATCTTTAATTTTCTGCAGCAACAGGGTGTAGGTGCTGATATCTTCCGTTTTGTTTAATACACGCGCTGCATTGATCAGCAGCTGCGTGGAGTGCGCATAGAAACATTGTGCGATGAGGTACTTATCCGTAACGGCAGCCCTTCCGTCACGGTCATCATTCGGCCCGTAGAAGAGCCAGTCACCAAAATGAAAGCCAGTATTCCACAAATCATTTGTGCTTTTGGATTGCATGAATCCTACCCAGGCTTTCATGCTTTCAAATTGTTCTTCCAGAATTCGTTTGTCGCCATAGCTACGATACATATTCCACGGAATGATGGTAGCGGCATCCGCCCACCCCGCAGAACCGCCTGCCTGCGGACCCAGTACATTGGGAACTACAAATGGAACACGACCATCCGGTTGCTGATCGGCTTTCACATCTTTCAGCCATTTCGTGAAAAAATTATTTACGTTAAAATTGAACGCTGCGGCACGCGAGAAAGCCTGCGCATCACCCGTCCAGCCCAGGCGTTCATCACGTTGCGGGCAATCGGTGGGGACATCTAAAAAGTTTCCTCGTTGCCCCCACTCTATATTGTGCTGAAGCTGGTTGAGCAATGCATGGGATGTTTCAAACGATCCGCTCTTCTGCATAGCAGAATACAACGTAACGGCTTCGAAGTTCTCTGCCTTCAGTTCACCGGGATAACCTTCCACCCGGATGAACTGAAATCCATGAAATGTAAAATGCGGTTCAAAGATTTCATCACCTTCACCACGAAGGATGTACGTGTCCTGTGCTTTTGCTTCGCGTAGATTGGTGGTATAGAAATTTCCATCCTTATCCAGCACCTCGGCATGAGAGATCGTGATCCGGCTTCCGGCTTTTCCCTTCACGCGCATTACCACCCATCCTACCAGGTTCTGCCCGAAATCAATTACGTTTTCACCTTTAGGTGTAGTAAAGATCCTTTTCGGTTTGAATACCTCATGCTTTTTTACGGGCTCATTATAGGTGGCAATCAGGTTATCCAATGGATAGTCAGCAACCTTTACACCCGACCAACCTGAATCGTCATAAGCCGGAGTGTTCCATCCACTCTTTTCCAGTCGCGCGTCTATTGTCTCACCATCATAGATCTCGGATGTCACAATACTTCCAGTAGTGGATTTCCATGATCCATCCGACACCACGCTTTCAGTTGTACCATCGGTGTATACGATGTTCAACTGGAACAGCAGGGAAATATCTTTCCCGTAAAAATTTTTCTGCCCTGACCAGCCGATAAACCCTCGATACCATCCGCTTCCCAGTTCAACACCAATAGCATTGTCTCCCATGTTAACGAGGCTTGTCACATCATAGGTCTGATACTGCAGTCGTGTTTTATAGCTCGTCCAGCCCGGTGTGAGGTAAGCATCACCTATCCGTTTTCCGTTGATGTGAGCTTCATACATACCGTGTGCCGTAATGTATGCCGTAGCCGATCGTACTTTTTTTATCGCTTGAAATTTCTTCCGGAAGACAGGACTGGGTTGGTATGCTGCAGGCTCATCAAATCCGGGTTGGATCCATTTAGCTTTCCAGTCAGTTGAAGTTAACAATGCCATTTGCCAGAATGCAGGCGCACTCCAGGCCGATGACTTACCCTGATTATCCCATACCCTCACTTGCCAGTGGTAGCGTGAGCCGGATTGTATCACTGCACCGGTATACGGCACATGCACCGACTGATCGGACAATACTTTCCCGGAAGTCCACAGCACATTTTTCAGATCTGCCGATTCACTCACCTTAACTTCATAGGCAGACTGCATAACATTTCGTTTGTCTGATACCAGCTGCCAGCTAAAACGTAGTTTCGTTATGTCAAGCCCGATAGGATTGATCAGGTTCTCGGTACGCAGGTTCTGAATTTTTACCTGCGCACTGACCTTCAGGCTTGTCAGAGAGAAGATCAGCAGGAAGAATATGGGTCTTGTCATGGTTGCAGAATTTTGAATTCATATCTCAAAAAAATTCAGGCCAGGGTTAAGGGTATACACCTTTTTATCCCAGATAAAGGTTCCGGAAATTTTATCCGGCAATTGAACTTCAATCCGCCACTTCCCTTTTACCAGCTCATACTTCACAGCAATTTTTCCGGCAGGATGCGGCATCTCCCCGCTTACCTTTGGTAATCCCAGAAGGTGTGGCTGAATCTTTACTTTGACAAAACCAGGTGCATCACTATCAATACCGAGCACGGTCCGGAAGAATTCAATATTCGGACTCGATCCCCAGGCATGGCAATCGGAGCGGGATTTCGCTACATCCGACATCTCGGCCCAGGTAGTGAGTCCCAGTGAAATATTTTTATCCCATGCACCCAACATGCTTTTATACTGTTGTGCGAAACCGGATTTAAAAAGCGCCTGATGAACATAATACTTAAAATAAATAGACGCCTGTGTAAGTGACGGATCCAGTATGATGTGTTTGGCAAGTTCGTGTGCCTGCTCGCCCTCAATCATGCCCGTTAAAATGGCCAGGCTGTTTACATGTTGCGAATAAAATTCCTTAGCCTCCGTGTCTGCATACATCTTCTTCTCTGCATCCCAGTATTTCCGTTGAATTGTATTTTTCAGAACGGCCGCTTCGCGTAAATACATTTCACTAACCTCCTGAAGACCCAGATTATGTTCCATCTCCGCTGCCAGCTGGTAAGTCCATAATAAATGGATATCCAGTATCGCTGAGTAGCCGTCTTTACTCACCGGAGCAATACCATCTTTCCATCCATGACCGTTGACCCAATCGGTGAACGTCCAGTACGGAACATTTTTCAATGAACCATCCGCCTGCCGGTACCGCTGAAAGAAGGTAAGCACTTCGCGCGTTCCCTGAAGCTGCTCTTTTACAAAGGCTTCATCGGGAACATAACGCCAGAAGTCATGCACCATAGCGATCCACCACAATGAAAAGCCGGGAATGATCTGTGCATTCGCTGTCGGATAACGGCTCATCGTTATACCTTCCGCCAGACGTGAGCGATTCGAAAGCGATATGGCATTCCGCACCATGCGGTCATCACCGGAATTAAAAAGCGTTACCAGTGCCTGAATGCGTGTGTCACCGATATATTGCAACTGTTCATAGTATGGACAATCCATATAGGTTTCAAAAGCGCAGAGCCGAGCCGTACGCCAACCTACTTCGAGGTATTTTTCAAACAGCGGATCAGGTGAACTGAACTTTGCCTTATACTGAAAGGGATATCCGGTAAAAATTCCATACACATCCTCCAGTATCAGCGGATCATCTTTTGTCTCAATCTTTAACAAAATATACCTGTATGTTCTCCACCACAGGGATGTGAACGTCTGCTGATTACTTCCATCGGATATCAGGCTGTCATACTTACCAATGAACCGCTTTCCTTCTACCTCATTCCGGTTTCCCTTATACCAGGTGTTTGTATCCGCGGCAGCTTTGTCATACAACGCTTCTGCATAGGCCATCGAAAGCGATGCACCTCTTCCCTGGCTGAAGATTAACGTTGGATAAGCATTGGTGAGCACTTCCTGGTCCAGCAGAACAGAAGCTTTTGTCCGAGCAGGAATGGTGAATGGTTTTCGCTGCACCAGAAAATCAGGTGATACCTTTATACCTTCTGCCTTTCTCACTTTTTTCAATCGCTGTTCCGTCATCTCCATTGCGGGTAAAGGTGACGGTACCAGCATCCAGGCGAAGGGTGTGAACGAGAACACGCCTTTCGGTATTCCGGGGATCAGCGGCCGGGCATTTCTCCACGAAGTATCATCAAGGTCTTCGCGCTCAAAATGCTTAACCTGTTTATTCATGTCTACCCGTTCTCCGGGCCCCGCTACATAGTAGCCCGGTACTTTCACTGACAGGGGCTGATGGCTTTCATCGTGGATACTCTTCCATGTGTTGTTGGTGTTCACAATTTCTTCCGTAGCCGCATTGCCCTGCACGATAAAAGCTGTCATGTGTGATACCTGTGCTTCCGGTTTTGCCGGTCCGTCATTCCAGACGACAGCAGCCAGAACATTTTTTCCGGGTTTCAGGTATCGGGCAATGTCAAGCGTTTCAAAATTCCAGTAGTACATATCACCACGTGCCGGACCGAGTGATATCAGTTGTCCATTCACCCATAACTTATACCGGTTATCTGCAGAAACGTGAATAACAAAAGATGCGGGAGCGGCTTCCAGTGTAAAAGTCTTTCGGAATTTGTAAACGGTATACTTTTTCAATTCCAGCGGAACTGAACCTGACCACACATTCACCGGATCACCGGGTCCGGTTATCCATTGCGCTTTCCAGGGTTTTTCCAATAACACCGGATTGATCACCTGTGCTTTCAGATCAACCACCGTCAGGATCATCATGACCAAAAAAAATACTACGTCAGCTGGTTGCAGTTTCTTCATACTCCGAAGTTAACCCATTAATGCGGAGAATTAATCATGACAGTACATGACAGCCAAACCCGGAAAACTATTTACTTTAAGAGCGTTTTTTTGAATACCTCAGCCATACGGAATTACTTCTGTGCCAGTGGGTGATAATTAACGGCATCGTAATGTATTTTTGTTGATTAAAAAAATGAAGCACGGCCTTACCTCACTGCGTTAAAATGAAAGTTGGATTGTTTATCCCGTGTTATGTTGACCAGTTTTATCCAAGCGTTGCTGTGGCTACACTGGAACTGCTGGAGAAACTGAATATATCTGTCACGTATCCCCTGAATCAAACCTGCTGCGGTCAGCCGATGGCCAACTCCGGGTTTGAGCATCTTACCGGCTCGTGTAATGCTTTATTTATCGAGAATTTCAGATCGTTCGATTATATCGTTTGTCCTTCAGGAAGCTGTGCCCTCCATATCAAAGACCATCTTCATGATGAACAGGAACCTGCTGTTGCTGAACGAACACGTTCACGGGTTTTTGAACTCACGGAGTTTCTTACCGACATCGTTCAGGTAAAAAATATTCAGGCCCGGTTTCCACACAAGGTAGGCTTACATCAAAGCTGTCATGGCCAGCGGGGACTAAAACTTTCCCAGATGTCGGAGCTCGTAGCGCCACCCTTTTCCAAACCGGAAACATTATTGCGGATGGTGAAAGATCTGCAGCTGGTTGAACCCGAACGCAAGGATGAATGCTGTGGCTTTGGTGGAACCTTCTGTGTAACGGAAGAAGCCGTCAGCGTAAAAATGGGACAAGACCGGATCACTGACCATCTTCATAATCAGGTAGAATATATCACCGGTGGCGACATGAGCTGCCTGATGCACCTGGAAGGAATTTTACGGAGACAGAAAAGCAACGTGAAGGTTATACATCTTGCAGAGATATTAAATTCAGTTGACAGTTAACAAATGACAGTTAACAACCGGTTAGGAACAAACAGAATAAAACGATTTGTCAATTGCTTATTGTCAATTGTCAACTATCTGAAACATGACTAAAACCAAAGACCATCCTTCCCTCTCTGAAGAATTCAATCGCGATGAAGCGAGAGTGGACTGGCATGATAAAACCTTATGGTGGATCCGGCAGAAGCGTGACAAGGCTGCACACACCCTTCCCGAGTGGGAACAGTTGCGCGAGGCTGCATCGCAGATAAAAAACAATGTACTGGGAAACTTAAGTGGATACCTCATCGCATTTGAAGAACGGGCAAAAGCCAATGGCGCTGTTGTTCACTGGGCGCGTGATGCGCAGGAACATAATGAGATTGTCTTGTCTGTATTGAAACAGCATGACGTTAAGCAGATTGTTAAAAGTAAATCCATGCTCACGGAGGAATGTCACCTGAACGAGTTCCTTCACCATAAAGGCATTGATGTGATCGATACCGACCTGGGTGAGCGCATTGTTCAGCTCGCTAACGAACCGCCAAGTCATATCGTGCTACCCTGCATTCATAAAAAGAAAGAAGAGATCGGAGAATTATTTCATCAGCATCTTGGCACTCCGGAAGGGAATGCAGATCCACAGTTTCTCACGGAAGCGGCACGCCTTCACCTGCGCGAAAAATTCCTGACACGTGAAGCTGCGATCACCGGTGTGAATTTCGCGGTAGCTGAAACGGGTGAGTTTGTGGTCTGCACCAACGAAGGCAATGCCGACATGGGCGCGGACCTGGCAGATGTTCACATTGCCTGCATGGGAATTGAAAAAATAATCCCGCAGCGTAAGCACCTCAGCATCTTCCTGCGGCTACTGGCCCGAAGTGCAACGGGTCAGCCCATCACCACCTACTCCAGTCATTTTAAGAGACCACGGCCAGGTCAGCAGCTTCACATCGTACTGGTTGACAATGGCCGCACGCAGCAACTCGGTCGCGATGACTTCCGGAATTCGCTGAAGTGTATCCGCTGTGGCGCCTGCATGAATACCTGCCCCGTTTACCGGAGAAGTGGTGGTCATAGTTATCATACCGCTATTGCCGGACCTATTGGATCCATACTCGCACCGAACCTGAACATGCGCGAATATGCCGACCTTCCTTTTGCTTCGACACTGTGTGGCTCTTGCAGCAATGTATGTCCGGTGAAGATTGACATTCATGATCAATTGTATAAATGGCGGCAGGTACTGGTGAAAGAAGGTTATTCACCACAGACCAAAACGGTTGGTATGAAGGTGATGGCAAAAGTACTTTCCAACACTGCATTGTATCAGCGTGCAGGCAAAATAGGTCGCTGGATACTACGCGTTATTCCGGGACTAGTTAACAATCGATTTAATCCCTGGTTTGCACAACGTGAAATGCCTGAATCACCGAAAACATCTTTTCGGGATTGGTATACAAAAAACAGAAAATCATGAACAGCCGGGAGAAAATATTGTCACGTGTTAAACAAAATCAGCCTGAAGCGAAAGCGTTACCAGACATCGATCATTTTCACGGTAACATTGAAACCGTGATCGACCGGTTCAGAAGTGTGCTGGTTTCCATTGGCGGTGAAGTGCACATGGTGAATACCATGGAAGAAATTCAAACGATAGTCGGATCGAAGATCCCGGACAAGGCTCGTGTAGTGAATCTGACCGATGTTGATTTCTTCTTTGGTGAAGAAATATCAGAACAAACCAACCCTCATTCGCTGGAGAATGTATACCTCGCCATTCTAAGGTCACCTTTGGGTGTGGCTGAGAATGGCGCAATATGGTTAACAGCAAAAGACACACGCGTAAGAGCACTCCCTTTCATCTGTGAACATCTGGCTGTAATCCTTTCAAAGGAAAAGATCGTTCCTACCTTGCATGAGGCATATGATATCCTGGAGATCAGCGATCACGATTACGGAGTTTTCATTGCAGGACCTTCCAAGACTGCTGATATCGAGCAGAGTCTGGTACTGGGAGCGCATGGCTCGAAGAGTATGACAGTATTTATTATGTGATGGTACATCAATCAATGAGCAGCCCGCAGAAATAATTTAACAATCACGCAAATGGAAAGACCTAACGTTGGTGTCGGTGTCATTATTGAAAATAACGAAGGAAAAATCCTGATTGGGAAACGAAAAGGAAGCCACTCCCCCTTTTACTCCATTCCCGGAGGACACCTGGAATCGGGTGAGACCTTCGAAGAAGCGGCCATCAAGGAAATAGAAGAAGAAACCGGACTCACTATCTATGCACCGGAAGTAATTGCTGTTACCAATAATCTTCGGACATACGCCATCGAAAAGAGACATTACATCTCCGTTATCTGTACACCAATCAATTCCAGGGAATCCCGGTAGTGCGGGAAAAAGAAAAATGTGAAGGGTGGGAATGGATCGACCCGATGCACATTCCGACTCCCCACTTTGATGCCAGTGAATTTGCCATCGAATGCTTTTTGAAAAAGCGTTTTTATATTTCAAACCAACGGTAATCGAGATCGTAATTTTGTATCTTGTAGGATACGGTGAAATGCCACTGGTTCACTGAATATTTTCTTTTACCAGGGACACTATGTTATACCAGAGTTTCCTCCCCTCTTCTCCGCTGCAGGAACTTGTCAGGAACTACACCCTGATCCATTTTCAATTTAACCCGCATGAACCTATTCCATCCAAGCAAAGGTCTGCCAAACCCGAAGAGAAAATTGTTTTTTACCTGCAAGGGCGAATAACCCTGTCGGATCCGAAAACCGGTATTATCGAAAGACCTTCAGCCTTATCCGTATTCACGCATCAGCTCGACACGCAACTCTTCCAGGTAACACCCAGGTTTGAAGCGCTGATCATTTACCTGCGGCCAGGTGTGTTATACAGGATCACCGGAATTCCGGCCTCTGAATTTCCTCACCGGTTCTGTGATGCACAATTACTTTTTAATTCCACCATCCGTGATGTTCAGGAACAACTTCAGGAAGTCCGCCTGCCGATGAAACGTATACAGATCGTAGAAAAATTTCTGTTGTCATTATTCCCGCATCTTCGTCCGAAGAATACCATAGAGCATATAGCTGATCATTTACTGGCAGACCCGACCTCATTCTCGCTTGATGCGCTTGCGGACCAGGCGTGTCTGAGCACGCGTCAATTTTACCGGAAGTTTACTGAACACATGGGCATTAGTCCGAAATTATTCAGCCGGCTATCGCGCTTCAATCATGCGTATCGTTACAAGATCGAGAATCCGGATGTATCGTGGTCATCTGTTGCCCAGGAATTTCGGTATACGGATTACCATCACCTTGAAAAAGAATTCAAAGCGTTTGCCGGACAAAGTCCCTCCCGATGGTTGGATATACACATGGGATCACCGGAACGGATGCTGAAACTCCGGTAAAACACACAATGTCCTTTTTCTACCCAACACGTTTTTGTCATTGACCGAAATTGGAAGTGTTTATATGAAACATTTCCGGTTAACACCATGAAAACACTACTGCTTAGTTTACTGGCGGCTGGCCTTTGGCCAGCCGCCATGGCCCAGGATCCGCGTGAAGCGGAGATCAGGCGTCTCGACAACCTGGAACGCGAATCGGTGATGCGCGGAGATTCGGTAACGCTGTTTGAAAAGATCTGGTCGCCTTCCATGATTATCAACACTCCTGCCAATGTGGTAGGTACCGTGGAAGGAACCAAAGCACATTTCCGGTCAGGTAATCTGAACTACTTGTCCTTTGAACGAACCATTGAAAAAATTTCCATGCACGATAACGTGGCGATTGTTATGGGTGGAGAGGTGATCAAGCCTCAGGGCAAACAGCTTCATGCCGGCAAAACAGTGACACGAAGATTTACCCATGTGTGGTTGTGGGAGAATAATGCATGGCAGATCATTGCACGACAGGCAACCATCATAAAAGTGGAATGATTTATCGTAGTTGTATATGGATGTGATCGTCATGCCGTACAGCCTGGCACCCATGAAGACGAATCTTCCTGCTGGTCAACCGTAACCTGCTTTTTAAATGCGGCTCAATAAGGATTTTTCCGATTCCACTCTGTCTGACAAAATTATTGATCATACTTTTAGTGCGTGACGGATCAAAGACGAGCTCAGCTTTACGGCTTTGTGAAACTATTCCGGACATAAAACTATATTGCCAGTATCCCTGCTGCGCACAGAACGCAGGCCTGTTCTCTTCTCCCGGTTTGGGCTCCTCACAAACTCCGTAGCCGATAAACGAAGGAACTTCACTTGAAGGCTCTCCCGTTGAAACATCGGTGTACAAAAAAGACAGATCAAGCTTCCGGCCATCATCATGACTCAGATGAGGCCACAATGGAAATTCATCCACGAAGGGAAAGTTCGCATCCAAATAATTGAGCACCGTGCCCGGGTACTGCTTATTCATATGTGCTGCAACCTGCATAGTGATAATTTTTAACTCAGGCCTGACATAGTTCCGGTTCAACAGGCAGGTCAGGATCGTTACAGGCTTCACATGATCCCGTTCGAACATGGGTAACGGTACTCTTCCAAAAGGTTTTGCCAGGATGGGAACAAATATAAAAACAGCCATCAGATACAACGCCAGGAATAAAAATAGCGAAGCGGTGTAGCGCAGCCAGCGGTTACTCAGTTTTCGTTTAATAAACCGGTGGAATAACAATGCGATCAGGAACACCACCCCACCTACCTGGGTGAACACCGTAAGTACAAAGGTGATGATCAGAATCAGCACTACAGTGATTAATTTTTTCAGCATGAATTCAGATCAAACGTTTTGCTTAGCTATGCTCCAGAACGACATTCTGCGCCTGGTTTTAAAACCCAGTTTTTCATAGAGACTGACAGCCCTGGTATTGCTTTCAACGACATGAAGATAAGGTATCTTGTTTTGGACCAGAATATTATTTACAGCATGGGCTGTTAGTTGACGCGCATACCCTCTTCCCGCATAGTCAGGGTGTGTTACAATAGCACTCACCTCGGTAAACGCATTCAGTTTCATTTGCTCACCCGAAACGGATACCAGTTTTCCGTCCCTGAAAATTCCATAATAGGCACCAAGCGCAGCGGTTTTAATTTTGAAATACCCGGGCTGAACAAGATTTATCAACTGAAACAATGCATCGTGATGCGCTGCGGAAAGCATTACAATATGTTCCGCTTCTTTTACATCGCTTACATCAATACGTCTGTCGATCACCATCTGCAAACAGACAAGTTCATTCTTAATGGTCAGTCCTGCGGGCAGTTGCGGCTTTTCACCAACCACAAAAAAATTATCGATCCTGGAAGCATACAGCCGGATACCATCCTTCGTTTCTTCTGCGTGTTCAAAACCACCAAAGGGACAGTAGTCCGGTGCATAGAATATTATTCCCGGATAGGTCACGGCAAAGGGTTGATGCGTTTCCCGCAGAGCATACCAAACGGGGTTGTCGAGTTTATCCATGTATATGGCGCTACGGAAATTTAAACAGATTAATCATCAATTTCAGTATCTTGGGCCAGCACTGACCATATGACATCCACAAAAATATTATTCATCATCATCATCGTTCTTCTCTGGAGTTCTGATTCCGTAATGGCTCAGGTGTCTACCGGAACTGACAATGTAAGATCAGACCGGGCCTCACGATTAAATTTCTCCATCAACCTGGGCATGAATGTAACGTTCGTTCCCGATTCCTGGCATACGCTCATTGCATTACCGGATGGGCTGGTGGTTCCGAACTACATTCATCCCGCGAACGGCAATACCATCCTGATCAGCGAAAGTGTTGTTCCATCAAAAACAAAAGCCGGATGGTATGGTGCGCTGGAATTTGGCTATGCATTGAACCACAACTTTGCCTGGCATTTTTCAGCGGGTTTCACCAAAATCAATTTTGATTATCAAACCACCTTTTATGATGCCAGCGGACAACATTACCCGGAGCCAGTGAAGCTGGATGAACTCGACAGTGATTTCGGGAATACAAGCCTGTCGTACCTCACGCTGAGCCCATCGATCTCAAAGACGTTTAACAAATTTCGCGTGCAGGCAGGCCCGACTCTCAACTGGCTGCTGGATGATGAGTTCAATAATGTACTGGCTATTTACCGTACGCCCCCTGACGATGAGAACAACAATCCCGATGAAGTTTTTTTTGATGCTACCGGAAGATTCAAAAGTTTTGTGTGGGGTGTAAAGCTTGGCGTTTCATACACGGTGTTCGCACCGGTAGATGTGAGTGTTTCCGGAGAATATACACTAAGCTCCTTATATGAAGACAGTGCATTGTTTGAAACGGGAGATAGCGATACTGTAAAACCGTTTAGCCTGCAGTTTGGAATTATGGTCAGGCCATTTGAATTCTGATTCAAAACTATTCAAACTTCGAATTCCGCCAGGCATCCAGCATCTGTTGCCCTTTACTCGCTTCAACGTACATCATGTTTACGGAGAATTCCTTTTTACCGAATAACCTGCTGTACAGCAGCGATGTGAATTTCATACCATTGGGCATATCAATGTCAACACGAAACTTCTGGAATTCGAGGCCGCTGATCGTTTCCACCGCACTGAGCGTATCAATCTTTGCGTTCGGCATTTGTGTGCGAAAGGTTTCGAAAAGGATCTCCTTTATCTGTTTACACGTTTCGAGGTAGTTCCCATCCACGCTCACGTCATACGGCTGCTGGTTTGATTCGAGGTAATTAAAGTCACCGCTTTTAAAAACGAAGATGGTCTTTACTTGATTGGTCACTTCAGCATCATACGTTTTTTCAACAGCATCTTCACCTTTGTTCTGAAGTCTGCTCCATTCTTCGGCACTGACACTATTAAAATCTTCGGGGATAACGATCGTCCAGTTGAATTCGGAATTGTAAAGTGTTAGTGACGTTGAAATCTGGCCCTTGCAGGCGATGCCACTGACCAGAAGCAGCGCATAAATGAATGTAATTTTCTTCATTGCCTGAAGATACGAACTTTCCGTAGGTTAAGCGGATCAATTCTTCTTCAGGTTTGCAAACCGGATCCCACCAGTGAGCACGCATGTCAGGTTTGCACCTGTGAGGTATGTGGGATCCAGATACGTATATCCTGCAGACCAGCTGAACTGAATTTTAGTATAATACCAGTCACCGTTATACCCGGCATTTAAAACAGCATTTGCCGCGTATTCGATGTTCGTAAAATTTCCGGTGCCACTCCTGGCGCCATAGGTGTTGTGCGCCACGCCTAAACCTGCAAACACAATGGGAGATATAAAAAAATGCGTATCACGTACGGCAATATTTATCCCGTAGCCGGGTAATACCAAAAAGCCGAATGAACGGATATACTCCAGGCCAGCCTGTTCACCGAAACGTGATTCGAGATCATAAGCCTCAGGGATCATGCTGCCATTGTTTCTGCCCAGCTTTCTGTAGAAGGGATCAAACCGGATTAGGAATGACCCGGCTGTCCGCACCTGGTATTCGGATTGATAAATCGAAGCGCGGTAGGAATACCGCGAAGGATTAAAAATATACATGACCTGTATTCCTGATTTCACCTCGTGCAGTGATGGCGTACTTTCAAACTCATTATCGCTTCCTGAAATCACTACTCCCGTGCTTTCAGCATAGTATAAACGCAGCGCTAATTTCCGGAGGGTGTAGCTGAAAGCAAGCTTGAACTGTTCCAGGTTAGACCGTTCTTCTTTCAAATAAGTAGTACCATGAAGCGAAAAGCTGTAGTCGCCATTCAGCCACCCATACGTAATGCCTCCACCGAGATAATCATTCGTGTTCTGGTAGAGATCTCCATTCAATTGTGTTTTAGTATCGCGGGCAGATCCCAGCGAAAGATTGTTTCCCTGGCCGCCATAAAATAAACGGAACTCATTTTCAAAACGGAACTTTCGCACATACATGGAATCCGCGTCAGCAAGGGGCAACAACGGTGATGTCGTTTGACTGAAACACGGCAGGGCGAGGACGAACAGTACTATACAGGGAACGCTGTTGAACCGTAATTTTTTCATCTGGCTTCTTAAAGATACTATTAAATTTTTTTTGGGTTTTACGGACAAGTAATTTACTTTAGAAGGAAGCTGTTAACCGTAAATGATTATGAACTTTCATAAATATATTTTCCCTCTACTACTTCTGCTTGGAGGATGTTCCGGACCGAATGACCCAGAGATAGATTCACAACTACGCATATATCCCAATCCAGCTTTACATGAAGCCTCTATTCGTGTAAACAATTCAAACCATGAACCTTACCAAATCCTTGTCTTTGGCATTGAAGGACAGATACTCCTGGAAAAGAATGAAAGTCTCGAGTCTGCAACCTATACCATTATCCTGGATGGTAAACCCGAAGGTTATTATCACGTGATGCTCAAGATTGGTAACCAGACCTATACCCGGGAGCTGATCAAACTATGAAAATCAAACTGAGCTTACTTTTCCTGTTATCCGTACTTTTCTTCAATAGCTTTGCGCAAAGTAAAACGGCTGAATATTTTTTTACCATCAGCACGAATGTATATCTGCCCGGAGGCTCGTCCGGAAAATCTTCCTACCCGATCCTCGGCTATAACGATGATTATAAACCTTCTTTCCAGATTGGCGGATTTGGTTTGGGTGCAGGTGTTTTCATTCCGCTCAGCGACAAGCTGCTATTGAAAGCACAGGGAAATTTTTCCCGCTATGCCTACTGGGACCAATCGCATTTTCTTACGGATGTCAATGCGGTACCGTTGGGTACCGTCTATTCGCATAGTTATGACTATACCTTTGGCACTACGGGTACACTTCATTATTCTTTTGCAGAGAAGTTCTCCATGGGCACCGGCCTGGGCTTCCAGGTGCTGCTGACCTCTTTTTCCATCATCCCAAAATTTGATATGTCGTTCAGCAACAAAGACTATAAAACGGTCATGCCCATGCTACCGTTTGAACTGACATACAAGTCTGAAAAGTTTACGTTCAGCACACGATACGAACTGGCACTGCTAAACAGGCTTAAGGGAGACCTGGCCGATTATAAAACCGAGAAGTACAGTCTGCTGGTTTTCGAAGCGGGGTTCCGGATAAAGTAGCGGGCAGTGGTTTTCCTGTAAACCATTATCTTTGCCCCTCGATCATGAAAAAAGTCGCTTTTTATACGCTGGGCTGTAAGCTCAATTACTCCGAAACCTCCACAATCTCGCGGGCGTTCGAGGAAAAAGGCTATACGAAAGTCGATTTTACGGATACGCCTGACATTTTCATTATCAATACCTGTTCGGTTACGGAAAATGCAGACAAGAAGTGCCACAAGATCGTTCGCGAAGCGCGGGCTATTTCCCCGGAAGGCTACGTGGCCATCATCGGCTGCTATGCACAGCTGAAACCGAAAGAGATCGCGGAGATTCCCGGTGTGGATGCCGTGCTCGGAGCGGCAGAAAAATTCAGGCTGCATGAACTGCTTGACGGTTTTGTACGCAAACCCCAGACAGCCGTGTTTGCTTCAGAAATCGAACAGGCCAATACATTCAACACGTCCTATTCGATAAATGACCGTACACGAACCTTCCTGAAAGTGCAGGATGGCTGTGATTATTCGTGCACGTTCTGCACCATTCCGCTGGCGCGTGGCAACAGCCGCAGCGACAGCATCGCGAACATTGTCAAAACAGCACAGGAAATTGCCAAAACCGAAGTCCGTGAGATTGTACTTACGGGTGTCAATACCGGTGACTTCGGAATTCAGAACGGTGAGCGTGTTGAACGTTTCATTGACCTGATCAAAGCGCTGGATGATGTGGAAGGTATCGACCGCTTTCGTATTTCTTCCATTGAACCCAATCTGCTGACGGACGAGATCATCGCGTTCGTGGCGCAGTCAAAACGATTTGTTCCTCATTTTCATATTCCGCTGCAGTCAGGCTCAAACAAGATCCTTCGGCTCATGCGCAGACGATACCAGCGTGAATTATATGTTGAGCGCGTGAACACGATCAAGTCACTGATGCCGCACTGCTGCATCGGTGTGGATGTGATCGTGGGGTTTCCGGGCGAAACACAGGATGACTTTTTAGAAACGTACCAGTTCCTCAATGAACTGAATATCTCATACCTTCATGTGTTCACCTATTCTGAACGGGAGAACACACCAGCTGCTGAAATGATCGGATCGGTTCCCGGCAGTCAGCGCTCCGATCGTTCCAGAATGCTGCACATTCTTTCCGACAAAAAAAGAAGAAAGTTCTACGAAGAAAATCTGGGCACCGAAGCAACCGTACTTTTTGAAAATGATATCGAAGAAGGACATATGCATGGCTTCACGGAAAACTATATCCGGGTCACCGCGAAATATGATCCTATCCTCGTCAACGAACTGAAGCGTGTAAAACTTCAATCCATCAATGTTAAAGGATTGGTTGAGGTGGTAGATATTTCTGCAGAAGTATTCGTGCATTAGTTTCCGTTTTGTGCGCTGCACGTCAAACGCTCATTCATGTAATAATTTTCGGGTGTGGTTTTCCGCTATTCGTGGTTTAAAGGCCGACAGGCCTTGTTACCCTGATGTGGTGGATGAACACAAAGCGAAATCGCGGTTTTTATCACGTAAGATTCCGGCATTATCACCCTGTATTCCGGTCTGTTCTTCAACAATCTGCTTGCCGATACGATCATCTTACATTCCTGCTTTTCGGTGAAACTACGCCAATCCCGTGAACGGAAGGTGCTATACCTTTGAGCTATGAAAAAGACCTCCCTCCTCTTGATCATGTCAGCGTTCATGGCCCTGTCAGCCTGTAGTTCGGAGTGTCATTCCGTTTGTGCCGTCAAAGTAAAGCAGAACAAGAAAGTGCGTCATGTAAATCGCGCACCGATAAAACATAAAAAACCTAGCGGGAGCCTTATCTAGCTGGAGAGGGAAAGGAGCAAAGCCATGATACTTAGGGGTTGGTTAGTGGGCTTCTCCTTCCTTTTAGAAATTACCGTTGTCTGAACGTATTCGGGGTGTTGAGTGTGTAGTGAAGTTGGTTGAAGAAGTTGATTCGTGGGCAGTAAAGAGATTGAACACACTCAGCTCACTCCCTATGAACTGAATTGAGAGGAAAGAGTAGAGGGTTGATTGTGTGCGTGAGTTTGGGTGTCGCGGGCGGATTGAGGAACAGATTTTTTACCTCAGACTCACACGCATGAATTCAGTAAGAACGTTAATTATTATTCGTTAATCGTGTGCATGGGTTTGTGTGTGATGGCGAGAATGAAGCGGGGAGTATTGTGCTGTTGAGCGGGGCGACACACCCGGACTCACACCCACGATTAACGCCTGCCTGACGGCAGGCAGGATTAACCCATAACGCCTGCCGAAAAGGCAAGGCTATTCAGCATAACCGGTAAGTGTAATACGCTGCACCGGATTCTGCGGATCATTTGAATATACCGTCAACGCTTTTTGCAGCGTACCTTTCCGGTCCTGGGGAAGGAAAGATATCTTCACCATCGCTGTCTCTCCCGATTTTAATACTTTCTTTTCCGCTTCGGCTTTTACGCAGGTGCAGTTGCCTTGCAGGGAACGGATAGACAATTCTTTCTTACCGGTATTGGTAACAGCAACCTCGCGGATCACCGTATTATTCTGACTGAACCGGCCAAAATCTACATTACCGGAAGCGATCTTCATCTGTGGTGCTTTAGCTAACTCCTCTTTAGTGAGCTGCGGAAAGTAGTCTTCCAGGGTGGCCAGTACGGTAAACGATTTTACCGGGCTAAGCTCATCATTGGTATGCAGCTCAATGTTGTCAGATTGATAACCATATTGGTCCCTGAGTTTTCCATTATAGCTTACTTTAATATTCCCCTGTGCTCCGGGTGCTACAGTAACAGGCTGAACATCGGCTTTGATATAGGCCGGTCCAACTGTTTTGCCGGTAAAGGTGATCGGTTTTGTTCCTGAATTAATGAATATAAAATCGCGGGTTGTCAGTTCGTCCCTGCGGTATACTTTTCCCATGTTGAATGTACCGTTCTTCAGCTTCCAGTTTCCATTAGCCACGGTAAAGCCAGTGGGTTCAACTGACCCGCCTGCATTCACCTGGCCCTTGATCTGAAGGATGATAGGGGTTGCCTCGTAGTCAGTAGTAACCGTAACCGACTTGGTAAAAAAACCGGGTCTGCCTTTCGGATCAAAGCGTGCCTGAATATAGCCGGTCTTGCCCGGAGCCACCGGATCTTTTGACCATGACGGAGTTGTACATCCGCAGGAAGCATTGGCTGACAGGATCTTCACCGGACGATCGCTGTTGTTGGTAAACATAAACTCATGTGTCACCGGGCCACCTGCTTCTTTCACGGTACCAAAGTCAAAGGACTCTTCCCGGAATTGAATGGGTTTCAGCAATTGTCCATATCCCTGTGTGATCACCAATAGCAGTATGCCAACAACTCGTATCATATCCTGTTAATTTTAGTCCCAAATTTAAAACTAAATCAGATGTGGTTTATTTTATTTTCTTTGCAAAACTATGGCTAGAATTTTAACGGGCATCCAGAGCAGTGGACGGCCTCACCTTGGAAACCTGCTGGGCGCGATCATTCCTGCGATCCAACTTTCTCAAACGGCTGGAAATGAATCGTTCTTTTTCATCGCAGACCTCCATTCCCTTACGAGTATTAAGGACCCTGTAATGCGGGTTAACAATGTCAATGCTGTAGCAGCAGCCTGGCTGGCATTTGGCTTTGATGTAGACAAGAATTACCTCTACCGCCAGTCCCGGATTCCCGAAGTGTGTGAGCTCACGTGGTACTTAAATTGCCTCACGCCATTTCCGATGCTGGCCAACGCACATTCTTTCAAAGACAAATCTGAAAAACTGTCGGATGTAAATGCGGGACTCTTCACCTATCCGGTGCTGATGACCGCAGACATTATCCTGTATGACGCTAATTTTGTTCCGGTAGGAAAAGATCAGCGTCAGCACCTGGAGATGGCCCGTGACATCGCCACCGTATTCAATACTACCTATGGTGAAACCTTTGTGGTACCCGAGGCAAAAATTGAAGAAACGGTGATGACCATTCCCGGTACGGATGGTCAGAAGATGAGTAAGTCGTATGGCAACATTATTGATATCTTTCTCCCGGAAAAAGAATTACTGAAGCAGATCAAGCTGATAAAATCCGACAGCACACCGCTGGAAGATGCCAAAAATCCGGATACGGATACAACTTTTGCTATCTACAGTTTACTGGCAACAGAAGAGCAGAAGCAAACGCTACGCAGTAAATACCTGGCAGGCAACTATGGCTATGGCCATGCCAAGCAGGAGCTCTTTGAACTTATCGTTGAGAAATTCAAAAAAGAACGTGAGGCCTTTAATTTCTATATGAACAACCTTGGTGAACTCGAACGAAAACTGGAACAGGGTGAAGCGAAAGCCCGGGTTATCGCATTCGAAGTGCTGGACAGGGTGAGGAAAAAGGTAGGATTCAGATGATCAATTAGCAGTTATCAATGAACAATTATCAATTGTGGCTATGCCTTTAAAGTGTTCATTGATAATTACGAATTGAAAATTGTTACTTCGCAGTCCAGACAACTTCCTGTTTATCTTTTCCGATCGTCAGCACGATACGCGGAGGGTTGGGCGCCAGAACCAGCTTGGTATCTTTTCCGGCATACTTATCCGTCTCTACAAATATTCCTTTTCCGAGATAAGCAATCGGCATGAGCACATCATTGTCCGGGCAAAGATCATCGTGTATATCCTGTAATGCTTCTTCCAGGTATTCGCCATAACTCACCTGAAAAGCATCTTCCATATCGTGAAGCTGTTCTTCCAGGTCATCATACTTGGGGTTGTTGTAATCGATCTTCTCCAGTTCAGTTCGTTTCGCTACAATTTCCTGCAGCGCTTTGTCGAGAGCCTTAATGTCCATGCGGTAATTTTTTGTCAAAGATTAAAGAAATCAGCGAATTTGAAAAATAAAATTTCGTGCCCTTCCCGGCCAGGAATGACCTGCCAACAAAAAATCTTTAAAACCTGCTTTTGCCGAATCTCCTTCGTTATTGTACTATCACACATCCATATCCAGTACCTTTAACCCGTTAACTACGACCACCATGAAAGAAGATTTCCTTCCTCTTAACGGCACAGACCACATTGAATTTTATGTGGGCAATGCCAAGCAGGCTTCACTCTATTACCAGCATTGTATGGGGTTTGAACTGGTCGCTTATGCCGGTCCGGAAACAGGGATTCGCGACCGTGCTTCCTACGTTTTACAACAGAATAAAATCCGTTTTGTACTTACCACTTCACTGCATCAGGATTCGTATATCGCAGATCACGTAAAACGTCATGGTGACGGAGTAAAAGTGCTGGCACTCTGGGTGGATGACGCACGAAAGTCATTCCAGGAAACAACATCGCGGGGGGCGTTGCCCGTACAGGAACCCAAAGTACTGAAAGATGATTCGGGTGAAGTCGTTATTGCTTCCATCAAAACCTATGGTGAAACCATTCACACTTTTGTTGAACGTAAAAACTACCGCGGCCCTTTTTTACCAGGCTATAAACCGGTAACAAATAAACTCAGAACCGAGCCCATCGGATTGAAATATGTAGATCACTGTGTGGGTAACGTTGAACTCGGACAAATGAACACCTGGGTAGAATTCTATGAACGGGTCATGGGCTTCAGCCTGCTGGTTACATTCGATGACAAAGATATTTCCACGGAATACAGCGCGCTGATGTCTAAGGTGGTCTCCAGCGGCAATGGTTACATCAAGTTCCCGATCAATGAACCGGCAGACGGAAAGAAAAAATCACAGATCGAAGAATACCTGGATTTTTACAATGGTGCCGGTGTTCAACACATCGCCATTGCCACAGATGATATCATCCATACCGTTACCGAATTACGTAAACGCGGTATTGAATTCCTCTATGTACCCGACAATTACTATGATGAGGTGGTAGAACGCGTAGGTGCCATTGAAGAAGATATGAAAGAGCTGAAGAAGCTCAACATCCTGATTGACCGTGATGAAGAAGGATACCTGCTGCAGATCTTCACTAAACCCGCGCAAGATCGCCCAACCCTTTTCTTCGAGATCATTGAGCGTAATGGTGCGAAATCATTTGGCAAAGGAAATTTCAAAGCGCTGTTTGAATCTATTGAACGGGAGCAGGCATTGAGAGGAAACCTTTAATTCGATGTACGATTTACAATCCAGGAATTACGATTGTCAACACTAAAATCGTAAATCGTACATCGTACTTACAAATGTCCCATCCCCTTCTGCGGAACTTTTCCCTGAACAGGCCTGAAGAAATTCAGGATCGTTTCAAAATCTTTTGCCTGATCAAGGGAAGGATATAACGGATCTGAAAACAGGGCTTGTTTATTTTTGTAATCCAATCCCACCATAATGATGGGTACCTTAGCTGCTTTGGCAATGAAATAAAATCCCGTTTTAAGCTTATCGACTTTCTTCCGTGTACCTTCCGGGGAAAGAGCAATGGCAAAATTTTCATGCGCATTGAATATGGCTGCCACCTGATCGACTACATTATTCGCGCTTTTACGATCAACCGGTGTGCCCCCGAGCCAGCGGAATATAAACCCGAAGGGCGAATCGAATAATTCTTTCTTGGCAAGAAATCGCGTACGATTGATTTTTGTGATGCTTCTGTATGCCAGCAGTACCATGAAGTCCCAGTTACTGGTATGCGGCCCCACAATGATGATATACTTTTTCAGTTGCGGAAATGGAAAGAGTATATCCGTTTTCCATCCGAAAAGGCTAAGCACAGTTTTCCAGAAGAAGCGCATGGTCAGGTTTAACGTTTAAAGTTTACGCTTTAAAACTGGCATTTCAAATTTTAGGTGATTCCAATACCCTTAAACATTGAACATTAAACTTTAACTAACTCAAATTCCGTATGGACCCTTTAACCTTCATCGCCCGATCAATTTCAGCAAAGAATCGATCTTCCCGAAAAGGCTTTTGAATGAAGGATGCTAATCCAGATTCGCGGGCATACCGTATCTTATCCGAGTAATAGTTAGTGGTCAGGAAAACCACGGGAATATCTTCCAGGGCCGCGTTGTTCTTGATGGTTTTAAGCAGGTCAAAACCATTACTGCCTGGCGTATCGAAATCACTCAACACGAGGCTTATCTCATCCGTAGTGTGCTCCAGTAAATTGTACGCTTCTTCAGCAGTAGAGGCATCGAGGGTATTATAGCCTTTGTGACGAAGAGTCTTGCAAATGAAATGTCGGGCAAAAGAAAGGTCTTCAACTACCAGAATTGTTTTCATAGGGGTCTCATTTAATTCTGTATGGAAGATACGCTCCCCGGATAGCGGTTGACAGGACGGCCTTAACACTGGCGGCTTTGGCCGGATATCTGGTGGGGAATTACAGGTTGGCGGAAAGTTTAAGGTTTGAGGTTGTGAGATAACTTTGAACATCAAACTTTAAACCTTCAACCCTAAACTTTAAACCTTGAACTTTAAACTTTAAACCTCTCATCCGTGTTGAACTCACACTAACCCGATTTAACAATAACCTTATATCTACCATCATGAAAACAGAAACATTAGCCGACAACAAGCTGATCGTAAGCATGCTGCTGAAATCGTGGACTGTTCACATTTCAAAAGTGAATGAACTTCTTGATATTCTTCCGGATGAAAAATTAAAAGAGCCGGTTGCTCCAGGTCGGAACACCGGGATCTACCTTTTGGGTCATCTGGCTGCAGTTCACGATGCCTTATTTCCCCTGCTCAATTTCGGAAACCGGTTGTACCCTCAGCTTGAAATCCCTTTTGTAAAAAGCCCGGATAACTCGGGACATGAATTTCCTTCAGTTGCCGATCTGAAACTTTACTGGAATGTTGTGAATAACACATTGCTGGAGAAGTTCAATCAGCTGGAACCTGAAGAATGGTTAAGTCGCCATACGGCAGTATCGGAAGCTGACTTTGCCAAAGAACCTCATCGTAACAAACTCAATGTGCTGATCAGCCGGACGAATCACCTGGCTTATCATTGGGGCCAGCTCGTGCTGTTAAAAGGCAAAGGAGATTGATTGTTATCCAGATCGGAGTCACTCCGCAAATGCGGAGTGACTCCGATCACGTCAGAGAATCCGATCGTTTCACGTTGATCTTGCCGGTCGTTTTTATTTCAACAGCTGATGTCTTTGTGCGTATCTTCATGTTCAGCAACTCAACACCCAGTGCAAAGGCCATAGAAAAATAAATATATCCGCGCGGAACGTGCACGTGAAATCCTTCCACGACCAGCAGCGTGCCGATCATCACCAGAAAAGAAATAGCCAGTATTTTCATAGCCGGATGTTTTTCAATGAAGGTACTTATGCCTCTGGCGAAGATCAGCATCACCGCCAGTGAGATCAGAATGGCAATTACGATAATGAGGATGCTTTCCACCAGTCCGATAGCCGTGAGGATCGAATCCAGAGAAAAGATCAGATCGATCATCACGATCTGAATTACCGCAGCCCGCAGGCTGACCACCCGTGGCTTATTCTTTTTCTTCTCCCCACTCTCCAGCTTGGTATGAATTTCAGAAACGCTTTTTCCGATGAGGAATAATCCACCGGCAATAAGGATCATATCACGGTAACTCAGGTGAAGGGAGAATAATGTCAGCACCGGTTTTTGCAATCCGATGAGCCACGCTACACCCAGCAATAGCCCGATCCGTGCGGCCAGGGCAAGCCCGATACCCAATAGTCGTGCTTTCGATTGTTGTGCTTCCGGAAGTTTATTCGAAATGATCGAGATGAACACTACATTGTCAATGCCCAGAACAATTTCCAGGAATGTAAGTGTCAGCAGGCTGACAAGCCCTTCAGTAGTTAACAGGTACTCCATTCCCTGAGCATCTAAATTCAGACGCCAGTGAAATGACGATGAGCCTTGAGAAATTCATTCCCCAGTGTGTTACGTTACCAGATTACGTATCACGGTTCCGGAACCTGTAAATAATAATCCCTACCAGTACCAGCAATACCACGCCAGCAATAATTTCCTTTGTGTATGACCTGGGTCGTGTCGGTTTATAGTCGACAGGAGGTAAATCTTTTTTTATCATGCCCACAACCCATTTATACCGTGACTCCAAAAGTTTCCCGCCATAACCATATTCCTTAGCCTTCTCATAGTCAATGCGTGCTTCTACGTACTCACCCAGTAACAATTTGATATTCCCCAGGTCAAGCAACAACTGCGCTACGATCTTGTCCGGAGGGTTAACAAAAGACATCCGCTCATTCAACTGGTAGTACAACGCCAGGGCCAGCCGGGCTAACTGGTCACGTGTGAGATCGGAAGCCGGAAATTCACCGTCACCAAAATGCGTGTTCAATAAATGCCGGGTGGTGTAATGTGTCTCTCCTTTGATTTTTGCTCGAGGATATTTACATGGATCCACTCGGAATAATCATGTGAACTGCTGTCGATCGCTACCGCTTTCTTTATCCATTGTAATGCCGCCTGATTATTTCCGGCAAGTTCATAGGCGGTTCCAATGTTGGAGGCCGTGGAGTACCGGCCGGGTTCTGTTTTATCAATTTCCAGGTAGAGCGCAATGGCTTTATCATATTCACCCAGTATGATCAGTAAAATACCTTTGTCGGAGAGGTAGTCCAGGTCGTTAGTGACTTTATACAAACTGTCCAGCTCGGCCACCCCTGCCCTGTATATTTCCGGTGAAGAAAACCGGTGACCAAACGGAATCATTCCTTCAAAGTCTTCATAAACAAACAGTCCGTTTTTAAGTATGAGCGTCTCGCCATTCAGGCATCCATAGCTTATCCGGAATGACGAAAATATCAGAGTAAGCAGTAATGTGCTTTTTATAACGGCTGTTGATCTTCCTGTTTTCATAGGGAATGCTGATACGGACGACAATGCATGTTCATCGGAAATTTAGTGAAAGTCCTGAAACCTATTGTCAGCATCACTTCACTGGAATTGTTTTGGTTTCTGATGCTTTGCCGCCAGCCGGGCAATCTCATCAATTCTCTTTTGCCTTGTCTCCGGACGTCTGGCCAGCACCAGCCATTGCAGCATCATTTTTCTAACCGATTTGCTCAGCCTCTTAAAATAGGATTTTGAACCCGGCTCTTTTTTGAAAGCTGCTGCCAGGTCTTTTGGTATGGTCAGTTTTTCTACGGCATCGAGTATGGACCAAGATCCATTTTTTTTAGCCAGCTCAACAGACGCCATTCCGGCTTCCGTCATGCGCCCTTCCCCGATCAGTTGTTTTACCTTCTCCTTGTTGATCTTCGACCACGTGCCCCGCGGTTTACGCAGGCTGAAGAACTGTAAGAATTTTTCTTCGTCCAGCGGCTTGCGTTTGCTGTCTACCCAGCCAAAGCATAATGCCTCGTCTACGGCATCGCTCCAGCGTATAACCGGTTTATCCGAATCCTTTTTATAGAGCATAAGCCAGACGGCAGGTTTTGACCTGTGGTTCTTTTTCAACCACCGTCTCCACTCCTGCACACTGGCCGGGCAAAAGGTTTCGATCGCTGTCTTTTCCATTTCTGTTTTTAATTGATGCTGCACAAACTTAACCTGGACGTGTGACAACCCTATGTCAATAAGATAATACTTGAATAACCATACACACTCCATGCAGTTCCCTGAGATCCGCAGCGGAGATGATGAAAAAATATTATCTTTTCCGATACAAAATTTAATTAACACCGTATTCCTATGAAAACTCAAACCACC
This sequence comes from Ohtaekwangia sp., assembly GCA_036503775.1. Lineage (GTDB taxonomy): Bacteria > Bacteroidota > Bacteroidia > Cytophagales > Cyclobacteriaceae > Ohtaekwangia. The sequence goes on from DASXWH010000123.1 coordinate 25,559, forward strand.
CCAGCCGTAAAAGATGGTGACGCCTGCAACGTAGTGAGCGGAACGCATGCCGGTAAATCCGGAACCGTTCGTGACATCAACACCAGCAAGACAGGTCAGATCACGATAACCGTTGTACAGAAAAACGGTGTCCGGTTCAAGACGCTGGCAAAGAATGTTGTGGTGGCTAAATGAAACAACTATCTCCATCCCTAACTTCGGATGATCATGACGGTTCACTTCCGATCCCGGATCAGCGCATACGTAAACTCAAGTACCGCATCTCTTCCTGAGATGAAATCATCCAGCGATGGCGTAACCGGATAATCAGGAAGAACACCTCTGCCCCGCTGTACAGGATTTTCCGGTATGGCCAGAATGGTTTTCCATGTAGGTATCTTCACACCGATCTTACTGTTGGGAAGCACCAGTCCATACATGGCACCGCTACTGTATGAACGATATTCACCTCCCGTCTCCTCGCCCACCACAAAAATATTATCGCGTTGTGCCGCCAGCGATGTGAGGTCGGTACTCGCGGAATAATTTCTGCCATCGGCCAGAATGTAAACCGTTCCCGTGAATGACATACGTGACGGCTGTTGTACACCAAGGTATGATTCACCTTCCCACAAATAATAGCCTTTACCTGAATCTTTCAGGCTGCTGAAATGCTGTTCTATTTCTCTTCGTGATGTCGCGTAGGGCCTGAAGGTGAGGTCCGCATCAAACACGGAAGCGTCATTGGATTTGATCTCAATGCGCTCATACACCCGGAAGGGTTCTGTCACCAGGTATGACATCAGCTCCGCGACCTGCTCTTCTTCACGGATGCCCTGGTTGCCGCGGAGATCAATGATCAGGTATTGCACGTGCGCATCGCGGATGCGTTTGAAATACACCTGTATAGAATCCTTAAAGACGTGGGAATCTTCAATGCGGAAGTAAGCGGTCTTCAGTGTGTCGTTGATTTGTAATTCCAGTGCAGACTTCTTCCAGCGGTATACCTGTTGCAACGAAAGATGCCGAAAGGAATCCTGTAGTCCCTGTGTTGTCACGGTACTGGTTTCACCGGATAATGTTTTAAGCATAATCGTATACGTATCACATTCTTCCACGAACAATGAAAAGAACCAGGGGAAGTAATCGTTGAGCGCGGCCATCCGGCCCGTGTCGCTGAAACCATCAGCTGGAATAAAAGGCCAGACCATCGAACGGATCTGTTCCGGTGTTCTTCCGTTGATGCGCATGATTTCTGTACCACGAGGAAAGGACAGATCTGGAACCAGTGACTCTTTTACATAGAGCCGGTCACCGAAATACTGTACGTTGAATGGAAAAATATGCTGCTTCGTTTTGTACCACCAATCGGTCACGCCATGCCGCGTGTGCATATTACGTACGTTACCCACATGCCATGCAATGAGCCGGTAAAACTCACTGTGCGTCATGGGCTGCTGGCACAATTGCCAGGAACTATCTTTCAGCGCCTGCCATTGTTGTTCGCTGATGTAGTCGAACAGACCGGTATGCATTTTCTCCATGAGTGTATAAAACTTTTTATAATCTTCCTGCAATTCTTTGGGCGTATACTCCTTACGCCAGAATTTACTGAACACGATCACTTCATTCAGCATCGTAATGTCTCTCGCCAGGCCGATCTGCACGTCAAGCTTATCCTGTACAGCAGCAAGTGGAAGGTGCTTCGTCCGGTATCCCACATAGCTCACCACGAGTGTATCAGTCGCGCTGAACGTGTGGAGTTGCCATCTGAATTTTCCCTGATCATCTGAAAGTATTCCACCCGATTGCCGTGCAAGCCGGATAGATGCGTTGGCCAGCGGCAGACCGGTTTCCTGATCGGAGACAACACCGGCTATCGTAACGGTCGCCTGACAGTATGTAGTTACAGGTAACAGCAGGCACCACAACAGGGAAAAATATAAAGATCGATGCATAGGAAATTGTCGTTTCCTGACGGTACACCTAACCATTCAAAAGGTTCATTACTATCACTGGTTTTTTACCGTAACGCCTTACACTACGCTCTGTTTGGTATCATCAACCTTTGTACATTTGTTTCATCCATGAAATCCAGGTTACTCAAGCAGGCCTTTGATCCGTTCTATGAAATTCCCCTGGCGGCCTGGGAGCCGCTGGCGGAAATGAGTGAGATCATCACGGTAAAAAAAGAAACGGTAGTCAAGGAGGCGGGCAAGACCGAGCGCCATGTGAACCTGGTACTGGAAGGAAGCATGTGTATTCTTCTCTGGAACAATGCTGACTTCGTCTGTACTGATATGCTGTTTGAAAATGAATTCGCCTGCGAATATTTATCCTTTCTCACCCGGAAGCCTACACCCTATGAAGTGCGCACCATGGAAGACAGCCGTGTGCTTCGCTTCTCCCACCAGGCGATGGAGAAGTTCACCACTACCAGCAGGTATGGTGACAAGCTCTGGAGTCATGCCACGCAGGCATTATATGTAGACAAACTGCAGCAACAGCTGGAGTTGCTCGCGCTCACGGCTGCTGATCGCTATTCACGGGCGATGGAACTCCAGGGCAACCTCGTGCAGCGCATACCGCAGAAGTACATGGCATCCTACCTGGGTGTCACGCAGCAAAGTCTCAGTCGCATGAGGCGTAACCTGAAAAAGAAAAAGTAGATCGCTTTTTACCCTAGGGTAAATAACGTCTCATATCGCTGCTGTTCTTTTGAGAAAAAAGGACTATGAAGCGAAGAGATTTTATTACCCGTGCCGGATGGCTGGCGGCCCTACCCTTTCTTTCTGCCGCAGCATTGGGGAAATCATCGGTGCCTAAAAAAGTGTTGATCATTGGTGCCGGTATGGCAGGCGCTGCCGCTGCGCGAAAATTAAAAGATAGGGGCTGTGAAGTAACCTTGCTCGAAGCGCGGAATCGAACCGGTGGACGCATTCACACACACCGCGACTGGGGATATCCTGTCGAGTTGGGTGCGAACTGGATCCACGATGCCGGTGATACGGATAATCCATTGTTGTCGCTCGCAGAAAAACTGGACATCAGCATTCGTAAAACCAATTTCAACTCCATCGGCTTGTTTGACCTCGAAGGCAACACGGTAAACAAGATTGCCATAGCGCGTTTTTACCTGCAGTTCAACAAAGCATTCAAACAGGGCGCTCCGGAATTGCTGGTGAAAGAAACGGATGCTTCACTCGCAGAGATGGTTGACTATGTTACCCGGGATAAAAAATATTCTGAAAAAGAAAAAGCAATACTGGCGCTGATCACCGAGGGCATGGCGAACACGCTGGGCACTGCTCTGGACAATGGCTCTGCGAAATATTATCTCACACAGCCTATAACCAAAGCTCCACTCGACTTCCTGGTTACCGGTGGATACCAGCGTGTAGTAGACTACCTGCTGCGCGACATTCCGGTTGAGCTGAATACCGTTGTACGCGAAATCAGAACGGACAACGAACGGTTAGAGATCATCACCGAACAAACAACGTATCCAGCAGACTTTGTGATCGTCACTGTACCCATCAGCATCCTGCAACAGCAACGGATCATATTCAGCCCGGCACTGCCCCACTGGAAAATAAATTCCTTTTCAAAAATGCAGCTGGGGTTATTCAACAAAGTAGTGATGGAGTTTCATTCGAAGTTCTGGAAAGGTGACAAGCACTTTTACATGCATAACACTTCGTTGGGGAATGCTTTCGGAGGCGCACTTAATTATGATCATTACCTGAACAAACCCGTGCTGATCAGCATGCCGGTGGATCGTTCCGCGAAGTGGGTAGAAGAAAATGATACAGAAACCATTCAGGCAACGTGGAAAGAAATCCTTCACAAAGCTCATCGCGGAAAAGAAATTGAATTCAAAAACATCCTCGTCACGCGGTGGCAGGGTGATGACTATGCACGGGGTTCATACTCGCATGTTCCGGTTGGTTCCGTAGCAGCAGATTTTGAAGCACTGCAACAGGAAGTGGGGAGAATTCATTTTGCCGGTGAAGCAACACAGGTGACGCAGCATGGCACGGTGCAGGGGGCATATAATTCAGGAGTGCGTGAGGCGATGAAAATTTTGAGTATGTAGAAAACCTGTTTACCGTTGACTGGCAACTCGTGAAAGACACTGGCTTCATTTTTTACAAAGTCTACTGCAAATGATCCATTGAATGTATGAGTCTGAATGTGCGGTATATTGTCCATAGTGTAGACGATGCGCTTCATTTTTACACCAGGATGCTGGGATTCAAGGTTGATTTTCATCCTGCACCGGGATTCGCTGCGTTGTCAAAAGAGAATCTGAAATTATACCTCAACCAGCCCGGAGCCGGTGGTGCCGGACAATCCATGAAAGACGGAGCTGTTCCCGAACCCGGAGGATGGAACCGCTTTCAGATCGAAGTGGATGACCTGGAAAAGTTTGTTGGTGAACTGCGCCAGAAAGGTGCTTCCTTCCGGAGCGATATCATCACCGGACAAGGTGGCAAGCAGGCGCTGCTGCAGGATCCTTCAGGGAATCTGATCGAGCTTTTTGAGGGGAAGAAAGATTGAAGACGAAGATTACATTTCACCAGTACTGGTCGCCTGATCATTTCAGAGTCCTGGAG
>DASXWH010000124.1:0-15698 GCA_036503775.1 Ohtaekwangia sp.
GCCCTATGGAAGCTTCTCACCCGTGTTTGAAGATTATACTTTGCCATCACAGCCGTTAACATTCTTCAGGGCGGGCAAACAAAACAATGTTCCCCTGTTGACCGGATGGGTAACAGGCGATGCATCGTTACGTGGAAACCCAACCGTATCCGTGGAGCAATACAAAGCCGATGCGATAAAGAACTATGGTGATTTCGCTGACGATTTCCTGAACGTATTTCCCGGCAACACCGATGACGAAGTAAAAGCTTCTCAACTCAAATTGTCACTGTGTACCTTCGCTGCATTTCAATCACACTTCTGGGCTGAACACAACCCCAGCCCTGCCTATGTATACCAGTTCAGTTTTGTTCCTACCGACAAACCTGGCTTTCAAAAGTACGGAGCATTTCACTCGGCTGAATTGGCCTACGCCCTGAACACACTACACAAATGGAACCGCCCCTGGCAGGCTCGCGATTATGAAATGGAAAAGGTTATGTCAGCCTATTGGGTCAATTTTACCAAAACCGGTAATCCCAACGGCCCGGGTTTACCGGAATGGAAAGCCCATTCACAACACGCCTGGAATGTTATGGAACTCGGTGAAAAGGTCTCCAATCAATCCACAACATTAAAAGATGAGTTTGAATTTCTGGAAAAGATTAATGCCACGAAATAGATAACTCAGCACAGACCACGGTCGACTGTCCGTGGTCTGTGGACTTACTGTTGATTAAACTATCTTCGCATTATGGTGTCTAAGCGAGATAAACTAATCAACTATGACAAAGCTCTCTTTTCCTATGTTCCTGGTGATCCTGCTTATCTCCTGTGGGGATGATGATTCAGGCTCAGGTAAAACAGAACCAACCCTTTACTTCCCTCCTGTCGGCTCTGCCACCTGGGAAACGTTGTCTCCATCAGCATTGGGCTGGAATGAAACCGAAATTGCCGAATTAGATGACTTCCTCAATGATACCGATACCCGGGCACTCCTGGTGTTGAAAGACGGTAAGATCGTGATTGAAAAATATTCCGGTAAGCAACTACTCAACACTTCTCTTGATTTCACATCCACCAGCAACTGGTACTGGGCATCAGCCGGAAAAACACTGACATCCGCATTGGTTGGCATTGCCGAATCACAGGGAAAAATAGATTTCGAAGATAAAACAGCTGACTATCTCGGCACGGGATGGACTTCACTTGCAACAGAACAGGAAAACAAAATAAAGGTAAGACATCAGCTGACCATGACTACCGGCCTTGATGATGGTGTCGGCAACCGTGACTGCACCGATCCTTCCTGCCTGACTTACCTGGCCGAGCCTGACACCCGCTGGGCTTATCACAATGCACCGTATACCCTGCTGGATGGTGTGATCGAAGAAGCTACCGGCAAGACACTGAATACCTATGTAAATGATGAAATAAAAACAGGGACAGGAATGGATGGACAGTACATTCAAACGGGTGATAATAATGTATTTTACAGTACACCACGATCAATGGCCCGCTTTGGGTTACTGCTGTTGAATAAAGGTAAGTGGGATCAGATTCAGATCATCCCCGAAGACTATGTTGAGTTGATGACCACCACATCACAAAACATGAATTTGTCTTACGGCTACCTCACCTGGCTGAATGGAAAATCATCGTTCATGATTCCTACGTCACAATTTGTTTTCAACACGTCTGTATCACCAAATGCTCCTGACGATATGTTTGCCGCCATGGGAAAGAATGGACAGCTGATCAATGTTGTTCCGGGTGAAAACCTCGTGGTGATCCGCATGGGCGATGCACCGGATGATAATCTCGTTCCATTCACGTTTCAGGATGACCTGTGGCTGAAATTGAATGAAATAATTCCCTAACCTTACCTGTAACTATATCATGCCGGTAGATGCCAGAAGTACTTTGATCTATTCATCGGATCAGGCACAAACATTATAATCTACTTCAAGCTTAAACAACAAATAACACCCGTTTCAGGTTATGTAATTGTTTCAATCTTAACTTTCTTTACTTACGCGGTATACACCATGATGAAAATCGATTTGCGCTCACTTTACGTTACGTTTTTTTTATTATCCCTCACCGGATGCCTGACTGCACAGGATAATTGCAATCCGGTGAAGTTGCTGATCACACCCGCCATGATCGTTAATGAAAGTCGCAGGGGAAATGCTGAAATGTTATTTGATGAACAGGAACTGGCCGGTGACCCCTTGAATAAAAAGGGTGGAAATCCGACCACAATATGGTATCCCGGATGGGGAAAGACCGATCACCCCTCAAGCATCTATATTAATCTCGGTAACCCCGCTAAAATATCTGCCATCTACCTACGTGACATCAACAACAAAGGGGCTTTTACAGTAGAAGCCGGATTGCCTGGCAACTGGAATACCATAGTCATTGACAGCACCAAAGGATTTCAATCCTGGAATGCGCATACTACACAAGTCACCACACAGTACTTACGTTTCACCCGTCAGCAGGGAGGTGCCAATGTTTCAGAAGTGGTGATCTATGGATGTATGCTTCCGGATGAAGGACCACCATCGCCCATTACCGATTTGCGCGTTAATGTTATTACAGATCGTTCCATTAAAGTGATCTGGACAGCCACCGGTGATGATGGTAAGAGAGGCTCTTCTTCACAGTATGATATCCGCTACAGCGCGTCACCAATTCAGAATGAAACGGATTTCAATACTGCGTCACGGATAACACAAAACACTGATCCCAAACTTTCAGGTATTGTTCAGTCGGTTTTGATCCGTGGACTCAAGCCGCTCACTACCTACTATGTTGCCATGAAAGCAATAGATGAAAGCAAGAATGCTTCCGCGATTTCAAATGCCATATCAGCAACGACTACAGCCGAAATTATTCAACCCAGGATCACCATGGATAAATTCATTGGCACCAATGCCTTCATCGATGATCCTATCGACAAACTGCAGGCCGTTGGTTTTGTTCGTGAATACCACAACTGGCGACTTGATGATGGCGGAGGGCGCACAGATTATCCAGGCTATCCGCACAATGAAATGAAGTGGGGACCCAGCTATGGTTCACACGGCTGGTGGGATTTTGACAAGTACTATGCAAAGCTCCGCGAGGCAGACATTGAAGTATCACCGGTTATTCAGGGAAATGTTCCCTGGTTGCAGGGGCAAACTAATTTTCCCTATGATCACAAACCAACGGATAAGGCGAATGCCAGCACAACCGATCCCAACTCATACCAGACAAAAGCACATCACTTGTTTCAGTTCGCGGCACGTTTTGGCTCTACCAACGTTCCGAAAGAAAAGTTGACACTGGCGCCCGACCAGCAGCCCAGGAATGGTCTTGGTCTTGTCCGCTATATCGAAGACTGGAATGAACAGAATAAATACTGGGCCGGGCCTGATGCACAATTCTCTCCGCAGGAGTATGCAGCGTTGGCCAGCGCGGATTATGACGGACATGCCAACACGATGAAAGAAGGATCAGGAACGTTCGGAATAAAGAACGCTGATCCGAAAATGAAATTTGTTATGGGTGGACTTGCCGGAATTGATCTGTATTGGATTCAGCAAATGCAGGAGTGGTTCGAGAACAAACGCCCGGATAACAAGTTCGTACCCGATGTCATCAACGTACATCACTATGCCTGGAAAAATAAAAATCCTCAAGGTGGTGGTCCACCCAGAAGTCCTGAAGAAGATGACTTCAAAGGGAGAATGAAAGCTGTGGTAGATTATCGGGATCAGAACTTTCCGAATGTAGAAGTTTGGATCTCTGAATTCGGATGGGATACCAACCCCGGTTCACCCTTGTGTCCTAAACCTGCACCACCTTTTGATATTCAGGAAGTGCAGGGTCAGTGGCTTGTACGTGCCTACCTTGCCTTTGCTGCTGCCGGGGTAGACCGTGCCCAGATGTACATGCTGCGCGATGTAGATTCACAAAGTACGGGCTGGTACTCCAGCAGTGGCTTAACTTCCGTGAAAGATTTCTGGACACCAAAAAAATCATGGTATTATGTCTATACACTTAAGAACACCTTAAAAAATATGGTGTATGCTGGTGAAGATGTAGCCGCAGATACCAGTGTGCTGATCTATAAATTCAAAGACATTAACAGTCAAAAGGGAGCTTACGTAGTCTGGGCCAAAACAAAAACGAATTACACCGTAAAGGATTTCAAACTAAAATTGACAGCAGGACCAACTACAGCAACGAAAGTAGAATTGGCACCAACCTCTACGGAAGGAATTAAATCACCATTGAAGATCATCAAACAAAATGTTATCCTGGAGGTAGGCGAACGACCGGTATTTGTCCTGGTTGATAAAATAGAATAGTGGAACTTTAAGGTTTATACTTTCGGTTAAAGAATCAAACACACAACTCATATGAAATGGTCTGATGTACTGAATTACGCCCAGAAAGGAAATCTTCAACCCGATAAACATGTGGTAAAAACCGATGAGGAATGGAAGAAGCTCCTTACACCTGAACAATTCCAGATCACGCGTAAGAAAGGAACTGAAAGAGCCTTTACCGGAGAATATTGTGAAGCACATGATCCCGGATTATATGCCTGCCGTTGCTGCGACACACCGTTGTTTGACTCCCGGGTAAAGTTTGAATCCGGAACGGGGTGGCCCAGCTTTACTCAACCCGTAAAAGATAATGTGATTAAATATGAGGGAGACAACAGCTACGGCATGTACCGGGTTGAAGTGATGTGCAATGTTTGTGAAGGACACCTCGGTCACGTTTTCCCCGATGGGCCTCCACCTACCGGATTAAGGTTTTGCATTAATTCTGCCTCCATCAAACACATTGACGACTAAAGCCACCGCCTCACAGACTTGCGGTAGATATCATAAGCACTTCCGAAATCTCTTTTTAACCGGGGTTCTTCGCGAAGGACAATAAAAAGATTAAAGGCTACGAAAACACTCAGCACGTAAGTCCACAAGGAAGAAGAAGTCCATATAAAGACGCCTTCACCAATCAATAACAGCATCACACCCACATACATCGGGTTCCGGGAATATTTGTAAAGCCCCTTGATCACCAGTTGTTTCGTAGGGTCTGCCGGTGACAGGGTGCCTTTTCCTTCTGTGGCAAATTTTGAGATACAATGAATCAGGATAACGAGACCCGGCAGAAAAATAAGAATGCCGAGATAATGATGAATGATGAACGGTTGCTGTATTATCTGCTGAATATCGTTTCTGACCAGGAGATAAGGAACAAGACCAGTAACCACACCCGGTTGAAGAATGGCAAAGAACACATTCCGGAGAGCAAGCGATTGATACCATTTCATATCTCCTAAAATTGAAAAATATAATCGTGTGTTCAAATACTGGATTCAGTCTTATATTTACTGACTACCCGTAAGCCATGAAAAAATTACATCTTATCCTTTTTACCTTTATCTTCTTTGCCGTCACTGCCTTTATGCCACAACAAAAGAAACGTATCATCTTCTTTGGAGATTCCATCACACAAGCCGGAGTGCAGCCCGGAGGATACATTACCCGGATGAATGACATACTTACCAAAGAAGCTGCTTCCGAAAAATATGAACTTATCGGTTCCGGGATTGGAGGTAATAAAGTATACGATCTGTACCTCCGTCTGGAGGATGACGTACTCAGCAAAAAGCCTGACATGGTAGTGATCTACATTGGTGTGAATGATGTGTGGCATAAGCGCACACATGGCACGGGTACTGACCTCGACAAGTTTGAAAAATTCTATAATGCCCTCATCAAAAAGATCCAGGCTCAGAATATAAAGGTCATTCTATGCACTCCAGCAGTTGTGGGAGAACGAACAGACGCCACAAATGAACTCGATGGTGATCTGAATAATTATAGCAACACCATCCGCAAGATAGCGAAGGCCAGCAACCTGCCGCTTGTTGATCTGCGTCAGGCCTTCATGGACTACAACAAAAAGAACAATCCGGAAAATAAAGAATCAGGTATTCTTACATCCGACCGCGTTCACCTGAATGACACCGGGAATCAGTTTGTAGCGGAGGAGATGTGGAAAGTGATAAAGTCTACTATTTAAGTCTAAAGTTTAGGGGTTAGGAGAATCAGCAACTTTAGACTTTAGACCTTAAACTTTCCCAAATAATATTGTAAACATCCGTTGGTTTAATCTCATCTGAATTTTGTTTACCATCTGTAATTAAGACGGGATGAAATTGTTTGGCCGTACCTGTCCGTCCATGTGATCCTTTGATCAATGTGGCATCCAGCGGAATAACATCCATCACATAACGAAGAGCCAGTTTCTTCCGCAGTAATTTATAGGCAGCTCTGGGTTTAGATGACATGAACATTTCTACCGGGTCATATCCCGGTTTCTTATGAATATCAACACATCGGGCATAATCCGGAGCTTTACTATCATTCAGCCAGAAGTAATAGGTAAACCAGCTTCGTTCGTCAGCCACCACTACCAGGTCACCGGAGCGCTCATGATCAAGGTGATACTGTTTTTGTTCTTGTTTATCCAATACCTTTTCCACTCCCGGTACTTTCTCCAGTAATTTCTTCACCTGCGAAAGCATCGCTTTATCGTTCACATAAACATGGGCGATCTGATGATCAGACACAGCAAATGCTTTTGATGCACCCGCATCCAGCAATTCAAGTCCGCGTTCAGTCCGGATCTGCAGCATACCCGATTCACGCAGCACACGATTCAGGTGAACAGGGCGATCAACATTGGTGATACCATACTCAGACAATAAAATGATCCGCGCATTTTTCGATTCGTAATATTTCACCAGGTTCTCAACCACAGCATCTATTTCGTTCAGCTCTTTTTTAATGGCGGAAAAATTCTGACCAAACTTCTGCAGACAATAATCCAGGTGAGGAAGATAGATCAATGTGAGTGTAGGATCATATTTCCGATCCGTAAGAACTGAAGCATCGGCAATCCATTGTGTTGATTTAATGTTTGCCCCGGGCCCCCAGAATTGAAACAATGGAAACTGCCCAAGTTCAGTTTGTAAATAGTCACGCAGTTCTGCAGGTTGTGAATAACAATCCGGCATCTTTCGTCCATCCGCCAGATAATTGGGACGAGGAGTAACGGCATAGTCAACAGACGCGTACATATTATACCACCAGAACATTTTCGAACACGTGAACGAAGGATCAACTTTCTTTGCACGCTCCCATATCTTCTCTGCCTGCACCAGTTTATTCGATTGTTTCCAGAATTTTATTTCCGCGTCAGCATGATCGTACCAGCCATTGCCAACAATACCATGTTCATCCGGAAGCTTGCCTGTAAGGTAGGTCGACTGTACAGAAGTTGTGACAGCCGGCAGCATGGGTTCTATGGTGTGAAGATTCTTGCTCTCACAATACTTTTTCAAAAAAGGTGTATACTCACCAATGAGCGAAGAGGATAATCCGACAATATCAATAACTACGGTTTTGTTCATGTCTGCTTTTCTTGTTTCCTAATTAGCCGCACGGCCATGTTTCGTTCCGTTATCGTACGCATTTCATTACACGCATGTAGTCGGAACGATTGTAAATTTATGTTCCATGAACACCGGGTTAAAACCCGGTGCTACAAATGTACGGTCCCTACGGGACCTTATTAAAAGTCTGTTCATCACTTCACCCTGGTGCTTCCTAAAACGGGTGGTAAGGTTAATGTCTTTGCTACAGAAACCGATGAATGTTTTGCAGCATAGGTACGAACACCTTTTAATCCCTCTCCTTCTAATACCAATTGCTTTGCCTCGTCCAGTTGAAACACCTGTTCAAGGTTTTGAATAATACCGGCTGGAATTTTTGCAAAGTGAATCTTTGGCAACAAATCCTCGGATTGAAATTTAATGAACGCTTCCTGCAACAGTATATTTAATTCACTCCGGTTGATTACGCGTTGTGCATTGGTTTTAAAATGTTCCGCTGCCGACACCTGCTGAATACCTAATAGCGCGCACAATTCCTGAAATTGTTTGTCATTACCTACAGCCAGAATAATTTCCTGTCCATCCAGGGTCTGAAAAGTATCTCCGTATGGCGCAATGTTCGGATGTTCCGATCCGTGTTTCTGCGGAATAGAACCTGCTACCAGGTAATTCGTTGCCTGGTTCACCAAAGATGAAACGGCTGTCTGTAACAACGATACCTGGACGAAATCACCTTTACCTGTTCGCTCACGATTTAACAACGCCAGCAATAATCCTTCCTTGAGCTGATGTCCGGCAAGCACATCGATCAGGGCCACAGGCATTTTCAATGAAGGCCCCTTCGCTTCTCCATTCATATACATAAAACCTGCTTCCGCCTGAATCACGGCATCATATCCTACCCGTGGATTATCAGTTCCATAACCACTGATGGTGCCGTAGATCAGTTTTGCATTAAGCCGGGTAAGTGATGCATAATCAACACCGAGCTTTTCAGCATCACCCGGTTTATAGCTGGCAATGACCACATCGGTTTCAGGAATTATCTTTTGAATATAAGCCTTACCATCAGGTGTACTCAGATCAAGCGCTACAGATTTTTTCCCCCAGTTCACCGAACAGAAATAAGCAGACCGGTCGTCAGTCAATTCCCCAACACCTTTCCACGAACGTGTTACATCGCCACCCCTGGGGTTCTCAACTTTTATTACATCAGCACCCAATTCAGCAAAAAACTGTCCTACACTTGGGCCAGCCAACACGGAGGCCAGTTCCAGCACTTTTAAGTCTTTAAATATCTCCACGCGTAAAATTTTAGCCAAAATCCTTACTTCTTACCGGATTGTAAATCATTTCTCGCAATTTTGTGTTTGGCTCACATAATATCACCGGAATGAACAGACTTTTGGCAGCGTTTGCATGTGTCGGATTGTTGGTTTCCTGCGCTTCTGAGCGTGAATCCACCGTTTCCCTCAAAACCGGGATCTGGCGCGCTACCATCGAAATCCAGGGAAATGACCTGCCTTTCAATTTTGAACTGCTGAGCGACAAGCAGGGTGGTTACGATATTTTCCTGCGGAATGCTGGTGAAAGATTGCTGCTCGATGAGGTAAGTGTAAAGCATGATAGTATTGATATCACGCTACATATATTCGATGCTAACATCAAAGCCAAAGTAGAAGGTGATAGTCTCACGGGCCTATTCATCAAAAACTACGAGAAAGATTACAAAATTCCTTTTCGGGCAGCCTATGGGCAAAGCTTCCGGTTTGAGCATCCTGAAAATCAAACAGACATTCCTGATTTCAGTGGAAAGTATAGCGTAACGTTCCTTCACGAAAAAGATACCACACTTGCCATCGGAATCTTCGAGCAGCAGGGTGACAGTGTCACCGGAACATTCCTCACTCCCACGGGTGATTATCGTTACCTTCAGGGAAATGTGGTCAACAACACCATGCACCTGAGCACATTTGATGGCAATCATGCTTACCTGTTTAGAGCCACAAAGAATACTGACAACACATTACAGGGTGAATATCTTTCCGGGAAAACCTGGCAGGAAACCTGGACAGGCGTGAAGAATGAAAATGCAACGCTACCCGATGCTGAATCACTCACCTACCTGAAAAAAGGTTACGACAAAATTGAATTCACTTTTCCTGACATCAACGGCAAGCCCGTAAAACTTACGGATGAAAAATACCAGAACAAGGTGGTGATCCTTCAACTGTTCGGTACCTGGTGCCCCAACTGTATGGATGAAACTAAATTTCTCGCACCGTGGTATCAGGCCAATAAACAGCGTGGCGTGGAGATCATTGGCCTGGCGTATGAACGCAAAGATGATTTTACCTATGCCAGTGACCGCGTAAAAAAAATGATCAGCAAACTGAGCGTTGAATACGACTTCGTTATTGCCGGCACGAACGATAAAGAAAAAGCATCATTGACCTTACCTATGCTGAATAAGGTGGTAGCCTTTCCCACCACCATTTTCATAGGCAAAGATGGAAAAGTAAAAAAGATACATACAGGCTTTGAAGGTCCGGGTACCGGAGTATATTACGAGCAGTTCATTCAGCACTTCAATGAAACAGTGAATGAACTTTTGGGAGAGAATTTGACTTCTGGTTTGAGACAATAGAACACAAGCATGAACAAGGGACGCGTAGTCGTGGGGCTTTCAGGTGGAGTAGACTCCAGCGTAGCAGCATACCTGTTGAAAGAGCAGGGCTATGAAGTGATTGGCATGTTCATGAAGAACTGGCATGACGACACCGTTACGATCAGTAATGAATGCCCCTGGCTCGATGACAGTAACGATGCCATGATCGTAGCACAGCACCTTGGCATTCCGTTTCAGGCTATCGACCTGAGTGCTGAATACAAAGCACGCATTGTAGATTACATGTTTGCTGAGTACCAGCGCGGCAGAACACCCAACCCGGATGTGCTTTGTAACCGTGAAATAAAATTTGATGTATTTCTGAATGCAGCCTTGAAGCTGGGTGCTGATTATGTAGCCACTGGTCACTACTGCCGAAGAGGTGTACTACAAAAGAATGGTGAGACCTATTATCAGTTATTATCCGGAAAAGACCCGAATAAGGACCAAAGTTATTTTCTTTGTCAGCTTACACAGCAGCAACTTTCAAAATCACTTTTTCCGATCGGTGAATTACTGAAGCCGGAGGTAAGGGCTATCGCCAAAAAAGCAGGACTGGTTACTGCCGATAAAAAAGATTCACAGGGATTATGCTTTGTGGGCAAGGTACACCTGCCTGAATTTTTACAACAACGTCTTCAGCCGAAGAAAGGTACAGTTGTAAATGTTCCGGCTGAATCTTCTGCATTTAAAAATGGAGTTCATTCCGGTGATCTTGTTAGTATCACGGCTCCTTTTGAATACGAACCCTCCTTCGGAAAAATAGTTGGCGAACATAACGGGGCGCATTACTACACCATCGGTCAGCGTAAAGGGCTGAACATTGGTGGTTTTCCTGAACCGTTGTTTGTGATTGGCACGGATACAGAACAGAATATCATTTACACCGGCATGGGAGAAGATCACCCTGGTCTTTATCGCAAAGGATTATTCATTCCAAACGCAGATGAACACTGGATACGCGAAGATCTTAAACTGAAAATGGGTGAATCAGCTATATATGCTGCACGGATCCGCTATCGCCAGAAGCTGGAGCCCTGTATGCTTTATAAAAAAGAGGAAGGATTGTATGTCATTTTTGATCGTCCGGTAAAGAGCATTACGCCCGGACAATTCGCTGCCTGGTATCTTAACGAAGAGCTGATTGGTTCAGGAGTCATTAATTAGCAGAAAGCTTAAAGCCTAAAGCAGAAAGCCATTTTAAGATTGCACTCTCTACTTTACTTTAAGCTTTGAGCTTTGAGCTTTCAGCCTTTACACTTCTTTAAATCCACTCACACCCCCTGACACAATAAACTTCATCGCTGCAGTTCCTGGAACGTCAAGTGGTTTAATGCTATCCTTTGGAACAAAGTAGTGGAATCCGGAAAATGCATAAGAGTGTGGGAAGTAAACCACGACCATATCAGCTAAGCCCAGGTCACTCAGGTCACTCTGTGTAATGAATCCGATCTGATAGAGATTATTGTCTTTGTTGATCCTAACGAGAACAGGTTTGGAGAATTTCTTTTTATCACCTACGAATGCACCCAGTAAATCCTTTACACCGGAATAGATCAGCTTCACGATCGGAATTTTATTCATACCATGGTCGAACCATGTACCGATGGTTTTAAAAGCAAAATTGGTAGACAGATAACCAAAGCCTGTTATGGCAACAATAATGATCATGAAACCCAATCCCGGGTAAGGAAGATTCAGCCGGCTATCCAGCCAACGGAAAGACACAAAGATAAAATAGGCGGTCGCTACGAGCGGAACAATGAAGATGGTGCCGCTAAAGAAATAGCGAACAAATCTCCTGAGGGTGCTTTCCATGCTTTTAGGATTAAGAAGTAAGAAAGGTGTGGGTGTGCGTATTAATAAACCAAATCAATAGTGAGATAGTTTGGTATCTGCTGAGAAAGATCTAGCGTTGTGAAAGTATTTTACTCATGGCGATCCGCACCACTTCATCCACCTGTTCATCGATAGTAATATGCGTGGTGTCAATTACCAGGGCGTCATCCGCCTGACGTAAAGGGCTCTCTGCCCGGGTGGTATCAATCTTGTCACGCTGTTGAATATTTTGAATGACATCATCCAGGTCAATCAGCTGATCGCGCTCCATTAATTCCTTTTGTCTCCTGAAAGCTCTTACAAGCATATCAGCCGTCATGAAAAGCTTTAGCTCAGCCTGTGGAAAAACAATGGTGCCGATATCCCTGCCATCCATCACCACACCTCGTTCACGCCCCATCCTGCGTTGTTGTTCTACCATGGCTAATCGCACTTCCCGAACAGCGCTTACAGGGCTAACCATGTTGGATACTTTCATTTTACGGATATCCTTTTCCACATTCAGTCCATTCAGGTAGGTTTCAGACATCCCTTTTGAATTTACTTTAAATGAAACCTGAATCTGATCCAAAGCCTTGATAATTTCTTTCGGATTGGTAAGAGAAATATGATGATCCAGGAAATACAGGGTCACTGCCCGGTACATGGCTCCCGAATCAATGTAGCGGTAGCCAAGTGCGCTGGCAACTTCACGGGCGGTTGTACTTTTGCCGCAAGCGGAATATCCGTCAACGGCAATTATAATTTTACGAAAACTCATCAGCAGTCTTTTTGCGGACAGGGAATAGGTTTTCCAGGTTTAAGTTTTTTGTTTTTATGCGTTGAGGCACATCCATCTGCCAGTAGCAACAATATGGAAAGCAGTAGAAAAAAAACAGATTTTCGCATCATCACATGCCGTTTCGTTAATAAGGTAAAAATATAATATTCAGACTATCCTACCACAGTTTTATTCCGATAACTCATTTTAAATCCGGTTTTCCGGTCTTAGATTCGTTATGGGATACGGACTTGGTTTTTATTCATCCAAATCACCTCCGGCATCCGTTACTAAGTTGTAAAAAAATTATGGCTATGGAAACAAAGGAAGAAGGAAAATCAGAGAAAGCATTTAAGAGCTTCGGTAAAAAAATCGATGATTTTTTGGTAGAATTCAATGAAGCTGGCGACAAGCTTAAAAAAGAGTTTCAACAAAAATTCGAAGAGCTTAAAGTATCAGCCGAAAAAATGAAGAAAGAGGTTGAAAACAAGGAGCGCTGGAAAGAAGTGGAAGATAATCTGAAGAAAGCCGGTGAAGAATTCGGAAAAGCTTTCGAGGCGGCTTTTAAGAACAAGAGCAAGGAGCAAAAGTGAATTAGTCCACGGTCGACAGTCCACAGTTAAACTGTCGACCGTGGACTAAAATCATATTTTAACCAACTTCCATTTTCCCAGCCTGAAGATGTATATTCCAGCAATAGCCATTAGTGATTCGGCTATTGCAATAGCGATATAAACACCCACCGGACCCGTTTTAAACCAGGTTGACAACAGATAGGCCAGTGGTATCTGAAAGACCCAGAATCCAAAGAAACTTATAATGATTGGCGTACGCGTATCACCAGCACCATTAAAGGACTGATTGATCACCATCCCATACGCATAGAAAATGTATCCCAGGCAAACGATCTGTAAACACTGAATTCCATTTTGCAGTGTCACTGCATCATCGGTGAAAAACTTCAGTACAGGATTGGCCAGTGTAAACGACAATACTGTAACCAGCGCCATAAACAACATATTTAAAAATGCTGCACGCCATACGGATTTTTCGGCCCGATCAGGTTGATTAGCTCCCAGATTCTGACCCACCAGAGTTGCCGCTGCATTTGACATTCCCCAGGCCGGAAGAATCGCGAAGATGATAATACGGATCGCTATAACATATCCGGCCTGTGCTGCGCTTCCGAACTCTGACATAATACGCATCAGAAATATCCAGCTCGCTGAGCCGATGAGAAATTGTCCGGTGCTACCAGCAGATACTTTTACCAGAGAACCAATAATATCCCATTTTAGTATCATGTCACGGATACCCAACTTGATAATACCTTTTCCATACAGTAAATGATACACCTGATACAATACTCCGCAGGCACGGCCAATGGTAGTTCCGATTGCCGCACCCTCAACACCGTAAGCCGGTATGGGTCCGATACCAAAAATAAAAACCGGCCCTAACAGAATATTCAAACCATTGGCCAATATGACAGATCGCAATGCGATTGATGCATCACCGGCACCACGAAAAATTCCGTTAATGAGAAAGAGAAAAACAATGGGAAGATTTCCGATCAGCATCCATTTTGTAAAGCCAACATTATTGGCAATCAATTGTTCACTGCCTCCCATAACCCGGAGCAGGTCTGCTGAATAAAAGAATCCAATTATACTGACGATCACCGAAAATACAAGGCCAATGTAAATAGCCTGCGTTGCCGCCACACCCGCTGCCGGAATATCCTTCTCACCAACCCTTCGGGCTACCATTGCCGTTGCACCAATACTGATACCCATGGCTATAGAGTAAATTATGGATAGCATAGACTCAGTTAACCCTACAGTGGCAATGGCGTCATTATCATGAAGCCGACTGATATAGATCATGTCTACTACAGCAAAGACTCCTTCCAATGACATTTCAAGAATCATGGGAATGGATAAAAGAAATATGGCGCGATCTATACTGCCTGAAGTATATTCTTGTTCCTGACCTAAAACAGCTTGTTTAAACAGACGCGCAAATGATCTGAGTTTTGTAAAAACTGACATTGTGTTACTAAAAAATTAGATGAATGTAATAAAAGAAAAACAGACCTCGTATGATGAGATCCTGATCTGGCTTACCAAACATGTTTGCCGATTGGCAAACTTAGAATGTGACTATCATAGGCAGAGTAATTAGAGAGCCCGTTGTTATAAGCCAAAGTTCACGAAAAAAATTATAAATGGTTACGTTGGGAAAGGAAAAGTTTTTAAAAGTCCACGGTTTAATAGTCCCTGGTTCACAGTCGATCGTGGACTATTGACAGTGGACTATGAACCAAATATCAATCCTTGACAACAGAACTACTCCCTGAAACTGTTGAGGACACGGAAGGGTTACCGCGATAAAGAACTGAACTTGCACCGCTGGCCATAACATCCAGCGCGTCTGTGACCGTTACCTTACCATGGCTGGACCCGGTTACATCCATATCCGCTTCACGAACAGGAAAATCAAAAGCTGAAAGTATTGAGGCGCCTGATACCTCCGCATGAATTTCATCACCCAATCCATGCATAACGAGATTTGATCCACCCGATACGGTAAGATTTACAACACGGTAACCCGCGTCCAGTTGTGATACTGATGCTCCTGAAAGAATAAAATCAAGATCCTCCTCGCTTTCAAAACCCTTCACTGTAGAAACACTTGCTCCCGAAAAATTCACACCCTCAAGGCGAGGCATGGTAATGGTTATGTAGGTATCGTGCCTGCGGTTTGCATTCTCATCAAATCGGATAATCAATGTAGAACCACTTTTAAAAACATCCAGGTCATCAATATTTCTTCGGTCGCCCTCAACATGAATGCTGAATGTATTCGCCTGTTCTACCTCAATCCGGAATGCACTCCCGATTTCGAGCCGGTCAAAATCCACGGTGGAATAATCCCGCTGTGTAAATTGCATGGGGCCCGGATCTTCCTGTTCACAGGAA
>DASXWH010000125.1:0-16639 GCA_036503775.1 Ohtaekwangia sp.
CGACTGGCATGAGCGTGAGGTATTCGATATGTATGGTATTCGTTTTAAAAATCATCCTGACCTTCGTAGAATATTGATGCCTGCCGATTGGGAAGGCCATCCGCTTCGGAAAGATTATAAACACCAGGAATACTACCGGAATATCAAAGTGGAGTACGATCAATCAACCCTAGACCTTAAACCTTAAACTTGAAACCAACCTATCAATATAAGGAGGGTAATCTGATCCAGTCTGAACCCAACAAGCTCAAGGCAGAGAACTTGCGTTCGGAAGAAATGATCATCAACCTTGGCCCGCAGCACCCTTCAACACATGGTGTACTTCGGCTGGAAGTATTGATGGATGGCGAAATCGTTAAAGAAGTAGTTCCCCATATCGGTTATCTGCATCGCTGCTTTGAGAAGCATGCGGAAAATCTTCCATACAACCAGGTCATACCGTTTGTTGACCGCCTTGATTATGTAGCAGCCATGAATAATGAGCATGCGTATGCTATGGGTGTTGAACGAATGTTGGGAATAGAGAACCAGATACCGAAGCGCGTAGAATATGTTCGGGTGCTGGTGGCTGAACTTAACCGCATAGCATCACACTTCATTGCTATTGGCACATATGGAATGGACATCGGTGCATTCACACCATTCTTCTGGATCATGCGCGACCGTGAGCATATACTGCGTATGCTGGAGTGGGCTTCCGGTGCGCGTTTGTTGTATAACTATATCTGGATCGGTGGATTATTCTATGACATTCCGGTTGGTTTTGAAGAACGTTGCCGTGAATTTGTTCAATACATAAAACCTAAGCTGAACGAGCTTGAAGAAATTCTCATCCATAATAAGATCTTCATTGAGCGTACAGCCAATGTAGGCGTGCTCCCGCTTGATCTGGCCATCAATTGTGGTGTTACCGGACCGATGCTTCGTGCTTCCGGTTTACGTTTCGACCTGAGAAGAGTAGATGGTTACTCCGTTTACCCTGAACTGGATTTTGCGATTCCCGTGGGAGAAGGTAAGATGGGACAGAAGGGAGATTGCTGGGATAGAACCTATGTGCGTTACCAGGAGATCCATGAATCCCTTCGCATCATTGAACAATGTCTGGATAAACTCACGGGTGAGCATAAACGTACCCGCGATTTCGATCCGCAGGCACTGGTTCCTAAAAAGATTCGCCCGAAAGCACAAGACCTTTATGTGCGTGCAGAAATACCCAAAGGTGAACTTGGTTTCTTTTTCCGGGCCGATGGAAAAAGTGATATTCCCTTCCGTTGTAAATGCCGTTCGTGCAGTTTTGTTAACCTCTCTGTATTGCCTGAAATATCAAAAGGTATTCTGGTAGCAGACCTGATTGCCATCATCGGTTCTATTGATGTGGTGATGGGTGAAGTTGATCGCTGAGTTTGTATCTTCGTACATGATGCGAATACTGTCTGCCAAACAAATCAGGGAACTTGATGCCAATACCATTGCGCATGAGCCGGTCGCTTCTATTGATTTGATGGAGCGTGCCTGTCACGCCTTTGTTCAATGGTTTGCCGAACATATCGAGGCTACCAAAAAGATCGGCATTGTCTGCGGTACAGGAAATAATGGGGGTGATGGATTGGGCATTGCACGGATGTTGAATGACTGGAATTATTCTGTTAAGGTATGGATCGTAAGAGGACCGGTACCAGAGTCGACTGACTTTCAAACTAACCTGTCGCGGTTAAAGGATAAACGGATTGAGATATTTGATATCATCAATGAATCAGATAAAGGATTATTCCATGATCGTGATGTTCTTATTGATGCAGTCTTCGGTTCCGGATTATCACGAACACCGGAAGGCATCTACGCGCAGGTGATCAATTGTATAAACCAGACGGATGTAACCCGCATAGCAGTTGATATTCCTTCCGGGTTGATGGCCGATAGTTGTTCGGCTGAACCGATCGTGAAAGCGCATTACACCGTTTCATTTCAGATGCCGAAGCTTGCCTTTCTTTTTCCGGGTTCTCATCCGTATGTAGGAAAATGGACCATGGTGGATATCGGTTTAAACAAGTCTTATATAAAGAATACGGATACACCTCATTTCTATTTTACAGCAAAAGACGCCAGGCGAATGATTCGGAAGCGGTCAACCTTTGATCATAAGGGAACCTTTGGTCACAGCCTCCTGATTGCCGGTAGCTCGGGGAAAATCGGAGCTGCAGTGCTTTCAGCCCGGGCCGCGTTACGTTCGGGTACAGGTTTGCTCACGATTCATATTCCGCGATGTGGCTATCAGATCATTCAAAGTTCTGTGCCGGAAGCTATGGCAAGCATTGATCTTCATGAAGATCACGTTACAGAATGTAAAGCTTTGCAAAATTATTCTGCTGTTGGGATCGGGCCGGGTTTAGACCAGCATCCGGAAACGGTGAAAGCCTTTCGCAAAATATTGGAAGAATATAAACGACCGATGGTGATTGACGCGGACGCCTTAAATATGCTGGCAGTGCATAGCGAATTACTTTCACTTGTTCCGGCAGGAAGTATACTGACACCCCATCCGAAAGAGTTTGAGCGGATCGTGGGAAACTGGACTGATGATTTTCATAAACTGGAAAAGTTAAAGACACTGGCCAGTCAGTTAAAGTCAGTGGTGGTGCTGAAAGGTGCGTATTCGGCAGTGGCTACGGCTGATAAGAAAGTTTATTTTAATTCAAGTGGTAACCCGGGCATGGCTACTGGAGGCAGTGGTGATGTGCTTACGGGTATCCTGACAGGATTGCTGGCACAACGATATGATTCAGCTGATGCCGCGCGTTTGGGTGTTTATCTGCATGGCCTGGCCGGTGACCTGGCCGTGCAGGGAACAGGGGAGTATTCGCTGATTGCATCTGACCTTATTCATTCTTTGCCTGCAGCATTTCAACGGGTGTTACGTTGACGTTCTCTTGTCTTGACTATATTGTGTGCTTACCTTTAGCCATATCCTCAAAACAATTCTTAACCTTTCTATATGGAGTTACAGGACAAGATCAAAAAAACGATACGCGATGTAGTAGATTACCCAAAACCGGGTATCATCTTTAAGGATATCACTCCTGTATTAGCTGATCCTTCTTTATTAAGAGAGATAGTAAGTTACCTGAAGGCTGATCTTCAGTCACAGAAGATTGATGCGATTGCCGCAGTAGAAGCCCGTGGCTTTATACTCGGATCCATTTTGGCCCATGAAATAGGCTGCAGTTTTATTCCGGTTCGCAAAGCCGGAAAGTTGCCGTATAAAACCGTACGGCAGGAGTACAGCCTGGAGTATGGAAAGGCCGCTATTGAGATACATGCCGATGCCATCAAACCGGGATCAAATGTTTTGATCCATGATGATTTGCTGGCCACCGGAGGAACTGCAGGTGCTGCTGCTCAGCTGATTAAAAATCAGGGCGGTGTGATCTGTGGTTTCTCATTTCTTATTAACCTGAGTTTTCTCCCTGGAGAAAAAATCCTTAACGATGCCTTTGGTGTTAAGCCCGGGTATTTAATTTCTTATTAAGCTAACTTAAGCTCGCTTTAATTGTTATTGCAGCATGAGCGATGTCAGTCATATTCCTATGTTTCCGCTGGCGGTTTTACCATTACCAGGGGAATTGGTACCGCTGCATATTTTCGAGCCCCGATACAAACAGCTGTTGCACGATGTAGAAACCAACGATATTTCTTTTGGTATCTTCTGTTCTCACGAGGTCAATAAGAAAAAGCTGGGGTCATTGATGCGTCTGGAAAGTGTTATCAAACGTTATCCCGGAGGAGAATCCGATATCATTGTAAAGTGCCAGGATGTTTTCACCATGGGCAAGCTCATGCGCACTTTTAAGAACAAGATGTATCCAGGAGGTGATGTTGAATTCTGGAATGTGAACGCTGACCGGTTTCCCGGAACGGAGCTCTATGAACTCTTCCTTTCTTATCTGAAAGGAAGAAAGATCAGTCAACACAATACATCCTTCACGATTTATCAGGTAGCACATGAACTTAACCTCGACCTGCACGAACGTTATAAGTTCCTGAATCTGCCAGTGGACAAGCTGGAGTCTTATTTATTCAGCCGGATACGGTACCAGATCCATTTGTTAGGTCAGGAAGAGAAAAGCAAAGATCTGTATCATTTGAACTGATACAATTACAGTCAGGAGAATAAATCGTTTTTTATTAGAACGCGTGAATCCTTTTATCAGCACTTCGCGTTTTAGACCGTTTACAAAAAAAAATCATCTTCATCATATGTAAACTATTTGGTTAACAATAATTAACAAATGGTTTGCAACATTATTTCTCGCAATGGCGTCTTAGCGATATAATTCAAAAAGACCCTTATGAAAAAGACCCTCTTAATTTTATCACTGGTGCTGTTGGTTAGCAGCGTTGGTTTTGCGCGCAGACTGGATAATCCGGAATCGAAAAGTGGTGTAGGCATCATGAAACATGGATCTACGTTTACCCTATACTATAAGGCTTCACAACCTTCACGCGTTAAAGTTGCTATTTATGATGCAACTGGCCGGTTAGTGTTCTCTGAAGTGATCCGTAAGCTTGATGGTTTTTCAAGACCATATAATTTTTCTCAACTGGCCGAAGGTGAGTATACCATTGAGGTAGTGGATAATGAAAAGCGTCAGATCGAGAAAGTAAACTATGCACAAGGCAAAGTTGAAAACCTGATAAATATTTCCCGTGTTTCAGGAACAGACAATAAATACTTGTTGACTGTGCCCGGAAAAGCAAATGACGTGGTATCCGTGAAGATCTATGGAAACAACAATCAGGTATTATATAGCCAGCAGGAAGCTGTTCGTGGGGATTTTGCCAAGGTATATAACCTCTCCAATGTGAAGAGCAGCGTATTGTTCACCGTTACCGATAGCAAAGGAAATGTTAAGCAAGTAGGTTATTAACAAATAACATTTTAGTTTCAGTAATAAAACCCTCATTCTATTTCGAAAGCAACTTCATTTGAAGTTGCTTTCTTGTTTTATGAAATACCGTGTTTTCACAGCTATGCAAACGTTGTATAATTTTTTTTATAGCTGACAGCGTTTGCAGACGTATTTATTCAGTGGTTTTGATGAATTATCCGTGTCCAATTTCCGCAAACGTTATTTGAAGAATAAAATCAGGTTTCCTTACAACTTTCGGCCTTGCGTACAGAGCACCCGTATATTTGTATCGTAAACAAAAACAAAAAAGAATTATGAAAACAAAATCTCTTTTCATCGCTGCACTTGTAGTAGTAAGTGCTTCTGTCGCTGCCTTTGGAAAGGAAGAGCCGACCAGCAATAAGGGTATGGCTGTAGTACCTGTTAAAGGATCTGAAGTGTTCAAAGTTATCTACAAAGGCGAAGCTTACGGTAGAGTAAAACTGAACGTGTACAATACTGAATCACAGTTGGTATTTTCTGAAACAATCTCTGGTACAGATGGCTTTATCCGCCCGCTGAATTTCGCAGGTCTTACCGCTGGTGAGTATACTATCGAAACGATTGATGCATCAGGTAAGAAATCTGAAAAGGTTACCTACAATAAGGCTGCAAAGAAGAATGTTCACATCTCTAAACTTGCTGGCGAAGAAGGTAAATTCCTGGTGGCTGTAGCGGGTGCGGGTTCAGATGTAGTAAACGTAAACATTTACGATGCTGCAAATAACCTGGTTCACAGCGAAAGCAGAACCGTAAACGGTGATTTCGCACAGTTATATACGGTGAAGAATGTAACCGGAGCACTCACATTTGAAGTGTCAGGCGCTTCTGGTGAAACGAAAGTAGTTCGCTTCTAATATTCAAGGTTACCTGAGTAACCTTAAAAAAGGCTTCTGCATTGCAGAGGCCTTTTTTGTTTTACAGGAATGGTGATAAAGGTCATCTTCTGGAATGATTTTTCTGTGGGTGGAGACCAACCGGTACGACTATATTCGAGCTGTACATCGGATCCGGAACGTCATCACGCGTTTTGAATCTTAGGCTAAATAGTTACTTTTACCAATGTACATTTAACCTTCAAATCAAACCGATATGAAAAAAATTCTCGTTCCTACAGACTTTTCAAAACCAGCCGCTATCGCTACTGAAGTAGCTGCCGATATTGCCAGGCGGTCAGGAGCTGAACTGGTGTTGCTTCACGTTGTTGAGGGCGCATCCGAAGGCTCTGTAAACATTGAAGGCGAAGCAACTTACAGCGGTGATTGGGAAGACAAGATCTTTACCATGAAACTGATCGAAAAATCTAAAAAACAACTGGCCAGAGTTGCTGAGGATCCCAAACTTGCCGGTGTAAAAGTACGTCAGGAGCTTCGGTTAGGAACACCATTCCATGGAATGAATGCGATCATTACAGACCGTAAGGTTGATCTGGTAGTAATGGGTACTTCCGGAAGATCAGAACTGGAACAGATGATTATCGGTTCAAACACAGAGAAGGTAGTGCGTACTTCTCATTGCCCTGTACTTACCGTTCACAATAAACCTGCACGGAAGGATTTTAAGAACATTGTTTACGCAACCTCCATGGATAAGAATGAGGAAGTATTTTCAAGAATTGTTCGTAAAACGCAGCAGATATACGATGCCACCGTTCACCTGGTACGCATCAACACTCCGGGTAATTTTCAACGCGATGCTGTTGTCAAGCAATACATGCAGGACTTTGCTAAAAAACTTCAGTTGAAGAATTATACCATCAATGTCTTTAACGACCTCACAGAAGAGGAAGGTATCATATACTTTGCTGAAAGTATTGATGCAGACCTGGTGGCGATGGCAACCCATGGCCGTACCGGTTTCGCCCACGTGCTGGCCGGCAGTATTGCTGAGGATGTTGTTAGTCATTCCAGAAGACCAGTACTGACTTTTGTCACGAAACACAGAAAATAGACTCGTAAACACATAGCCTGAAGACGCTTCCCTGCGGGAAGCGTCTTTTTTTTTGGCTTTTTTTAATGTTTAGATAGGGGTAGGTGAAAACAGCATTGTCTATAGGTAAATACTAACCGAAATGCTATGAAAAAGACCTTTTTACTGATTGCAATAGCCTTATCGCTGGGAATACGATCTCATGCACAGGAGATCCAGACCGTTTTCAGGGGAGGACGCGTTACGGGATGGGGCGCTCTGACCAACAAATTCACCACGTTGAATGGAGAATTTGCCAACATCGCAGGTGTATATGGTGGAGTTTATTTTAACCAGAAGTTCTTCCTCGGTATTGAGGGATCGGGAGTTACCAATGATATTTCCGTGTTACCTCAGTACAGTGTCGATCCGGCCCGGAACTTAAGTTATGCCTATGGCCAATGCGGTCTGGTTACGGAATATGCCCTGGGATCGAACAAAGCAATTCATGCTGTCTTTCATTTGTTTACCGGAGCCGGGCTTACGGTGCAATACAATCGCTATCATTGGGATGATGATCCAGATGACGGTGATGATTATAATCCGGAAGATCATGATGAGAATTGGTTCTTTGTAGCCGAACCGGGTGTTCAGCTTGAGGTAAACATGTTTCGCTGGATGCGATTTAGCCCAGGTGTAACTTACCGCAAAGCTATGGGAAGTACTTCCAAAGGACTTTCAGATGATTCCCTCAGCGACTGGTCATACAACATCACGTTGAAATTTGGTAAGTTCTAAAATGATCATCATGACGTTGTGATGAAAATGTATTCGTCACAACGTCACGATAAAACCACTACATATTTCTACGATATTGTCCGCCTACTTCAAACAGGGCTTTGGTCAATTGTCCGAGTGAGCAAACTTTGCAGGCATCCATCAATGATTCAAAGATATTCTTGTTCTGAACAGCGGCTTGCTGGATTTTTCCAATCATACTTGATGTCTTTACTTCCTGGAAGGCATGCAGATTCCGCAGCATGGTGATCTGGAATTCTTTTTCTTCTGTAGTAGCGCGGATTACTTCCTGAGGTATAATGGTTGGTGAACCTTTTGAACTTAAGAAAGTATTCACACCGATAATTGGATATTCACCGGTGTGTTTTAAGGTCTCATAATAAAGACTTTCCTCCTGAATCTTCCCTCGCTGATACATGGTTTCCATAGCGCCCAATACTCCGCCTCGTTCGGTGATGCGGTCAAACTCTGTCAACACAGCTTCTTCAACGAGGTCTGTGAGTTCTTCAATAATGAAAGAACCTTGCAGCGGATTCTCATTTTTAGCGAGACCTAATTCTTTATTGATGATCAGTTGTATGGCCATAGCCCTGCGCACACTTTCTTCTGTAGGCGTGGTGATGGCTTCATCATAGGCGTTTGTATGAAGTGAATTGCAATTGTCATAGATCGCGTACAATGCCTGAAGCGTTGTACGTATATCGTTGAAGTCAATCTCCTGTGCGTGTAATGATCTTCCGGAAGTCTGTATGTGATATTTCAGCATCTGTGAACGGGCATTGGCACCATACTTATTCTTGAGTGCTTTAGCCCAGAGTCTTCGTGCCACACGTCCGATTACGGCATATTCGGGATCAATACCATTGCTGAAGAAAAATGACAGGTTAGGAGCGAAGTCATTGATGTCCATGCCGCGGCTCAGATAGTATTCCACAAACGTGAACCCATTGGCCAGTGTAAAGGCTAACTGGGTTATGGGATTGGCACCGGCTTCGGCAATGTGATAACCCGATATAGATACGGAATAAAAATTCCGCACATTCCTGTCAATGAAGTA
Organism: Ohtaekwangia sp.; assembly: GCA_036503775.1. GTDB lineage: Bacteria > Bacteroidota > Bacteroidia > Cytophagales > Cyclobacteriaceae > Ohtaekwangia. The sequence goes on from DASXWH010000125.1 coordinate 8,710, forward strand.
TTGCTGAACATCGCCCATAAGGCGAAGGGCAAATTCCGTTGAGAAGATACAGGTGTTCTGCGCCTGATCTTCTTTTAAAATATCAGCCTGCACCGTACCTCTCACCTGGGTGAGTGTTTCAGCTTTGATCTTTTCGTAAACATCAGCGGGTAATACCTGGTCACCGGTAACGCCCAGCAGCATTAATCCAAGCCCATCATTGCCTTTTGGAAGTGGACCCTGATAGGCCGGTCGCTGGTTTTCACGACCGTTGTACAGAACCTGTATTTTTTGCTGCACCTCGTTTTCAAGACCGTTCTTTTTAATGTACAGCTCGCACTGCTGATCGATAGCGGCATTCATAAAATATCCAAGCAACATCGGAGCCGGACCGTTGATGGTCATCGACACCGAAGTCTTCGGATCAGCGAGATTGAAACCACTGTATAGTTTCTTGGCATCATCCAGACAGCAGATGCTTACTCCGGAGTTGCCAATCTTTCCATAGATATCCGGACGGTAGTCAGGATCATTACCATACAGTGTTACCGAATCAAAGGCAGTGGAAAGTCTTTTGGCAGGCATCGTAAGACTAACATAATGGAATCTCCGGTTTGTACGTTCAGGTCCCCCTTCCCCTGCAAACATGCGGGTGGGATCTTCTCCTTCACGTTTGAACGGATAGATTCCGGCTGTATATGGAAATTCACCGGGTACATTTTCCTGCAGACTCCACTTCAGTAATTCTCCCCAGGCCTCATACTTAGGAAGGGCTACTTTCGGAATCTGAACATGCGAAAGTGATTCTGCATGGGTTTGTATGCCGATCGATTTATCCCTGACCTTAAAATTAAAAACCGGGTCCTTGTATGACTTTACTTTCGAAGGCCATTCTTCCATGAGTTTCCAGTTCTTCGGATCAAGATTTAGTTTGAGCTTTTCGAACTGTTCCTGCAGCACTTTGATAAGACGATCCTTGTCTTCAGCAGAAGACTCTCGCAAGGTGTCAATAGATTTCTGTAAGGCATACAGTTTTTGAGCGACCTCAGCCTGATCGTTTGTCCAGGTATCATACTTCCGGTTGTTCTCTGAAATTTCACTGAGATAGCGTGTGCGATGAGGAGGGATCACAAAGATCTTCTCTGACATCTCATGGGTGATCTCCAGTGTTGACTGCAGCGGTGTACCGGTTTTCGCGGAGATCGTTTCCAGCACATGCTTGTACAAACGATTCGTTCCCGGATCGTTGAATTGTGATGCAATGGTTCCAAACACCGGCATCTCATCTACCTTGCTGGTCCATAGCTGATGATTCCGTTGATATTGTTTTTTTACATCGCGTATTGCATCCAGTGCGCCACGCTTGTCAAATTTGTTCAGTGCAATAACATCGGCAAAATCGAGCATGTCGATTTTTTCAAGCTGAGTAGCGGCACCATATTCGGGTGTCATGATGTACAGTGACACATCACTGTGATCCAGAATTTCCGTATCACTTTGTCCGATGCCTGATGTTTCCAGAATGATCAGATCATATCCGGCTGCTTTCAGAACCTGTATCGCTTCCTTTACATAAGCAGAGAGGGCGAGGTTACTTTGCCGGGTAGCCAGTGAGCGCATGAATACCCGCGGGTTGTTGATCGCATTCATCCGGATACGATCACCCAGCAAGGCACCACCGGTTTTTCGTTTGGAAGGATCAACCGATACAATGCCAATGGTCTTGTCTTTGAAGTCCATTAAAAACCGTCTTACAATTTCATCTACCATGGACGACTTACCTGCTCCACCGGTTCCGGTGATACCGAGTACCGGCACGTTAGCTGCAGCAGCTTTCTTTTTAACAGCATCAAATGTTTTCTGATGCGCATCAAAATAGTTTTCAGCAGCCGAAATGATCTGGGCGATCGCGAGGTGATCTTTGGTGTTCAGTGCTTCAACGTTGACAGAAAGCTTTTCACCGGTAGGGTAATCACTTTGCTCAACGAGGTCGTTGATCATGCCTTGCAATCCCAGGGCACGACCATCGTCAGGGGAGTAGATGCGGGTGATTCCGTAATCCATCAATTCTTTGATTTCTTCCGGAAGGATTACACCTCCGCCACCACCGAAAATTTTTATATGTGACGCTCCTTTTTCGCGGAGCAGATCATACATGTATTTAAAGTATTCATTGTGGCCGCCCTGATAACTGGTCATAGCAATGGCCTGAGCGTCTTCCTGAATGGCTGTATTGACTACTTCGTCAACACTTCGGTCATGCCCCAGGTGAATAACTTCACAACCCGTTGCCTGAATAATTCTCCGCATGATGTTAATGGCTGCATCATGGCCATCAAACAGGCTGGCTGCTGTAACGATTCTTACTTTGTTTTTAGGCTTGTAGGGTTCAGGGGCAGCATGGCCTGCCAGGGATTGTTTTTTATCGGTTTTTTCGGGCTTAATGGTTTCCGTACTCATGCAAGATCGATTCAGGCCACGAAAATAAGGAGAACAGACCGATTACGCTAACAATAGTTAGGTTACGAATTTCAGATTTACGGTCTGGGTTCGGATCCCCAATAGCTAATACTTTACAACCTTCTGCACCACCTGCTGGTTTTCGGTGCGGATCATGATGAAATAAAGCCCGGCAGGATAAGTTGACAAGTTTATTGAAGATGGATTGATCTCGCTTTGCTGAAATAGTTTTTTACCAAGGTTATTCATCACGTCAACAGTAAATGTGCGTGCTGTTTTATATTCGATAGAAACCAGTCCCGTGGTAGGATTGGGAGAAAGACTTACCAGGTTACTTTCGTTTTTATGTATACTGGTAACCTCGTCCGGTTCATCATCGCCTTCATTGGGTCCGTCAGCCAGAACAAACTTTGCCAGCAGGCGGATATAACCGAGCTGATAACCATCACTGTTTTCAGTCACAGACCATGAGTTAACCGGCCACGAAGTATTGAAATCTTTATACGATTTAAGTGCAGGCTGACCTTTCGGTGGTGTGAGTGATTCGGAAGTGCAAAGCGCGTTGTTCGTACCACCACAATTGCCTGGACAGCAAACATCCACATCATATGAAGGATTGGGGCCACCTACCAAATATCCGGGTGCAGGGCCATACGTGGAGACACCAACCCGATCCCACTTGGCACTGCCATTGGCAAACCATGTATGATAGAATTCATTTACACTATTGTCACCACCATAGGCGTACATATTAGACAGGAATACCATGTTAAGCGGGTTGAAGCCGTGCAGGTAGTGAATATATCCTTCTGCAGCATGACGAGCATCGGTATCTTTCGTAGCATCAATGCCGTAGGTGATCATGTTCATGAACATGAGTCCCTGATTGGCTTTGGTCAGATTACTTCCCCAGGTGTAATCTTTGATATAGGAACGATACGGGTCTTTGTCAGATGTATACGCACCAAAATTATCGCTGCTGTTCATGGCATTCTTGTACACCATTTTGATGTTTGAAACAACAGCCGGTGTTGCATTGGTAAGCGTAGTGTAATGTAAAAGCATATCCTGATTGGCGGGCTCAAAGGGGTAAGCAAAATTCCACTCAATAAGATTCACCTGTTGATAATTGTTGTCGAAGAAATCACGGTAGGTTGTTTCTCCGGTGATATCAAACAAAAAACAGGCAGCTTCAATCTTCGCCATAAGTCTTCCATCATCATCCACTTCCTGCTGACCGGCTCCAAGGTTGCTGGTTCCGGAAGCGGAATCGTTGTTCTTAAAAATTACATTGGGATTTGCTACTGCCCAGTCCCAGGCCAGAATGGCTTTTTCTTTTAACAGATCCCTATATGTTGTTTCTCCGAGGTCACCAAAAACCCGTGACGCCAAAGCCAATGCAGCCGCTGTATTTAAGGTTGCTGATGTACTGGGGGTTCCATACCGGCTGGGGCCGTTGGCACTGGATGGTGGGCTGGCATGTGATAATCCTACAATACTGAGTACGCTTCCATCGGGTCTTTGCATTCTCAGCAAGTGATCAATGCCCCATCGGGCTTCGTCCAAAATGTCAGGGGTGCCGTTGCCCGACTCCGGGATATTGTAATCATCCCGCCATACTTCCGGATTTTCCAAATAGGCACGCATAAACTCAACCACATAGTTGGCAGTCCAGTTGGTGTATTTGTTGTAATCACCGGCATCGTACCATCCACCGCTTACATCCAGTTCGGAGGTGGCATCACTGGTCTTGTTGTATTGTCTGGCGTTTTTGTCCTGCAGATTTTTCAGATGGCTGGCACCATCGGCCCAGGCTGAGCCTGCATGTGCTGCACTTTTTTCAAAACCTGCACGCTGGTAGAAAAATGTTCGTACCGCATGTTTTAATACCTGCTCATAAACATCTTCGCGGATCTGAAACTCAAAGGAGCGGAGATTTTTGCTGACGTCCAGGATATAATACTTACCAGGAGCTGACACCGTTGAAAAATCAAACCACCACGCCTTGTCACCGGAATAACTATCTGTACTGCCGGTTTTCCAGATAGTTGGAGCGCCTGTAAAAACCTGGACACCCGTTTCTTTATTTACCACAGCATAAGAAGTTCCTGGCGTAAAAGATTCAGCAGCATCAAATCCGGTTTGCGGATCACGGATAACCGCTATTTTTTTAGCGGAGGGTCTGTACCCAAACTGATCCACTACAATGTATTTGGACAGGGGTTGTGCTGCAGCTGAAACAGAGGTTAACAGCATCACTAAAAAAAGTATTCGTCTGATCATACGGCCAAGTAAAAACTAAAATTACTATGCCATTACGCATATTGATGCCAGACTAACGGAAGTATTAACATTTTCCACACCAGTTAAAAACAAATTGACCCGGTTGGGAGGAGGTGTGACGGGAACTCCCCACTGCAGGGAGTATTCAGATGTTACTTGAAGTGATAGAGAAATACAATTGTTGCGGTGAAGGCAGGTTTGGTGTTGTCTTTTATTTCAAGCTCTATCGCGAGCTGAGCTTTGGATATTCCGCGCAGATCTGCAAGTGATTCAAGTTTTACACGCAACCGCACTTCGCTGTCTACCAATACCGGTTGGTTGAATTTCAGTTTTTCAATGCCATAGTTGACGAGCATCTTCACATTGTTGATCTCTGCGATCTCTTCCCACAGGTAAGGGATGACCGATAAGGCGAGGTACCCGTGCGCGATGGTTTTTTTAAAAGGACTTTCCTGCTCGGCACGCTTCGGATCGGTATGTATCCACTGGTGGTCAAGCGTGGCATCTGCAAATTTGTTGATTGTTTCCTGCGTGATTTTGAGGTATGACGACAGGCCTAATTCTTTCCCTACATATTGTTCAAATTCCTGATGGCTATTGATGACTAGTTTACTCATTGGTTAGCAGTGTTTCCAGGGTTAATTGCATCATCGAAGATAGACATTGCATCCGGATTTTTTAGTTTTTAGGAGGCTAAAGGTCCTGCAGGCTGGTTTATCGTTTCAACCCCCGCCTTCTATCCTTATCTTTGTGCATGGTTTATCCGGTATCCCATACGAAAACAAAGGAAGCCCCTCCCCGGGTAAAGCCCGAGGTAGGAACGGAAGTGCTTACGTCTATCGATCCGGCTGTGCTGGACGATTCCTATGTGTATGTGCATTGCCATTTCCAGAACGAAGGACTTGAAATGCTGATCCGTATCTGGCGGACTACCTTTTTAGTCGACCGGGGTTCCGGCTCCCGCAGCCAGCTGGTGCATGCCGAGAATATTTCCTATGCCCCGTTATGGACAATGATACCGGCAACGAATCCGTACTCTTTTCTACTGATATTTCCCGCCCTGCCCAAAGGGTGTACGCATTTTGATATGGTCGAAGAGATCCCACAACCGGGAGGTTTTTTTGTCCGGAATATCAAACGGAACCAACAGGATGTATATCATATTAATGTTTAAAGCTTAATGTTTAAAGTTCCGATTTCATGTTGCGGGCTGCCGGTTTCCAGTCAGAGGCCGAGATAAATTTTCAATACATAAAAATGAATTTCATTGATACCCATGCCCATATCTATTCTGACGAGTTCAACGCAGACCGGGCTGATATGCTGGCGCGATGTGAGGAACAGGGGATAGGAAAAATTTACATGCCCAACGTAGACCATACCTCCATCGATGGCATGATGGAATTGGAGAATAAGGACCCGAAGAAATATATTTCTACAATAGGTCTACATCCCTGTTATGTGAAGAAGGAATTTGAACGCGAACTTTACCTGGTGGAAGACTGGCTGCGAAAAAGAAAATTTGCGGCCATTGGAGAGATTGGTACAGACTTGTATTGGGATAAAACATTTTGGGAACAGCAGAAGGAAGCATTTACCATCCAGATCAACTGGGCGAAACAATATAACCTTCCGGTGATCATTCATTGTCGCGAAAGCCTGAATGAAACCATTGAAATGATGACGTCTTTATCGGAGGGAAAAGTGAAGGGAATATTTCATTGTTTTACCGGTTCACTGGAGCAGGCGCAGCAGGTCATCAAACTTGGTTTTCATTTGGGGATTGGCGGGGTTGCTACTTTTAAAAATGGGGGCCTCGATAAAGTACTTCCGGAAATTTCCATGGAGCATCTGGTTCTCGAAACAGACAGCCCGTACCTCGCTCCTGTACCGCATCGCGGAAAACGAAATGAGCCGGCATACATTCCGTTGATTGCGCAACGCATTTCAGATCTTAAGAATATTTCTGTGGATGAAGTAAAACTTCAAACCACTCAAAATGCGCTTAAATTATTTAACGTTTAAGGCCTAGGGTTTAAGTCGAAATGCAGGACTAATCAAACTTTAATGTCCAGCAGATTTTAATTTTCACTTTAAACATTAAACTTTAAATCTTAAACTTCAGACTTTAAACTACAACCATGGACCTGAAGAAGATAAGTATCAATACGGCATTACCCGGGAAAGCCAGGTCGCGTATTCTCATCATTTATACAGGAGGTACATTCGGCATGATGTACGATAAAGACGGTGTGCTCATTGCATTTGATTTTGCTTCGATCCTGGAGCACCTGCCGATACTGAAAAATCTGTTGCTGGAGATTACCGTGATCTCCTTTGAAACACCCATTGATTCTTCGAACATAAACCCGGAGCACTGGAAAGTGATCGGGCAGATCATCCACGAGAACTATGAAACAAATGATGGCTTTGTTGTGCTGCATGGCACCGATACCATGTCATTCACAGCATCTGCATTGAGTTTTATGCTCGATGGTTTGCAAAAGCCTGTCGTATTCACGGGAGCACAGCTTCCCATCAGTGAACCGCGATCAGATGCGCGCGAAAATCTTATTACCTCTCTGGATATAGCTTCGGCAAAAAAAGATGGTCGTGCTATCGTGCCCGAAGTATCCATTTTCTTTGATGATGAATTGCTGCGTGGAAACCGTTCAAAAAAAGTAGAGAGTCTTCAGTTTGATGCATTTGATTCCGGAAACTATCCTCCTCTGGCTACAGCCGGTGTGAAGATTGATTACAATCTGGCGGCAATAGGTCCCAACCGTGAACCGCGAAGCCTTAATTTCAGGTCGAACTTCGAGACCAACATCAATATCCTCAAACTCTTTCCGGGAATTACCCAAACGGTAGTGCATTCCATGCTGACTACACCGGGTCTGAAAGCGGTAGTGCTCGAAACTTATGGTTCCGGCAATGCGCCTACATTATCCTGGCTGATGGAAGAACTGAAACTCGCCATTGAAAGAGGTATCATCGTGGTGAACATCTCACAATGCCCGGGCGGACGCGTGATCCAGGGCCGTTATGAAACCAGCCGCAAACTGCAACAGATCGGGGTGATCAGCGGTGCAGACATGACCACCGAGGCGGCCGTTACGAAACTGATGCTGCTGCTGGGTGAATATGGCGAAACCCGCACCCGTGGACTGATCGGAATACCACTGGCAGGCGAACTGACCACCTGATA
>DASXWH010000126.1:0-2583 GCA_036503775.1 Ohtaekwangia sp.
AAAAAAGAATGGTCCGAAAAAGCAAAGGAGACTTTTTCCAAACCGGATTTTACCGGACCTGATTTGAAGGCAAGCCCTTCCTGTAACGATAAAACCACATCAGCATGTGCGAAGAAATGCGAATAGCTGAATCATGTTCTAATGCAGACGCAGGATTGGCCTGCGTCTGTTGGTTGTTAACCGTCCTACTTGTTGCAGCAGGCGGAACCATCCTCTGGCTGGGCGCAACACGCTCCGGAATTCTCTTCCTTCGTCTGGCTTGGCGTGCAACATACAGAAGCGTTCTCTTTAGGAGTGCAACACGATGATGTTGCAGCTTCCTTCATTTCAGTTGTTGATTTTGATTTCTGTAGTACCGGGATTTCAATCGTTTCGTTATTCATAGTCTTATGTGTTTTGTCACGAATAAAGACGTGACGATTGAAAAATGATGCAAGCGCATTTCAACTATTCTTCGGAACAGGGTGAGCATGGGCTGCCACAATCTGATCGGCTCTGTGCTTCGATCACATTGCCCAAACTATCGGTCTTGATGTGACAGCAATTGTAGAACAGTTGTTTTAACCGTTCGCGACCCCGTTGAACACGTGATCTCAGAGACGGATACGCAATACCGTATTTATCAGCAAGATCTTTCTGCTTAACACCATGTATCTCCGATTCGATGATGATGTCCCGATATTCCTCAGGCAAGAGTGATATCATCGTGCTCATACATTGGTCTAAACCTTTTGTAGCGTCAACAACATCCTCTTCCGGCATATTCTCGTCAATCTCAGCAGTGACACCCATATTCTTCTTCGAAGCATTTGTGCGATAGTAGTCGATCACCGCATTTCTGGTGATCGTGAATATCCAGTTCTTCAGCTTTTCATCTTCGTTTAACTTGTCAACGCCCGATGAAATCCGGATGAATACGTTCTGCAGGATATCTTCAGCGTCTTCCCTGGATCGAATCTTACTGCGTATGTAAGCCAAAAGCTGAGCATGAAACTGATTATAGATTGTTGTTACTTCCATAAGAAAATAATTTATAAATACCACGTCCGGGCAGGATGTGCATCAGGACAAGCGTTGCCATTACAAAGATAGCAATCCATAAAATACGGGTTAAATGTTCAGACGAGATCAGAAACCCTCCAACCAGAGTCCCTGTTGCCGCACCGATGTCGCGCCACGTTGCATTCTCGGCCACCGCGACAAGAGAATGACTTTCACTCTTTGAAACTGACCCAGGCGTAATGGCTGCGTTGATGCTGTAAAATGTAAACAGTATCACAGCACCCGCAGCAATCCAACCGGATAGAATGATGATCAGGCCAAGGATCACCATTACCATTGTCAGATTAAAAATTCTCTCCAAACCAATCCGGTCTGCCATCCATCCTCCTGCTGGTGAAAGTACAACGAGGCAAAGTCTTCGATATCCGAGGTAAAATGCCGCGAGCGCAGTGGCAGTAACCAGGTCGACCGGGTTACGATAATGAAGAAACAAAACGCCAAGAACGACCACTACAATGCCATCGATGACAACGGCAGAAACCAGTGTGATCGCATTCAATGTCGAAGGCCATTGTAGAAATGATTTTTTCTCAACAGCTTTCGTCCGATCGTTCCGAAGCGGTAGTTTGAATGCAAAATATAGTGCAGGTAACGACATACATCCCAATAGATAGAAGATCATTCTGGGTTCAAAATTCTTTAAAAGAACCGGTGCCAGAAACAATGCAACCATGGGCCCCGCTTCCTGCAGTCCCCGGCTCAGTCCTAGTGCAAGTCCGGGTTGTTGGTTTTGAAGTGCATAGCCTATTGTTCCAATGCGCATGGCTGAAAACGCCAGTCCCCAGATTATCCTGAACATGATCCAGGCGATGACGCCAGTAGCAAAGCCATATCCGAATGTGGATGTTATTGCCAGTAAAACTGCGATGACCATGATCGTACGAAGTCCATACTTCGCCAAGGCGTGAACGATCAGCGAATTTGATACAATCCTGATAAACCGGTTGATCGACAACAACACACCAACCGAAGCAAGAGGAACGCCCACCTCAAGGGAGTTTACCGGGAGAAACGGATATAAAAAAGCATCACCAAAGCTTGCAAACGCCAGCGCGAGTGCCGCAAATGATGATGCCTTTAAACTGTATTCGTTACTTTCCTTCATCTAGCACAACAAGCCGCCTTTGCCTTCTGCTCTTTGGGTTTAGATTCAATCCCACAACATGCGGACGCACCAGGGTCGACACTGCAAACTCCCGTTTCAGGCAGATCAAGTTCAACGTTACGGGCTGCCTCCATGTCGCCATCAATAGCTGCTGCTATCGAGCGAACTTGTTCATATCCTGTCGCCATTAAAAATGTGGGTGCACGTCCATAGCTTTTTGATCCCGCTATGTAGAAATCCTTTTCAGGATGTCTCAGCTCCTTTTCACCGTGCGGCCTCACCGTCCCACAGCTGTGGATATTGGGATCGATCAATTCGGCAATCGCGCTTACACTTTCAAGTGAGGGATCAATGTTCAGACGGATCTCACGAATGAAGGAGAAGTCGGGCCGTGAACCCGTATTGCTGATAATCTC
>DASXWH010000127.1:0-22182 GCA_036503775.1 Ohtaekwangia sp.
CGCTACAACATTGTGGAATGTTGCGGGTACATTTTCTAAAGATATAAGCACAAGTGGACAGATAACACTAACTGAGGGGGACGCAAATTATCTGCTCGGTACAGCAATAACTGGTTCACCTGGGGATCTGACAAGCGTGAAACAATCGCATGGTCTTTATGATCCTGATGCCAATGAAGCATATGTTATTCGATTCAACGGTAATGATGACGGGCTAATACTTTGTGAAGTTGATTTCACGGCCGAAACGATTACTGAGTTTGATATCCCCGAAACAATAGACGGTCATACCGTAGATGTTTCATGCGTAGGATCAGGTGCTACAAATCAGCCATTCGGTTATAAAGATGGTAGCACATACTATGCAATAGTTGGAGAGGTTAACGCTGGTAACACCAAGATTATGCGTGTGTCAAGCACTGATGGAAGTACATGGTCTTATGTGGATCAGTTAAGCGCTGACGACACCAAACCTCACATTCGGATTATGCCTACAAAGAACTGGTACTACACAACAAACAGAAAGGTTTTTGCCTCCCGCGATCAGACAACTTATGGAGATTTATTTGTTTACACTATAGCACCATGAAAAAACTACTCATACTTTCGCTACTGCTTATCACATTCAACTCCTTCGGGCAGTTGACGACCCCTTCCGGTATAAAATATTACAAGTTTGGTACCGGAAAGGATGTGATTGTTTATATGGATGGATTTTATAAGAATGTAACGCCCACTCCGTTAAATACTTCATTCAATCTTTCTTTCCTTCCATCCATTCAAAGCAATGTTACGTGCTACATTCCGATTCCTATAATGAATGCTGCATGGGAGAAGCTGATGAGCTCAGGCCTGATGATGGGAACCGACTTCCTGAATTTTGTCGCTGATGAAAATCCTGAACCGAAGCGAATTTTTGTTACAGGGTATTCTGCTGGTGGAGATCCTGGCTACCTGTATGGAGCAAAACGTGTAACCGCTTTTGCCTCTGTTGCTGGAAGCGATATTCAAGGATATCACGGCATGATGGCCTGGCGTGATAATGGTGTTCCAGTATGGGCATTCATTGGCACGACCGATACGTCAGAGAACAGCCGGGCTAATTGCGAGAAGACATGGATAAGTTGGTTTGACCCGGTTGGTGATTTAAAACTGACATACGTTACAGGCGGTCATGGTTCGGTAGATGACTATGCATACAATCCAGCAAACGGCTTGTGGGCCTGGTTCGATTCTATTGATAAGCCGGTTGTCTCACCACCACCACCTGTTCCGATCCCGCAACGCGATACGATTACCGCTACCTACTTTCTGCCAGACAACGATACTACCTACATGATCGGCAAATCAGGAAAAATTTATAAGAAACATTAACCGCTATGGAATGTACCTGTGATGCACAAGACCTTCAGCCATTCGGTGAATGTGTATGTAAAAGAACCCTGTCCTAAAAGCCCTCGCGCGCACGTGCGAACTTGCTGCCCTGATGTTTGGAATCTTATCATACAAAGCCTGGTTGATTGAACCGACCTTTGCTGCGAAGATGGCACCCATTGTTATGCGTGCCATCACGCAGGGAACCTTTGACGCATTTGTAAAACAGGGCCGGGAAACTAATGCCAAAGTATTGTCATCACTGTATGCCGGCATTGATGCTGACATGATGGGTGGCTATTCAGAACCCGTGCACTACATCGCCACAGCGAAGAATGGTAAGAAAGTAGGAATCATTCCGATGCTTGGCCCGATCACGAAGAACGGTGATATGTGTAGCTGGGGAATGCGTGACTATCAGAACATCCTGTCCAAGCTCGCCAAGAATGAATCCGTTGTTGGCGTTGTCATTCATTTCAACAACGCACCCGGAGGAAGCCACGATGGCACTCCGGAGATCAGCCACAACATTCACAACTACACAAAAGCAACACTCGGTTTTGTTGATGGTTACGCTGCCAGCGCTCACTACTGGATGGCAAGCCAGACTGATCATATCATGATGAACAAGCTGACAGATTCTGAAGTAGGATCTATCGGTTCGTTGATCGTGTATGAGAACATTCAGAACATGATCGATAAGGGTGAATGGCCGACAACGGAAATCATCCGTGCTCCGCAAAGTGTAAACAAAGCCAGGCTGAACTACATCGAGCCATTGACCGATGAGCAACGCGCAGAGCTTAAGCTTGAGCTCAAAGGTGTTGTTAAAAATTTCATCAGCGATGTTAAGGCCGGACGCGGATCTCGTCTGTCCAATGACGAAGAGATCTTCACCGGTGCCATGTTCGGTACGGATGAAGCCATCAGGAACGGATTGGCCGACAGCAAAGGATCTCTCCAGGACGCGATCAACAAGGTTGCCCAGCTGGCCACTTCGGTCCCGAAATCAAAAAGTACTTCCAGCCCCGCAAAGGCTCAAGTAATAAATCCAATGTTAAAATTCACTAAGCTATCAGCTCTCCTTGGAGTTGCTGCGTCTCTGTTCACTCTGGGTAGTGAGGCAGAGGCAAAAGAAGTCACCATCAGTGCGGAGCAATCTGCTGCACTTGAAGCTGCTGAAAAGGCGCTCGAAGATGCAGAAGCTTCAGCTGCCACACTGACGGCTGAACGTGATGCTCAGACTACCAGGATAGCTGAGCTTGAGAAAACCGTTGCTGACCAGGCTGGTCAGATTACCGCACTCGAAGGCGAGAAGACAACTCTTAACGCAACGATTGCCGATCAAAAGAAACAGCTCGAAGCTACACCTACCGGAAATAAGACTACGGTCATTCCGGATAAGGGTAAGGAGAGCACGGCTTCAACCGATGGATCAACAGAGAACGGCAATGAAGCTTTCCTCACCTCTGCAGACAGAGCAGCTGCACAGATCCGCTCCAGTAAAAAACCTCAATCCACAAAATAGACAATGAAAAAGTTAATTGCATTTGGAGTGCTTCTCCTGCTGGGTTCGCTCAGCGTAGTTACAGGCAGTGCCTTGCCACTGCTGCTTCAGCTGCCGCAGGCCTACACCATGGGCATCTCGGACGCTGATCTTACGGCCATCACCGCGTATGCTGCCAACAAGCAAGCCGATATCATAGGCCAGACCATCAATGGTATGGACATCGCGGGTGACGTGATGGTAATGCCGGGTGTCAAGAATAAGGTGCCAATGCCAAAACTGAAAGTTGGCAAGGGGTTCAGGCCTTACAGTGGTGATGAAGAATTCCGGGTTAAGAAATTCAAATACACCGACCGCTACCTGGAGGTAAAGGTTGGTAAGTATGAATTCCGCATCGATCCGGAAGACTACATGAACACCTACCTGGCCTGGGTAAACTCTGCTGGATCTGATGCCACCAAAACCGATATCCCGTTTGCAGAATTCTTGTTCAACGAGGTGATCGCTGAAGTGCAGTCAGAGCTGAATGATGAAACCGCATACAAAGGTTTCGATAGTTCTGCCACCGCTGACTTCAACCCGGCATCAACGTACACTGCGGCCTCTGCAGCCAAAGTGAAGTTTGCGCCTGCAGCAGACAACCCGCTTGCCGTGAAGGAATACTTCATGTGTATCGTGAACACGAGCGCAGGTGAAAGTCCGGATACACACCCGGCCAAATGGCAGAACGTAACCGCGCGTGCCGTTACACCAGGTCTTGAGTCACTGATCCTGGCGGGTATTACCGCATCAGAGATCTCTCCGGTGGCCACTGGTGCAATCACCGCCACTGAAGGTGTTGCATTGACTGCCTTTAACAAGCTCTTCCGTGCGTGGTCATCTCCGTACCGTAACAAGGGTATCATCATCAGTTGTTCACAGACTGATATGGATTATCTGATTGACGATATTCTGACGAAGTACAGCAAGTACACACGCGAAGACCTGAGCAATGCTCCTTACATATACCTTCCTAATTCAAACAAGAAGTGTATTGTGAAGGTGGCAACGTGGTTAGGTACAAGCCGCAGGCTGATCTCCGGTCCTTCTGTTGCTGGTGACGTGAACGGTCGCCATAAGAACCTGTACATGGGTACTGACCTGGAAAGTGATATCAGTACACTGTCTGTAATGAAGACAGAACTGTGGAGACTGAAAGCAGGCTTGAAAGCCCGTGTCGGTTTCCAGATCCAGGATATGGAATCTATCAAAGTAGGTGATCAATCTTAACCCCTGACGCATAATGTCAAAGAAGAAAAAAAATACGGGTGCTGCAGCCAAGGTTGCAGCACTCACTCCGGAACAGTTTGCAGGGCTGTCTCCTGAAGAGCAGGCAAAGTATGTTGCCGATCTGCAAAACACCAACGCAGCTCTAACTGATAAGACAGTAGAGCTGGAAGGCAAACTGAAAGAGGCAAAGCCTGATGAGCTTCCTTCTATTGAAGTGGATGAAGACGAAGAGAATGAAATTGAAGGTGGCACCTATCAGTTCACCTGCCCTACGTTCACGTGGGATGATGGCAGTGTGATCAACGTGCGTGAGCTCGTTGACGGTCTGAAGTCGAAAGACAAAAAGACAAAAACGAAAGCCGAGAACATTGTGGCCAAACTGGTTGCAATCAAATCCGGTATCCTTACCTTAAAGGCTAAGGCGGACAAAGCGGAAGAACAGGAGGGCTAAACGCATGAATGATCTTCTATTCACCCAGGGTGGGGACAACGTTGCAGGTCTGGTTGGGGAGATCTATCTCTGCCCAGTTGAAGACATTGCAACGTTGCCTGCACTGACTGCAGCTTCAAGTCTGAAGACTGCAGTTGCTAATATTACCTGCGGAGCCGGGAAGAAGTTTTCACGCCTGTATTTCACCGATGAAACAGGGAAGGTGGAAACCAAATCTGTAGGCGAACGCGATGGTAAGGGAAGGGAGACAATCCTTTCCTGCCGCTATCCGAAGGTAGGCCAGGCACTCGCTGACTTCATCAGCGATTGTCAGAATACGCCCAGCGTATTAGTCTATCGCCAGTTGAATACAGGCAAGCTTTACTTGCTTGGTGTTACGCGCCTGGACAAGACCAACACGGCTTTATCAAAAGAGCTCCCAGCTTATTTTGAAGCCGGTGATTCATCAAGCGGTGAGAAACGTGCAGATCAGAACGGTGCGTTGCTGAGCTGGAAATTCACCTGCGCACACGATCCTATCGAGTATGCAGGTACAGTTCCTTTAGTGGCTGCATAAAAAAAATGGCAAAGCGAATCGCAACCATAGAAGAAAAAGGTATCCTGCCCGCTGAGGTTGCAGAACAATACTCAGTTAAGGATGGGCTCCTTTCTATTTTTGTCAGCAACGAATTCGGTCGTGTAGTTCTCTCTGAGATTACCCTGGAATTCGCGGAACGCCTGGCTGAAGCCGGATACCTCATACGGAAGAACGCATAGCTGTTATTAATCATTTTTTTCAAAGAGCCCTGCCGGAATGGTAGGGCTCTTTTGTTCTGGTTACCCCGTCCTAAAACTCCCTGTCTGCATGCCATAGTTTTGATCCTATGAATTACGAAGGCTCGATCGACATCGGCAGTGTATTGAATCATTTTGATGACACGGTCAATGAACGGACGAGTGAAGTGAACGAGTATTTTATCAGGTTCATCACCAATGACGGCAAGCTCCGTACCATGCGCGCGCGCAAGGGAGTACGATCACCCAAGCAGGGATTGAGAAAGCCGCACCAGCCGAAGGGAAAGTTCAGGTACAACCTGAAGCGGAATGGTACCATGCTTGTGTTCGACCTGGACCTGAATGAATACCGCACCGTAAAGGTGGCTCACATCTTCGGCTTCAGAACAAAACAACACCCATCCTGGAACAGGGTATTTCACTAATGGCAGAGACTAAACCCAAAGCAAAGAAGGACCTGGTTGAAGTAGAGCACGGCATCTACATCAGTGAAAACACCGGTGGTGTGTATGAAACTACCAAGCAACAGATCGAACCGGATGCACAGACTCAGCAGCGAGGTATGTCATCTACACCATGGTCTCGCTGGGGGCATGACAAC
The DNA here is from genome assembly GCA_036503775.1 of Ohtaekwangia sp. Lineage (GTDB taxonomy): Bacteria > Bacteroidota > Bacteroidia > Cytophagales > Cyclobacteriaceae > Ohtaekwangia. The sequence continues at coordinate 5,977 of DASXWH010000127.1, forward strand.
AACTATCCACAGCGATTCATCGATACCGTAAGCAGCGATCCTTCGGCTTCCCTGGTAGCCAGGCGTGCAGCCATGCACTATGGTAAGGGGATGATGTTCTATGAGAAGAAGGTAGAGGGCAGCAAGGAGATCATCATTCCGGTTCCGGATGAGAAAGTCCCTTCGGAGATATCTGATTTCTTCTTCGAGAATGATATCCCAAACCTTCAGGTGGGCATCATCCTGGACTATGAGTGGTTTGAGTGTTTTCCGATTAACTACATCCTGAATCCATTCGGGAAAGTGCTGGATGTTGATCACAACCGCATGAAGGATATCCGTTGTGAGCACCGGAACCCGAAGACAGGGAACATAGACAACTACTATCTGAGCGGCCATTGGCCAGCTCCGAAGAAAGACTACTACACCACGCTGCCGGCATTTGACCGAAAGAAAAATCAATCGGGAATTTACCTGCATAAGTATCCGAGCGTTGATAAAGACTATTACCTGCAGCCGGCATGGCATGGCATAACGCAGTGGTTGTACATCGCCAAGAAAATACCCCGGTGGATTCTCGCCAACATCGACAACAGCATCAACCTGAAGTATCATGTCAAGATACCGCTGGATTATTTTCTGAAGCGTTTTCCTGAAGGCCCCTATGATACGGATGCACTACGCCAGGAGGCCATTCAGAAATATGAATCAGAGCTTTACAAGAAAATAGATTCATACCTGGCTGGAGAAAAGAATGTGCATAAGGCTTTCTATAGCAAAGTGGCGGTGGATGGCAATGGCAATGTTCTTCCCGGATGGGAAATAATTCCGCTCGATAACAAGATCCAGGATGAAGCCTGGTTGCGTGCGTATGGTACTGCAGCGATGGCCATCATCAGCGGCAACGGAATGAATCCTTCGCTTGGTGGAACTATACTGCCCAACGGTTTGGGATCCGGAAGCGGCAGTGATCTGCGCGAGCAGTTCAATATGTACATGCAAGTGATGACCACTATGCCGCGTCAGAAAACGCTGGAGCCCTGGGAGTTTATCAAACGCAGGAACAACTGGCCAAAGGAATTACACCTGGGTTATCGTGATGTGATCCTCCAGACGGTTGACCGGGCAAAAGGTGGTTTTGAGAAACCGAACGAAGAAGCACCAACCAGCGAAGCCGCATGAGCCTGATCACTTCCATAGCTGAGTTCAAGAAATTCATTGCCATTGATGACAACGCAAAGATGGCTACCCTTCAGCCCTTCATCGATGAGGCTGAGCAACTGTATATAATCCCGCTGCTCGGTCAGGCTTTCTATGACGAGCTGTTACCGCTATACCTTGGATCACTTCCCCCAACAGATCCGATCGTGGCGCTGTCGCCAACCAATGCCAAGCTGTTACCCTACATCCAGCGTGCCCTGGCTTACTACACCCAGCTGCTGGCTATACCGCATGTCACTGTAACCTTTGGCGACATGGGTGTGCGGCAGCACCGAAATGAAAGCAGTGATCCCGCGCCACGGTGGAAGGAAGAGAAGCTTCTGTTCCAGGCATTAAAAAATGGCGACATCCACGCAGATAAACTGCTGGAGTTCCTGGAGACAAATGCTACCCTAACACCGACACCGGTGTATGGCACATGGTACTCTTCATCAGCCAACACAAAGAACAGCGGGTACATCGTGTATGGCACTCAGGTAGCCAGCAGACACATTAACATCAACAACAGCCGCAGAGTATTCCTGCAGCTGAGGAATAAGATCCGTGAGATCGAGACACGCAGCATTCCCAAGCTAATCAGCCAGGAGCAGTATGCCGAGCTGGTGACACAGATAAAGACGGATACACTCACTTCTGCAAACAAGGATCTCATTGAGAAGATCGAGCCGATCATTTGTAAACGTGCGCTCTACATGCAGCTGCCTTTCATGCGTGTGCAGATCAACGAGCATGGTGTATTTGTATACAGTGGCACCGATGACATCTTCAAGCTTGGCCAGCTGGCCACCGATGCAGACGTAAAGATCCTGCGTGCACAGCTCTGCGATGATAAAGAGTTTGGATATCCGGCTGATGAAGCTACCCTGCATCAGTTCATCCTGGATAACATCGATGACTACCCGCTTATCAAAGCGAGTACCGTGTATACCGTTCCGCCTGTCCCCGGCCCAACATGGGGATCATTGAACGATCCGTGTAACAAACATTTTTCAGTGTGATGGCTAAAGGACAGAAACATACCGACTTCAATGAAGCTGTACTATCCCGGCTCGATGACCAGGACAAAACGCTTGATCAGATCATGGTCCTGTTAAAAGGAAGCAATGACTATGGCACGGAAGGATTGTTACCGGCTGTGAAGCGCATTGAAAAGGATGTGCATGAGATAAAGGAGTGGCGCAAGGAAACGCTTCAGATGAAAGGTAAGGTGGATGTAAAGAAGATGATGACCACCCTGGGTATAATCGGTAGAGCTGCAGCCTGGATCGGTGGTGTGTGTGGTGGTACGTATGGCGTTTTTGAATTACTAAAACTGGCGTTCGAATGAAAGCACCTGTAAAAATAATCACCCTCTCCGGAACGGAGGTAGCTCTGGAGGAATGGCAGGATCTCTACGGTGGTGGTCAGCTTAAAGGCACAGACAAATTCGGGTTGTATTTCTCTGCAACCGAGCAACGCTTTGCCAAAGACATCCAGGAGTATGGCCAGCTGATCGTGAACGAGGCGCTGATCCGCGTGCTGGACCATTTCCGGCATACACTGAAACTACCTGTAACCATTAATTCCTTCAACCGCGATGAAAACAAACAGAAGTCACTCGCTGAAGCAGGGTATCGCACTGCAACGCATTCACCGCATGTGGTTAAGATGGCGGCTGATATCGATACTTCGAGCCCGGAAGAGACACGCTCACGCGTACGCATCCTGCAGCGCTGCGCACAGGAACTTGGTTTCAAGGTGCGCATTGGTTATGAGCAATACCTGACCGAGGGCAGCACATTCATTCACGTGGATGTGTGCCCCGAATTCTATGCTCCAGGCAAACCCTTTCACAACAAGCCACACCCAGCTGTGTGGGAAAAACAAACCGTATGGTAGACAAAGACAAAAAGAAATTTAAGGATACCAAGGTTGGGAAGTTTCTCCAGGAGAAGGTTCCCGATGTGCTTGATATCGTTGCTGATGTGTTGCCCGATCAGGGCGCACTTGGCATTGTAAAGAACATCCTGGACAAAAAGCCGGATGTACCTCCGGAGCTGAAAGCAGAATTCATGCAGCGTATGTATGAGTTCGAAACCGAGATCCTGCTGATGGAACTGCAGGACCGGCAGAATGCACGTGCTATGCAGGTAGCTGCGCTGCAGCAGGATGATAAGTTCAGCAAGCGTTTCCTGTATGTGCTGAGCGCGTTTGTGATTTTAACGGCCACAGTGTTTGGCGTGATGCTGTTCCTGGTTGAGTTCCCGGAATCAAACCGCAGGCTTGTGGAGATGTATTCAGACGTATACCTGTTTGCCGGTGCGCTTATGGTTCTTCAGTTCTTTTACGGCAGCAGCAAAAGCAGCCATGATAAAACCAAAATGCTACAGACGCCATGATCTGGATTCTCACATCATACTTCCTAATCATCGGCATTGAGATCTTCCGTAACTGGTGCATCATCGATGTAGGTCAACGCAGGCCCACGTACTGGTGGAGCAATGTGATCCGGGTCTTTGTATCGTTCGTGTTCTGGGTTTGTGTTAAACCCTTTTCCGATATCACCTATCTGCAATGGTGGCTGCTGATACCGGTCATGCTGCTCATGTTCTGGTGGGTGTTTGACTACGGACTTATCCAGTTCAGGAACTTCATGGGCCGGCTGCAGAAACGGGATCCCAGCCTGATCTGGTATCGCCTTAATCCCAAAGGCAGTATCCTGGACCGGCTGCAATGCAAGGCACTCAGTCTTCCTGCCTGGTTCTTTATCAAGTTGGCGCTGATGATCGCCAGCATCACCTTACTCTATTGCTTATGAACTGGTTAAAAAAATACTACGGTAAGGACCCGGGTACCAAATGGGTAATAGTGGCTATCGTGCTGTTTTGCATCGCCATAATCATGGCAGGTGCTGCGTGGTGGATTCCTGTAGCTATCATCGCAGGTTATGCGTTGATCTTTTACGTAATGCGGAAGAACCCATGATCGAGGTAGACAAATATGTTCTGCCCGATGTGATACCTCAGCACGAACTGCAGGCGTGGCGTAGCAAGATCGATAAGGTTGAGCTTGAAAACTGCCCGCCTGAAGTTAAGCGCTTTATTAAAGTACTTGCTGCAAAACTCGGAGACTTTGGCAGGATAGGTCAATACATTGAATACATACCAGGTGATGATCTGCTGTTGTCCGGAATGAAGCAGGTGGATGGAAAAAAAATAAATCCCTGGATGCACTACCCGACACCGGTGCCAAAAATGGTTGCCTGTGATCATGAGACGGCCATGCTCCGGATCTTCAAACGTAAGGGCAAGCAAGGCCTGATTGACTGGTGCAAGGTAAAGGTTGACAAGACCGAACTTGCCGCCACATTGGATCTGTTGCACGTTGAGGTATTCAAAATTTATCGACCAGAGTTTCTGGAAATGCTGGCACAGCTTGAGGCACAAAAGAAACTTGAAAGTGATCTGAAACTATGAGCAGAGTCTACCAGGTAAGCGACCTTTTTCACACTTCATGGGAAGCACTCAGCACAAAGAAACACGCTGAGGTGTATGCGTTGATGCAGGAGCTCTCTGTAGCGAAGCCAGGCTCAAGGCGCTACGGATTTTTACTGATCGCAGTACTTGCCCAGCTGAACAGAAACCCGCGGCTTGTTGACCGCATCAATGAAAAACAGGCCGTTGACATCTTTAACGATCTGTCATTCCTGAGGGAACCCTGGTATCATTTCCCGGTGATCGAAAGCGAGGGTATGGTAAAGCCTGACGATAAAATGGCACGCCACACCTTCGACCACTTCATATATGCTGACAATGAGTTCAGCAACTACACAATCCATAGGGATCAGAAATACCTGAGAAGGCTCCTGGTCACACTATATCAGAAACAGTTTGACAGTGAAGCTGTAGACGAACTATCCGGAAAGCTTTGGGCTGAGGACTATGAACTGAGCCTGGTGTTCTTCACCTACGCCCAGGTGCGTGAGTTTGTGATGAAGCGCTGCAAAACGTTGCTGCCTCCTGCAGGCAAAAGCACAGCAGAGGAAACCACACAGCAAGCCAGGCCAACCGGTAGCATGTGGCTGAAGTTGAAACACCGCCTGGCCGAAACACCGGCTTTCCAGGGTTATGAAACAGCAGGTAAGGCGCGGATGTATGCAGCGCTGGATTACCTGGAAGACCTCGCTAAAAACCAACAGGAGAAGAAGAAGTGACCATGGGCAAAGCAGCAAAGAAAAACGCCAACATAGCCAGGAAGAAAAAGGCTGATAACACTGAAGACTTTCAGGACGATCGTACTTACATCATCCGTGGCTGGATGATACCCGGCAAAATTTTAAACGAGCTCAAAGCCAGCTATGCCAATACTTAAGCTTACCAACCTAGCCACCTACAAAGCCTACTGCGCAGATATCGCAGCGAAGCATAAGGATATTGATGGCTACAAGTGGGGTGATGAAAATGTGATCACCAACGATAGTCGCAGTGATCTGCCCAAGCGTTTCCTGTGGGCAATGCCTTACGACCAAGCGAAATATGGAGACAAACACAGCGACAACGTAATGCGCTCAAAGGTGGCGCGTGTGGCTTATATGATCAATCCGCAGGATGGCAAGTTCTCAACCCTTGAAGCTGCATATGAATTCTGTGAAGCGGTGGTGGAGCAGATCTTCGCGCGTGTGCTGCAGGATAAGCGTGGTAAGATGGTGGCCATCGTGGATCCTCCCGGTGAAGAGTGGCAGATGATCGTAACGGATATTAACTCCTGGAAGACCGGCCCGGTGGAAAAGACTTTCGGAAGCACAAAGTATGTGGGCTGCGAGCTTGAAATGACGTTCATGGAAAATACTAACCTGGCGTTCGATGCCAGTAAATGGAATGACTGATGGCTAAAGTAATAGTAAGTGGAAACCTGAATCAGCGTGGTAACTTTGGGCAGTTCGAATCTGACCGAAGCACATGGGGATTTCCCGATGATGGTGATAATGTTGCAGTAAGGTCTGGCGCATTCAACACAGCCGGCTTATACTCATGCCTGCTAACGAAAAATTTCTTCGGTAATTCCTTTTTACTTCCCTGCGCATGGGCCGGTGCTGTGGGTAAAAAGTATATCGTAAAGGCGAAGGTGAGAACACCATCCGGAACACCCATTGGTGGTGGGGCTGCGTTAATTACGTTCCGCGAATCTTTAAGCAATTTTCATTTCGGGTTGACCACCATTGACTATGTCGATAAAACCGTCACCGAAGCCACAAATAATTGGGTAGACATTGAAATCTCTTTATCCGCAACAAGCGCGCCCTTGTCACCATTGTACGGAATAGGTATTGTTCTCGATGGTGTAGGGTCAGCTGGCGGAAAAATATACGTTGATCAGTTTGAAGTATATGAATACATCGACTCTGATGAAGAACCACCCGATCCAGAAGATCCTGAACCGGAAGATACTGACCGGGTATTGCATCACAAGAACCCCATCACGCTCGGTAAGGCCGCTTCAGAAGGATGGGATGAAGAGATAAACTACCGGCTGTATTGTGATGTGCGCACGGAAGACGTAGCCGACAGCACTACCTATATCAGCAAGCTGAATGTGGAACTTCCTCCGGACTCATCCGGCAATGTAACGTTCTACCTGCAGGAAGCTTTCCGGAATGTTCTGAAGCCTGTAGCACCAACACTAAATCACGACAGCATCATCAGACTTACTGATCGGATCAAGCGGTTTAAAACGTACACCGGTGAGCTGGTGAACACGGAGGTAACGCCCGGAGCACTGGAGGCATCACTGCCTAACCTGGTGCTGTGGGGTGGCATTGATAAGTTCCATTATCCCGGGCTGAACTACTTCACATCCTACCTCCCTGACAAAAAGAAGTTCCTCACCTGGGCACCGGTGGAAAAGTATGTTGACCGCCTGCAGGAAGATTACCTGATGTTCTGGGTATACGGAGAGTTTGCCGCGCTGAAGCTGCAGATCAAGGCATACTTTGATGACGCCACCAATGAGACTGATGTTGTCATGGAGCTCACCGGCACAGCCTATGGCCAGCTCTACCTGATCCCGGCCGGACCAGGCAACAGCAAAGCGGCTCTGGTGAACCCCGCCAAGAACCTGGTGAAGTATGAGCTGAGCCTGCTCGATCATGAAGATTCACTTATAAGTGAAGTTCGTACCTATTACGTTACTTCATTTAAAAAGCCTGACACCCGGTATTTCATGTTCCTCAATTCCTTGGGCTCATTTGAAGTATTACGCTTCACCGGCAAGGCCAGCGAGGTTACGGAATACAGGCGTGATGTAGTGCAGAAGTTTCTGCCGCGCAATTATGCGGCCATGGATGGCGAGTTTGCTGTGAACGATATCAGCATGGAAGAGAAGAAGAGCTACGGCAGCGGGTACATCACCGGTAAGCTGGCAAAGCAGTGGCATGAGTACCTGAAAGATTTCCTGCTGAGCCCGATGATCTATGACGTAACTACCGGCCAGCGGATCCCGGTAGTGATCTCCGGAGGCAACCACCTGCAGGAAGATGACAATTACGAACGCTTCATCCGGTTCGAAGCGAAGCCCGCCTACAATAACAACAGCTTTACACCTGCAGAAATATGATCGGTATCAAACTGGATGGTGTAGATGAGTACCTGGACACACCGGATGACATTTCGATAAACATCCGGCTTGAGAATCCATTGCTGGGTGATGCCGAGAAGATCAGTCCGGGAAGTTATTCCTTGCCGTTTGATTTACCCGGTGGTGATATCAGTCCGAAGAATTCCGCGCTGCTAAAGCATCCGGATGTGATCGAGAATAATGAATCGTACCAGATTCAGAAGGCATCACTGAGTTACAATGGTGTGCCATTTAAAAGCGGGAACCTCAAAAGCAAAGGGATCAATGGAGGAAAGATCTCTTCTTACTTCACCTTTGGCCTTAACAGCATCAGTGAAGACTTCAAGAAAGCGCGGATCCGCGATATCCTGGATGAAGATGTCGTGATCAGCTCAGCGTCATTTGTAAAAGGTGTACTGATCTTTAATTTGTGGAGCAGTCCGGGAACTGATCACACCATCATCGTCAATGGCCAAAGCTATACGATTGATGCATTGCTGGGTTTCTCTGTTCTCATAAATACCTACTATGATGCTAACATGGTATCAGGCTCAGGCGTGTATCTGCCCAGGGCATCCATTGTATCCGGTAAGCTGCGTATCGTTATGGCCACAACCAATCCGTTGCTGGTTCCTCCATTTACAGAGATGGTTGAGTCAACAGATCCGCACATTGGTCTTCATATCGATATCCCTGCAGAGGACCGTGCAAACTGGACCGTTGAAGTTTTCGACATGGCTGACTACTATCAGCCCTTCAAGGACTTTGCAGGAACGGAAGGCGTAAAGTTTCCCGTAAGGTTTAACGCCAACCTGTACGAAGGTGAAGCTGTCAAGGCGGGTGAGATCATCAATGGTGTAAACTCGTCCGGCCTGATCGTGAATGATGCGAACTGGGGATTTGATAATACCCTTCCGCTGCAGGTGAAGAACTACAACAGTCTTCAACCGTTTATCCTGGTGAAGTATCTACTCGACAGAGTGGCCAGCGTTTTTGCTTTTCAATATGAAGGTGATTTTTACGACAGCCTCACCACACAGCCTCGGTTCATTGATAACGCCATTACTCTCGATCTGCCGATGGACTTCCTGGGCGATCAGAAATATGTATTCTGGCGAAGGAGCTTCAACAAGAACGAGTTCGTTCCGGATATGGGTGTTGTGGATTTCTTCAAAGCCCTGGCAAACCGGTATAACATCGGCATCTACTACAATGAAACAACGCGGAAGGTACGGCTGAAGCTGCGTGAGAATGTTTCAAAGGCAAACGCGTATGATGATATCACAGCGCTGTCGTCACCGGTGTTGCCCATCGAGGATCAGCGCGTGACCGGTTTTAAAATGGTTGTGCGTAAGGAGGAGAAGGATACTTTCTCTGTGGATGAAACATACACCGTTGGCACTCCGGAGAAAGAGCTGCCAATAGCATGTGGACGGTTGCATCAGATGCAGACCACGTTGATCGAAGGGTCACCGGTTACCGGTCCTTATGTGTCAGTCAAGAACAAGGAATCCATTGGGCTGCGGATCTTTCATTCCCTGGGAATGGTAGATGCGGGTCCGTTCTCATACGAAGCTGCCGGTATTCATGGTACCACCATCAACGAAAGCGTTGCAAACATCTATACTTCCTTCTGGCAGTACTGGCTGCACTTTGAAAAGAACAGCCTGCTGGTAAAGGTGAATACAGCATTTCCCCTCAGAATGTTATTGCAGTTTGACTGGGAGCAAAAGCGAAGGTTTAATCGTGTGAACTACCTGGTGAAAGCCATTGATCTGAAGCTGAGTAATAAGGTCTTTTCTGTCAGTGGTGTTGAACTGTTAACACAGCACTGATGTACAGCGAACGCCTTGTCAACACGCTGAATGAAATTGCCAACCGGTACCAGGGCATCATCTACGATGCCGTGTATGATGTCATCAGCAAGAAGCCGTACAAGAACACCGGTGCCGGTGCTGAAAGCCTCCGGATAGAGATAACATCAGGTGATGCGAACACAGCACCGGTGGTAAATATTCTCTTCGATGATCACCTGATCTACCTCAACAACCGGAAGCTCGAGTGGACCAAGCTGCCAAACATGGAAGGCCTTATTGCCTGGGCGAAGACAAAGGAGCCTGATGAGAAACGGGCAAAGCGCCTGGCGTTTGCCGTGGGTTGGGATAAAGCGAAGCATGATACATGGAAGGCGCGGCCCTGGCGTAAGAAGAGCCTCAGCAAAGTGCTGAAGGAAATGAACCAGATGATCGTGGCTGAGTTTGACAAAGCAATTGAAGCAGATCTGCAGGAGGCGGCACGCGTCCTATAAAACCGGTACAGTAAAGCGGAACTTTCAGGTATGGCAGAAATAGTAATCAAGTTGGTGAACGGTGAGCTTGCTGGGAAGACCATGCAGGAGGTGAATAAGAACGTCCGCGAAGCCAACAAGGAACTGCAGAAGGCTAAGATCGGCACAGATGAGTTTGTCAAGGCGACCAAGAAGCTTGATGACGCCAAGAAGATGCAGGGCGATCTGAAAAAACAGATAGAAGGTACAGTATCAGCCAGCGATATGCTGAAGAAGGCATGGAACCAGTTACCTGGTGCTGGCTTCTTCAATCAGATTGCTGAATCATTCGGTATGGCACGGCAGGGGGTTGGTGGGCTTGTCTCATCCATGGGTGTGCTAAAAACGGCTATCATAAGTACGGGTATAGGCGCGCTAATCGTAGTGCTGGGATCGCTTGTCACCTGGATGCAGAAGACCGATGAAGGTGCTACCGCAATGAGTGGCGCCATGAATGCTGCCAGTAACGTGGTGGATGTTTTTGCCAACCGGTTAATAAATATCGGACAGACTTTAAAAGATCACTTCACCAACCCCGGGAAGTTTTTCATGGAGCTCGCTGAAGATATCGGTGAGGCTGCAAAGGAAGGATGGGAACTGGCTCAGGTATTCGATGAGCTGGATGAAAAGCGCAGATCCATGGAACTCGTAGATGCCACAACCCAGCAGCAGGTTGAACAATTGCTCCTGCAGGCCAAGAATGTGGAAGAGAGCTACACGAAGCGCATATCCTTATTGGATCAGGCAGGGCAAATTGAAACACAGCAACACGAGGCCAAGCTGAAGTATTCTCAGGAAATGTTGGCTGCGATCCAGCGGGAAACAGACTTCCAAGTCAAGCAGGGAACAGTAAGCGATGAGCAACTGGATAAATTGAACCAGGCAAAGATCGCTGTCATTAACGTTGAGCGCGAAAGCATTAACGTTCAGGAAAAAATTGAAAACCGCAGAGCTCAGCTTCGTGAAAAAAATGAAGCCGAAGCCGAGAAGGCTCGTCAGAAAGAACTGAAGCGGCAGGAGGAAGCGCTTAAAGCTGAAGAGGAACGAGTCAAGGCTCAGGAAAAAGCATGGGCTGAGTACTACAACAATCTCAACAACCTTCAGGATATGCAGGTGCAGGCTATGGCCGTTAGCCGCCAGAAGGATCTTTCGCAACTGAAGCTGAATCTTCAGCGCCAGATCGAGGCAATCGATGAGCATGCCCCATTTTATGCAGAACGCGTAGCCGCTGCCCAGGAGCTTGCCAGACAGAAGCGTGATGAAATCAACAAGACCTGGGATGCCAGAGATATTGCTGATCAGCAGGCCAAGCTGGAGCTCGATCTTGAAACGGATCTCAATCATTCGCAGGAGAGATTCCTTGCTAATCAGATCACTGATCAGCAGTATGCAGAAGAAGTTGCACAGCGTACATTCCAGTATGAACAGGCTCGCCTCGATGTTATCCGGACGGCCCATGGTGAAGAGAGTAAAGAGTATCAGCGTGCGTACGCTGAGTTCCTGGAACACAAAAGACGCTACGCTGAAGAAACAACAGCGGCCACGGCAGAGATAGCAGCGCGCGAGGCAGCTGCCCTGGAAGGAACGCTCGGGGTTACAGCCGGCATCATGGGGTCAATGGCTTCCATGTATGAGCAAGGCACAGCGCAGTACAAAGCATTTGCTACTGCTCAGGCGGTTGTGAGCACTATCCAGGGAGCTATCAATGCGTATACCAGCGCCTCGGCTATTCCCATTGTTGGTAGCGTGCTTGCACCAATTGCAGCTGCAGCTGCTCTTGCGGCTGGTATGGCACAGGTTAAAAAGATTCAGAACACCAAAGTGCCGGCCCCTGTGAAGCGTGAGAAGGCCGAGCGCGGCCGTATTCTTCGGGGACCAAGTCACGCTCACGGTGGGATTGACATTGAGGCAGAGGGGGAAGAAATCATTCTCACGAAAGGCGTATACAGAGATCCGGAACTTCGCCAGATTGCCAGTGATATCAATGTAGCTGCGGGTGGTGCAAAGTTCGCTGCTGGCGGACCAGTGAACCCTTTCACGGACAGACCACCGGTGAGAAGAAATTATTCCTCATCTTCAGCATCTACCAGTTCAAGCGAAACAGCAGAGTTATTAGCTGAGGTTCGTGCTATGCGTGCTGGAATGGACGCATGGCCAACGAAGCTAAAGGTTGTAAATGTGGCTACTGAGACTGATGATGTAATTAAAACGGTGAATCAGATCAAGGATGATGCGGACGTCTAAATCACATTTTTGCTTTGGCCTGCTCGATAAGGGCAAGTAGCGGACTAAAATCCTCGGCCGTGAGGAACACCATGGATTTATTATCATACTTTTCAAGCTGCAAATAGGTGGACCACTTTCCTTTTGAAACATCGAAGAAGGTGCCAGCCTCAAATCCCGCTCTGCTTCTGTAAGTCACTTCTGTATAAACCGTTCTGGTTGACGGGAACACGTTTGTCTGAAGGTTCTTTATTGATTTTATCAACCCATCTATCTCATCGGAATCCAGGGACGCTACCTTAGTATCGTTACTGTACGTTGAGCCCCCTTTGTATTCATATTCGAAACGCAGAGCGCTGAATGATGAATTGTCATTAAGGTCCTTTAGTTTAAGGACTTTTACTTCAATAGATTTTACGACTCCGATATCAATAAATTGTCTTTCGATAAGAGTGCCGGATTTCGCAGAAAACTTGTCTGCATTGCTCAATTCGGATTGCTTTTGCTCTTGTGAAAAGCAATAATGATTGGCAGCCAGCAGGATGATGATAACGATCTTTTTCATAACGATTTGGGTTAGAAGGGTTGAGGTTATACTGTGAATCTGCCCAAAATTGGCGACAATCGCAAAGTCCAATCATTACCCCACTGTTGGGTAGCCCTTTTTTACCTAATAGAAGTCAACAATAAGCGACAAGCGGCCTACGTTTTTTACACCGTTACCGGATGGCTATTGTCTGAAACTGTTAACTGACTTCCTCTATGACCAAAACCGGGAAGACATTAATTTCTTGTCACTGCCCCCTCCGTGATGCCCACCAGGAGGCTACTGCCATTGTAAGGATGTTCAATGATCCAATTCACGGTACTTCCAGCCAGGAATTCAGGGAGCTCATCTTCCGGATCATGCACGATGCCTACATTTTCAAGGAAAACGGCATTCTTAACGACTCCAATATTGTAACACTTCATGCGCTCTGGAATATCATCAACGAGGTTGACCGTCTGAAGGCAAAGACCCTGTCCTAAGATTGGCGACATCGTGTCGCCAATTTTGGGTTTATGAATGAGCTACTTTTTGCTGTCTTTGTATACTTGGGAGGCTGTTGCCTGGCACTGGCCCTGATTAATTGGATTAACAAGCAGCCTCAGGATACTGAAACGGTGATCCTGTTACCTACAGATCTGTCATATTTCTCTTGGCTGATCGTATTGCTCGCTGTCGCGATCTTCATCCATAAGTTGTTCAAGCTATGAGCCTGAATGTACACGCGGTACTGAAGAAGGCTGCAGAGAAGAAAGCTGCTGTTAAGCCATTACCAAAGGTGAGGCATGTTGATAGCGATTCACCGGAACCCATTTATAAGAAGGCATTGTCAGCAGTCACTGATGAAGTGAAACAGGCCGTTGATCAACAGGTTGAAACCCTCAACAAAATGCCGGAATTGCTGGCACAACTGAAGGAAGTGAAGAAGGAACGTGCGAAGCTCAGCTCCAGGACACCCTTCCTGATCAGCGAGGTGTGCGCAAAACTCCGGAAGGAAAGCAAAGCACTCGAGGAGCAGTTTATGGATGGAATGCTGGAGTCTCCGGAGGTAGTTGACCACGTTGCAAAGATCGATGTACTGTCTGTAAAAGCTCAGCGCCTGCATGATGAGATTGAGCATGTAAAGAAGTATGGTGTATTGCCTCGGGAGGTAATCAAACCTATCATCATCGACAACAATGACAGCGACCAGGTCAAGGTGCTGCAGCTGGATATCCGTAGGCTTTCACAGAATCTCAGCAAGACAAAATTGAAGCTGCAAACCGGCAAGCCGATGAACATCGCGCGTAAGGCCATGTGGAATGAGAAGATCTCCCTGATGGAAGCCCGCATCGCGGAAAAGAAACGTCAATTAAACCGTTTACAAGATGAAGCGAAAGCCAAGTCCCCTGGTAGAAACTGACTACGGGAAATTACCGCGTAGCGCAAATAAGACGGCTGACTCTAAGGTCGATCGCATCTACAAATATTATCACGATCGGAAAACCCGGATTGAACTTACCGAATATGAAGAGAAGATCCGAGAACGCGTTGAAAAGTGCTGGTTTCTGTTGTGCGCAAGTAATACCCGGAAGCAGACTGCAGATAAGATCTGCAAAATCTTCTCTGTGTCACAAGCTACTGCCTACGATGATATCGCGAATGCCATGCTGCTGTTTGGCTCACCTGGTGAAGGGATGAAGGATGCCAAGCGCGCTATCCTGGAATCAATGGCATTGAAGGGAGCGAAGAAGGCATGGAGGATTGGAGATCTCTTCATGTACGAGAAGTTCCTGGATAAATACGCGAAGGCCAATCAGCTGGATACTCCGGAGGCAGAGGATATGAGCAAGCTGAAAAAGTTGTTGAAGCCCACGCAGGTCGTAATAGTATCAGACCCAGCAGTGCTCGAAAAGAAAATTGCTGAGATCCAGGAGAAAGTTGCACAGGATATCGATCACGAGGTGATAGAATGAAGAAGCAACAGGTAAAAAAATATCTGAACCCAGCCCTGCAGATTCATCTGCTAAGTAGAGCGCCTTATAGTACCGCGATTTTTGGACGTGGTGCTGGTAAGAGTTTCGGCAATGGCATAAAGCAAGCCAAGAAAATGGAGTTAATGCCACGCAGTTGTGGACTGTTTAATTCTCCCACCTATACCATGATCTATACAAAGACGTTGATCCCGATGATGGCCGCATGGGAACAACACTTTGGCTACGTTGAAGGTATTCACTATGTAGTAGGAAAAGCTCCACCGAAATGGTTTGATCGGCCCTGGCACAAACCTGCCAAGTATGAAAATGTTGTCACGTTCTGGAATGGACGTACAATCATCTTCGGTTCATTCGATCGGCCTGCGCTAATCTCCGGAGGCTCATACGATGATGTTGATACGGATGAAGCATACATGATCAACAAGGAGGACTATGATGATTTCGTTATTCCTTGTATGCGTGGAACACACGCATCGTTTAAAAGCCTTGATATCCATCGGCAACACACGTTCACCAGTTCAATGCCGCATAAAAATCAAGGTGACTTTTTGCTGGATTATAGGGAGAAGGCTTTGCGGGATCCAAAAATGTATTCCTTCATTGGCTGGGAGCCGAATGTCAAGGTTCAAAAAGGTAGCACCTGGATGAACTATGAAGTTCTGGGGGCAAAAGCTATCACGGACATGCTTGCTGAAATGGATTCAATCTCTGCCCTCGTGATGATACACAATCAGAAAGTGAGCAACTTCGGTAACACGTTTTACCCTTCCCTTGGACCAGCCAATTACTATACGCCTGAGGCGAACAATAAGGTTGTAACCCTTCCTATAAATCAATCATCCTTTAAGCGTGATGCCACGCATGATGAAGGCAAGGATAACTATAATCCTGACCTACCTATAAACATCGCCCATGACTGGGGTAAGTTCAATTGCATTACTATTGACCAGGAATATCCTAAGGAGATCCGCTTCATCAATTTTATGTGGGCCCTTAACCAGGGCGATGACCCTAAGGATCTGGATGATCTGGCTGACGACTTCTGTGAGTACTACCGAATGCACAGGAAGAAAATAGTCTATCAGTGGGGTGACAAGAGTGGTAATGATACTACAGCCAACAGCAAGGAGACACACTTCGAGCAGTTCGCATCACGCCTGAGGAAGAAGGGATGGCGCGTCATCAAGAAGAAGACGGGCGATATCCAACCGCTGGACCGATATCGGTTTATGAATAAGCTACACAAAGGCAATGATGCACGGTTGCCGCGCGTGAGAATAAATAAGGTCACCTGCCAGGATCTGATTACATCCCTCGAGTGTGCAAAGATGGTAGGGGACAAG
>DASXWH010000128.1:0-4994 GCA_036503775.1 Ohtaekwangia sp.
CTGCCCGTTTGTTGAATTTCTTTAATAACCCTGCGCAGATTCCTGCGGCTGGTAGCGGAGATCAGCTCCAGGAATTCTTTCAGCAACTGGAAGCTGGCGGGTTTCTGGTAATGGCATAAGGCACCTGCTTTCACTGCGCGCTCTGCATCGTGTTGTGATGCGGAATACATGATGACGGGAATACTGTGCAGCTTGTTTATTTTATCCAGCTGTTTAAGACATTCCCAACCGTTGATCTCCGGCATATTGATATCCAGGAAAATGATATGCGGGTCAGCCATCTCACCAGTCTTTAATTTATTTATGAGCTCCCATCCGTTGTGCGTGAACCCGAATTTCAAAGATGGGTCGATACTGTGCAATACCTCAGCGAACATCCCGGTATCATCGGGGTCATCGTCAACTAAAAAAAAATTTTTGATCATGGTAAGTATCCAGCTGTTCAATCGTGCCCGGAAGCGAAGACACGACAATATTAGTTAAATACCGCTAAAAATGCAGGGCGAGGTTCAAACAGAACTCATTACAAGCAGCGCTGTATCGTTCAGTAAATCAGATCCAGCTTACCTCAGGTGGGTCACCCGTGATATAGTCAATGCCGTTGCTCCTTAGGAATTTTCCAATCTCTTCAACAGATCCTAACTGACTGCCCCTGGCGACAAGCGCCTGGAAAAGACCTTGCTGGTCTGCTGAGGCCACGCCCAGTACATCACAGAGTCTGGTGACTGCTGCACCTTCCAGCTTAGCGGTATAGGTAAACTCGCTCATGCCGGAGTGCGCGTGAAAGCTGTCTCCGCTAACGTGATGTGAGAACACCAGCGTGTCGCCTGTTAACACAGCACTGACCGTAACGTTGATGCGGGGAGAATCATCGAATGTGTAAATGGTCACCGACATGGCAGGTTTTATTTTGGAATATGAATTTAAAAGAAGTGTTTCTGTTACAACAGGAACGTTATGCGTCAAGATAACCGGTTACCCGCATTTTACAAAAGGTACTTCAATAGCTGCCTGGAAATAACGCCCGGATCAAACCTTCCTTCTGAAACTTCTGATCGGTGTTGGAATGGATGTCAGAAAAAACCCTGAGGATTTCTTCATCAACACTGTATCGCAAGGTGAATGCGATCAATATCGTTTTCTGAACATCTTCAGACTTTCCCGTTAACGAAACATCAAAGTCCTGATACGAGAGGCTGGTGAATACCAGGAAATCCTGAGCATTAACTTCGTGGCAATAAACTATGACATAGTCTCCGATAGCACCTGTTGAAAGGATATAATTTTTCAAGTCAGTATAATGGGATGCTTTGAAATTTTTCCGCTGGCCATACACCATGTCGTGTGTCTCGCTTACTCTTGCAGCAGTCGCTGGATCTTTTTTGATCTTTTCGATATTGCCCAGCCCTGACCTTTTTTCCAACCATGCGGTTACGGTTCTCACCAGAACAAAGAGAGTACCACCTATGGCCATCAGAATAACAGGGACGAGTTTTTTGAAAAGTATGGCTGTCATGACAGGATGCTGAAAGATTGCAATTAACGTAATCTATTTTAAATTTATCTGTACATCAAGCATACGCCCATGGTCTGTGAACTGAGATTCTTTTTCCTTCGATGTTGATATGCAAAGGATAACTATCCCGTGCCGTCTTTCCTGATTTTATTTTAAATTCTGCTTACCAGGATAACCATTACATGTAAGATTCTGGTAAAAGTGACTGGAAAACATCATTAATCATTCTATAGTTTTGACACCCGGTTATACCTGCAGTGATTGAGTCATTCATCATAGGTATTTCTTTCAGAAGGGGAAACGATTGGCAATGAACAGAACGATTACGACTTTATTTCTTATTTCCGGTTTGCACCTGGCTACTCTACACGTCTTTGGGCAAGCGATATGGACACAATACAACGGCCCGTTTGGAGGTGAAATCTCATCTTTTGCTACGTATGGCGATACTCTTTTTTGTGGATCAACCATGACGGGTGTATTCAAATCTGTAGATGGTAAAACCTGGTTGCCTGCCTTTCCTGAATTAACTTATATACACAGTTTACATACACACAATAACGCTTTGTTTGTCGGGTCAGATAAATTATACCGATATGATGTGTCAGGACTAGTGCCTGTAAGTCAACAGATGCAAGGAGTGATTTTAAACATGCATACTTTCAATGGTCAGCTGTTTGTAGTGAGTGACCAAGGTGTTTATCAGTATAATCCAACTACTCATATGCTGATCCTGAAAAATAACGGGGCACCATCCCTGATTGAAGACTTGACTTCGGTTGATAATGTTTTGTTTTGCACAGGTCGAGCTCATGGGCTTTTTAAAAGTACCGATGCCGGTGAACATTGGAATATGGTAAATATACCGGGTTACACGTACGGAATCTTTGATATGATTGCTCGCGGTGACTCCCTCATCTGCTCAGCATATAAAGCGATCTTTGTTTCTACAGATAAAGGAAATACTTGGAGTGATATAAAGCCCAACCTCTTCTACAGCAACTTCGCCAGAGTACAAGCAGGAGGCAACCGTCTAATTACGGTGGGGACTTTTGAAGGCACTTATGAACTATCAGACGGAGCGACACAATGGGTTAAAATCACAGATCAGGAATTCGATGCGCTTGGCTATCAGGGCAAGACATTTTTTGGGTCAGATAAATTTGGGCTTTACCGGCTGGATTCACAGGTTCATGACTTTACATTTTCGAATGCGGGCATCAATACGGGCCGGGTTAATGAAATCGAATTGTTTGACAGTAAACTCTATGCTGCTACTCATGGGGGAGTTCATTACACCTCAACCGATGGAGATGATTGGGTTGTGGTTTCTGAGATCCAGGGTATTTTTTCCATGACAGTTGGTAAAAAGGATACAACGCTATTTGCAGGTACAGCTGAAGGACTCTTTATGACAACAGTGAACAGCAGTAACTGGAGTAAATCGGAAAACGGACTTTCCAGTCCTCCTGTCTGGGATATTGAATCCCTCAGTGACCGGGTCTTTATCGGAACAGACAATGGTGTTTATGTTTCATATACCAACGGTAAGTCATGGAAGTTACTTCCGAATGCGGCTTCACCGGATGTAACCCAGATGTCATACATAGGCGCCAATGACAGTATACTGGTGGCCGGAAATTCTACGGGCCTTTACCGGATCCTTTCAGATTCCTCTGATTGGGTGGCTATCCCGTTTTTCAAAAACAGGGAGGTCTATGAAGCACACGTCATTGATGGTGTTATATATGCTTCAGGCAGTGGTAAAGGCGTGTGCCGCTCAATCGATAATGGAAACACCTGGACTACAGTTAACATTCCAACATTCTCTGATTTTGATATGATCAAACGTGGAGATAATATTTACGTAGCCACCTATGATAAAATCTTTTATTCATCTGATAACGGAAGTTCATGGAATAGCTTCTACGAAACAGGCATACGGGATATTACCATTACCTGCATTACGGAAGGCGACAGCGCTTTCTACGCAGGAACCTACGGGAAAAGCATTTGGCGCAGACCTTTCCTTGCTACTACCGATATCAGTTCCAATGTGTATGCAATAACGGATAGTGTGATCTACAATGTTGAGGCTGGCACTTCGATAGAAGACTTTAAACAAAACATCATTCCAGGTTATGGTACTTCGCTGGAGTTTGACAATGAAGATTCTTCTTCTGGAAGGAAACAGACCGGTGATGCACTTCTGGTTGATGATAAAATCATGATCATTGCGGAAGATGGCAGCAATATGCGTGTACTGCGTGTTTCTTCAGAAACTCTCATTACTCTTGTGGACGAAGAGCACCAGGCGGATCTACAAGCCTATCCCGTTCCTACCGTTGACAGACTTTACGTCCAATATCCAGGAAAAATCAAATCCTATGTTGTTCAGAATAGCGCAGGACAAAAAATGGCTGTCGCTAAGCATGGTGACTGCCTTGATGTAAGCGAGCTTGCAAAGGGACTTTATCTATTAACAATTCAATTGGTGAATAATCAAAGGAAGGTAATACGGTTCACCAAGGAATAATGCAGTTCAAATGATGCCTGGCATGACGCATTAACGCCACACTCACTTCCACTTTGATCCGGGGAGATTCATCGAACGTGTAAATCGTCACCGGCATAGTTTTCAATTTCTGTTCCATTAAAATCGTAATTACGTTTAGTACTCCTGTAGCAGGATCGTTGGCAATCAAGATAACGGCTTTTAACTTTTGCCACTACTCCCATCGCGATGAATTTTTCCAGGTTTATGTATTTTCGAATCATGAATCTTCTCTCACCGCTTACAAAAACCGCCATTGCCCTCGCCTTCATTGCGTCTGCATCTTTCACCTACGGCCAGGTGGTAACCGGTGACGGTATGGTTTATGAAGACGAAGAAAAACACAAAGGCTTCGTGGAAGGAAAACTCTATAAGACTGACGGAACGCACATTTCCGGATACGTCTCTTTTCCCTACACCGATGGGAACATCAGCTTCCGAAACACCAAAGACGAAAAAGGTTCTCAAAAATTCACACCCGAAGAAGTTACCGGATTCACGATGGTAAAAGATTCATTCGCCACGCTCTCCAATTTTTTCCCCGAACGCATAGGTGTTACCCTGACACAGGTCTACAAAAAAGGATTTGCCAAAGTGCTGGTGGATGGCCCCATCTGTCTCTTCAAACATTACTCCCTTCAGTCGATGAGCAACTACCGTGTGGTGAGCGTTGAGTCGTACCTGGTGTCGCGGAAGGAAGAACACCTTTCGCGTTTCTACACCATTCCAACACGCAACGCTGCCGTGTTTCAGGAAGCGGCACGAAAAATATTCCGGAGAAATAAAACACTAACGGCCGCCATACAATCCGGTGAGCTTACCTTCCTGGATCTGCGTGAGATTGTTACGCGTTACAATGAATCGTATTCAATCGTAGAAAGGGAGAGTGAGACCAGTGATGTGATCCTGGTACGCATCTACAAA
>DASXWH010000129.1:0-53423 GCA_036503775.1 Ohtaekwangia sp.
CTTCATTGGTTGTCACAGCATCATTGACGGCTGATGGAGGATCATTCGTTGCATTTACCGTGACAGATATAGCAACCTGATTAGAGGTGGCCCCACTGTTATCGTTAACCGTATAATTTACGGTAGCAGTACCATTAAAATTAGCTACTGGAGTGAACGTCACAATACCTGCTGTATTTACGGAAAATGTCCCCACGCTGGCGATCGTAATAGAGTTTTGAATTCCACCACTCGAGGTATTTAGATCGACTGTACCTACGTTAATTGTACCATCAATGTCTGAATCGTTGTCGGTTACATCAATGGTGACACTGGTTTCTTCATTCGTTGTTGCTGCGTCCGCGACAGCAACCGGAGGATCGTTGACCGGATTTACGGTAATGGTAATGGTAGCCGTACCAGACGTTGCCCCGCTGTTGTCATTGACTGTATAGGTTATTGAAGTAGGACCATTAAACTCCGAAACCGGCGTGAATGTCACAACACCGGAAGAATTAACAGTCCATGATCCGTCATCGGTGGTGATACTGTTTTGAATTCCTGCCGTAGCGGTATTCAGGTCAACGGTAGCGGCATTGATTGTTCCATTACCTTCCGGATCAGTATCATTTGACACTACATTTACGGTAATGGCATTGCCTTCATTCGTTGAGGCCGCATCGTTCACCGCTGTGGGCGGATCATTGGTGGGTGTCACGGTGACCGAAATAGATGCCGGGGTAGCCGTAGCGCCTGACATATCACTTATCGTATAATTCAATGAAGCAGGTCCCGAATAATTCGAAGCCGGTGTAAACGTCACTATGCCACCACTGACACTCCATGTACCGGCACCTGTGGTATTGGTGGTTTGAATCCCGGCTGTACTGGTATTCAGATCCACCGAAGCCGTGTTTATACCATCATCCGCATCACTATCATTAGTCAAGACATTAATGGTGACTGCGGTTTCCTCACTGGTGGTGGTCACATCATCAACGGCATCGGGAATATCATTTACCGGACTGAGTGTAATGGTAATTGTAGCGGCATTGGAGGTAGCTCCAGCGTTATCCTCAACGGTATAGGTAATTGAAGCCGGACCGTTAAAATTCAAAACGGGCGTAAACGTAACCAGACCGGATCCATTAACCGTGAACGTACCCACGCCAGATACAACAATGGAATTCTGAATACCGGGTGTACCCGTGTTGAGATCCACGGAATTAGCACGGACCGTACCTTCTTCATCCGTATCATTCGTCACCACGTTCAGACTTACGGGGTTATCTTCCGTTCCGGAAGCAGCATCATTAACCGCTTCAGGCGGATCATTGATAGGTGTAACCGTAATGGAAATGGTAGCCTGGTTGGATGTCAGTCCTCCGTTATCATTTACCGTATAGGTTAATGATCCCGAGCCTGTGAAATTGTTGGCAGGTGTAAAGGTTACTACACCTGAAGCATCAACGCTCCACGATCCAGCCCCGTTGGAAGCGGTGTTCTGAATTCCCCCCGTGGATGTATTGAGATCTACTGTAGCTGCGTTGATCGTACCATTGCCATCCGGATCTGTATCATTCGCTACCACATTTAGCGTGACGGTAGTTTCTTCAGGCGTGGTTGTAGCATCGGCAACAGCAAACGGTGAATCATTATTCGCAGTAACATTAATAGTTATGGTTGCAATATTCGATGTCGCACCTGAATTATCATTTACCGTATAATTCAGGGTTGTTTGTCCATTAAAGTCCTGATCAGGTGTAAAGGTCACTACACCCATACTATTTACTGAAAATACACCGTCATCATTACTGGCTGAATTCTGTATTCCACCAGTGCTGGTATTCAAATCAACGGATGCGATGTTAATTGTACCATCTATATCCGTGTCATTCGAGACTACGGTAATGTTTACAGGATTATCTTCGAGTGTTGTGGTTGCATCATTTACGGCTACGGGAGGATCGTTGGTATTACTGACGTTGATGGTAATGGTTCCTACGCTGGATGTTGCCCCGGCATTATCATTCACGGTGTAGTCCAATGTGGCGGGACCCGTGAAATTCAATGCGGGTGTAAATGAAACAACACCACTGCTGTTCACACTCCATGATCCATTACTGGAAGCTGTATTCTGAATACCACCCGTGGTTGTATTCAGATCAACGGTTGCTGCGTTGATGGTTCCATTACCATCCGGATCGGTATCATTTGTCACTACGTTTATGGTCACCAGGGTTTCTTCGGTTGTAGTCGTAGCATCATCTACAGCTTCTGGTGGATCATTGGTGTTGGTAACGTTGATGGTTATGGTTCCCACACTGGATGTCGCACCGGCATTATCATTCACGGTGTAATCCAATGTGGCGGGACCCGTGAAATTCAATGCGGGTGTAAATGAAACAACACCACTGCTGTTAACACTCCATGATCCATTACTGGAAGCTGTATTCTGAATACCACCAGTAGTTGTATTCAGATCAACGGTTGCTGCGTTGATGGTTCCATTACCATCGGGATCGGTATCATTGGACACCACGTTTAAGGTCACCAGGGTTTCTTCCGTTGTAGTCGTGGCATCATCAACCGCTACGGGTGGATCATTGCTGTTTGAAACCGTAATTGAAATGGTGGCAGCATTCGATGTAGCGCCCGCATTGTCATTCACGGTATAGTCCAATGAAGTCGGGCCGGTAAAATCAGACTCCGGTGTAAAGGTCACTACGCCTGACGCTACACTCCACACACCATCATCGGTGGTATTGGTGGTTTGAATACCACCTGCTGTAATGTCCAAATCAACCGTAGCAACATTGATCGTACCGTTGCCATCAGGATCAGTGTCGTTGGTTAGCACATTAACATTAACAGGTGTTTCTTCGCTGGTGGTTGCAGCGTCATCATTGGCGACAGGTGTATCGTTTATATTATTGACAGTGATGGTTATGGTTGCCGTATTCGAAGTTTGTCCGATGTCATCATTTACCGTATAACTGAGTTGTGCATTGCCGCTATAGTCAGTCACCGGAGTAAACAACACGGTGCCCGCGTTATTAACACTCCAGGAACCCGCACCCGTTGTGTTTGTATTTTGAATTCCCACAGATGATGTATTCAGATCCACAGTAGCTGGATCCAGCCCACCTTCGGGGTCACTGTCATTGGTTACAACCGTAATGCTTACCGCTACCTCTTCGTTGGTGGATGTGTTGTCGTTGTTAGCGGAGGGAGGATTATTGGGTGTCACCGTTATGGTGATCAATCCCGGCAGCAGTACCACATTGCCACCTTCATCTTCCACCGTGTATTGCAATGTGGTGATACCATTATATCCGGTGTTCGGAACAAAGGTCAGCTCGCCTGACGCATCAATGCTATAATTTCCATCAGTGGTTGAAGTCGAGGTTTGTGTTCCTCCAAGGGATATATCCAGGTCAACCGTTTGTGGGTCAATGTCACCCACGAGAGGTATATCATTACCGGTAATATTAAAACTAATAGGCTCATTTTCACCAGTGGTAGCAAAATCAGGTGTGGCCACCTGACTGTAAGCAAGGTTTCCGGAAGAAATTAAAGATGAAAGTAATATTAGGCGTAAAAAACGCATATTCTCAACTAGATAGACCGGCAAAAGTAACCAAAATATCTTACTGTATCCCCTCTAAATTTTAATTGTAACTGTTAGTTTCACGGTTTAATTGTGGAAAAAACAATGGTTAGTCTGGCTTTTTGGATCTTTTGGGTTGGGGTGTTTATCGTGGCTTTCACCTATGTAGGATATGGGATAATTATCCACATTTTTTCGATGCTCCGAAAAAGAAGTTCACTCCCCTCTCAGGCAGATGATGACCTTCCTGAAGTTACGCTGCTTATCGCAGCCTACAATGAGGCCGATTTCATCGCCCATAAAATACAGAATACCCTTTTGCTTCACTATCCATCGGGGCGACTTAAAGTCTATGTCGTCACGGACGGATCCACAGACGATACGGCAGAAATTGTAAAACAATATCCCCAGGTGCAACTGTTTCATGAACCCGGACGTAGGGGAAAGATCCACGCGGTAAACCGGGTAATGAAATTTGTTACTACTCCGGTTGTTGTGTTCTGCGATGCAAATACAGACCTGAATACTGACGCTATCCGGAACATTGTCAGGCATTACCAGGACCCCACAATCGGTGGGGTTGCCGGTGAAAAAAGAATTTTCAGTAAAGAAAAAGACAATGCCTCCGGTTCTGGAGAAGGATTGTACTGGAAGTATGAATCTTTTCTGAAACGGAAAGATGCTCAGGTGTATTCCGTAGTCGGTGCTGCCGGAGAGCTTTTCTCTTTACGCACTGAACTGTATGAAGAATCTCCGGAAGACATGCTTATCGAAGACTTCTACCTCTCTCTTCGCGTGACAGCGCGGGGTTTTCGTTTTGCTTACGAGCCGGATGCGTACGCCATTGAAACCGCATCGGCTTCCGTGCGTGAAGAATGGAAACGCAAAGTCCGCATCTCTGCCGGAGCTTTTCAGGCCATGCTCAAATTAACGTATCTCCTGAATCCCTTCCGCTTTGGAATCCTGACGTTTCAATATGTTTGTCACCGCGTGTTGCGCTGGACGCTCGCACCGCTGGCACTTCCCCTGATTCTGATCGCGAATATTGCCCTGGCCGCTCAGGGATTTATATTTTATCAGGCTGTTTTTGGTTTGCAACTTGCCTTTTATGCCCTGGCCGGCATGGGTTATATGCTTCGCGACCAGAAAGTATCGATCAAGGGTTTCTTCGTTCCGTATTATTTTACCGTCATGAACCTTTCGGTTTATGCGGGGCTGATCCGTTTTTCGCGAGGACGCCAATCCATATTGTGGGAAAAAGCCCAGCGTGCAACGCAAACCAGCTGAGTTCAAAAGATGGTAACGTCACTTGACTAATTGATGATCTCCTCTAATTTTGCCACGCTTTAAACCGTATTTCTTATGGGCCGCATTTTTGAAAAGAGAAAGCACAAGATGTTCGCACGCTTTGACAAGATGGCAAAGACGTTTACGCGAATCGGAAAAGATATAGCCATAGCCGTAAAACAAGCTGGCCCGCTTCCGGAAAACAATCCGAAACTTCGTATGGCTATTCAGAATGCCAAAGGTGCCAACATGCCGAAAGACCGTGTTGAATCAGCCATCAAGCGTGCCTCATCCAAAGAAGAAAAAGATTTTCAGGAAGTAACCTACGAAGGTTATGCACCGCATGGTGTTCCCATCATGGTGGAATGCGCTACGGATAACCCGACACGAACGGTAGCTAACGTTCGCCTTCACTTCTCCAAGAACGGAGGCAGCATGGGAAATTCAGGATCCGTAGCGTTTATGTTCGAACGGAAAGGCGTATTTAAATTCGATCCTTCGAAGATTAACCTGGAGGAAATGGAACTTGATCTTATTGAAGGTGGAGCAGATGATATTGAAGCGGGTGACGAAGAAGTAATCATCTACACTAAGTTCACCGAGTTCGGCCACATGCAGAAGTTTCTGGAATCCAAACACCTTGAGGCCAAGAGTTCTGAACTGCAATATGTTCCTACCACTACCAAGGAGCTTTCAGAAGAACAACAGGATGAAGTGCTTAAACTCGTTGAAGTACTGGAGAGTGATGATGACGTACAAAGTGTCTATCACAATTTAGCTTAAGCAACAGACAGCACCCTTTGAATTTCCCAATACCAATATTGGTTAGCAGTCTAAAGCCTTAGTTTCTTGAATATTCCCTCCGGAATATTACGGATGATCAGCATCACCAGTCGCCATACCGGTAATACATAAATCACGTCTTTCTTCTTCCGGACTGATTTCAGAATGGCATTACCCAATTGCTCAGGCTTGGCCGTTAAGGGTTTGGGCAGGGTGAGGTGCTCCGTCATTTTGGTATAGATGAAACCGGGTTTTACGGTCACCACGTGTACACCCGAAGCAAACAACCTGTTACGAAGCCCGGATAAGTATGCGGTGAATCCTGCTTTCGCACTGCCATAAATGAAATTACTCTGACGGCCTCGCTCTCCGGCTACCGAACTTATACCGACAATGGTTCCGCTCTTGCGGGATTCATAGTCATTCGCTACGATATTCAAAATGGAAACTGCACCCGTGTAGTTTGAGTCGATCACTCTTTTACAAGCCGCCCAGTCTTTTGCCGACACCGCCTGATCACCGAGTAATCCAAAAACACAGATGGTAACATCGGGCTTTGCGGAAAGTGACTGATAAAACTTCTCATGGGTATCAAACTGCAGCGCATCAAAAGCAACAGCAATGGCCTCTACCTGGAATTTGATCTTCAGGTCATTGGCTACGGTCTGCAGCACATTCACATCACGACCGGCAAGAAATAAATTGTATTTGTTCTGAGCATAAACACGCGCGCAGGCAATAGCAACATCACTGGTTGCTCCTAGAATTAAAACAGATGGCACAGCTACAGCAGGATTAAAATTTGAATCAATGAACCGCAAGCAAACATACTTAAAAAAACATTTCCGGATTAGATCAATGACCAGCATTTGCCGGTTTTGTTTCTGTTAAGATCAGATCGTTGTCCACCATCCGGTTATTGTATTGCTGGATCACTGCCTTGAGCCGTTTCTCCAGGTGCTTCGACATGGATGGATTTTTCTCCAGCAGATTTTCCTGTTGTAGGCTATCAGTTTTGAAATTATAGAGTGCAATCGATCGTTTACCATCAAATTGCATCAGGTAATCGCCTTCATAATATTGAAATACACCTGCCTCATAATTCCAGGCACAGGATTGCCCGGCATTTTTAAATACATCTTGCCCGAAAGCCACATAGGGTTTACGGTAATTCAGGTAGCCCAATACTGTAGGCATGATATCTACCTGCTGAACTATGGTCTGGTCATCCATACCGGCCAGACTATTATCCGGGCGGAAGAAGAAAATAGGTATCGCGAATAAGCCTGGCGCTGTGCGTCCATCTGTAAACAACACATTAGACGACACATGATCGGCTGAAATAACAAACAGGGTGTTTTTATACCATGGCTCCTTAGACACTCTCTGAAAATATTTTCGCAATGCATTATCGGTGTACTGAATGCCGCGTAAGATCGGAACAGGACCTCCTTTGAATTTACCTTCATACTCAGGTGGCACAATGTAGGGATGATGTGATGAGAGGGTGAACGTTACTGAAAAGAACGGCTCTTCAAAATCCGTCTGTACACCTGCCACATACTGCAGGAAAGGCTCATCCCATATTCCCCACCATCCATCAAAATCATCATCGTTGCCATACTCATCCATGCCATAATACTTTTCAATTCCGGCAACATTCATGAAGGCCTCAAACCCCATGGAACCATTCGGGGCGCCATGAAGAAAGGCAGTCTCATACCCTTCTGCTCCCAGCAACGATCCAAGGCTGTTTACTTTGTTGCCGGAGAATGGTGAAAGCACATACGGTACCCCCATAGAAGGAATACTGGCAATTACGGAAGGTAATGCATCAATTGATTTTCTGCCATTTGCAAATGAATACCGGTAAGCCCTGCTGTATTGCAGCAATGAATCCATAAAAGGCGCATAGCCTTTATACTTTCCATTTTCACGGTGGTGATTGTAATATCCCACAAACTCTTTTGAAAAGCTTTCGAGTATAATGATCACGACATTCAGCTTTTTCATTTGTCCTGTATCCACACTGTTCCGGATGGGAGAAAAGAGCGAGTCTACTTCATTCTGGTCTTTAAAGAAGGTTACACGTTTGATCTTTGTCTTCCCGAGTGTCCGGTAAATAGCAAACGGAGTATTCAACACCAGTACTATATCACGGGGGTCATCCACATACTGTCCGGCATCATTCAACGTAATGGGCCTGATGTGATGGTATGCACCTCCCCGCACGCCAATGATGAACAGGTACAGCACAGCAGGTATGAGTATCACACCGGAGATGTAAAATACAATCCGGTTCGTGAGTTGCGGACCTTCCACTTTTACTTTCCGGTACAACCACACCATGAGGGCGATCAGGAGTACTACGATAAGCACACCGTACCAGTAGTCCCACGCAAACCTCAACCAAAGTTTGGTGAGATTCTGTTCATGCTCGAACTGCTGAAAGACATCCGCTGTAGTTCTTCGTCCGGTAAATCGATAGTACACAAAATCAGAAATGTTAGCAGCCAGTGCAATGCCATTGGTGATAAAGAATATCCATTTCAGTATGGTTTGATACCATTTGGCAAATCTGAATTCAAAGGGAATGATCGTCAGCAGGATAAACAACGCATTGGTATATAATACCGCAGTCAGATCAAACCGCATCCCTCCTGCCATGATCTTCAAGAAGTTGATCAGGGTCATGTTTGGGAAGTAGCTGAGGTTAAACAGGAAGAAACCAACGCGGCACAAGGAGAACAGCAACATGGCAATCAATAACTGAAGCAGAAGCCCCTTGTAAATATTTCCCTGAAAACGAAGACCCTGGAATAATCTGGTCATACACTACAATTGATTTATCCGCGATTTAATTATTCTATTACCGTTACGAAGCCGATTGAGAATCATTGCTTTGGTTTAAGCCCATTCTGTGACGATGTCCTCCCGGGATTATGCGATCCAGCCAGTTAAAAATGATCCGTTGCTGATCAGCCGAAGCCAGATTGAGATTCTGAATGTTCACACATAGTACATCATGTTTCCGTTCAGCCGATTGCAGCATACGCTCAATTTGATGGATGGATTTATGTGCAGGATTATGAAGCTCCATAATACCAACAGCAGACGCTATGTGTGCTGTATTATTTTTGATCTCCAGATGCCACGCCAGTGAATAGGGATTGAACTGATCCGAATGCCGCTTCCTGTGCTGAATCTGATTCAACAGTAATTCAGGATGTGCTTCGAAAAAATTCTCATAGGTTGATTTCCGTAATGCACGTGGTGTATGATAGCACCGAAAATACCGGTTTTCAAATCCCAGGAGGCTGGCAGCCTTTGATTGTGTCTTTCGGAAACTCGCACGCTTGTCACGTTTAATTCCAACAAGGGCAGCGAGACGCCTGTACCAGGTTTTTTCCGGAGGAATTTCCCATCGTCCACGGAGTACCGGGTGTCTGTTCCTAAACCAATCCTGTGGTGTAGTAGGTTTGATCAGAAAGAAATCGTCATTGAAATACATGAAGTTTTCCGCCAATCCGGGTATGCGGTAGAGCATACACTCAATGCTAAAAATATTTATCGTGGGTAATGCCTGTTCATATCCGCGATAGATCACTTTATGATCGATGATCTTGATCCGGTCCGGATAAGCATAGTACACATCCGGAATCTGTTCATCGGTTACAATAAATATTGTGCGGATGAAGGGAGCAAACTGAATAATTGACTCTACACAGTAAGCGATCTCATTGACCGAACCGAGCCTTGCTGTAATAGACTGAGCCTGCCTGTCATTGGCGCCCAGTATCTGATTGCGTTTGGCAATATGCCGGGGATCATCACCATCTACCCAGGTAATTACAGCATCAATAATGGTGTCGGTATGCTCTTGCATTCTGAATACGGTGGCAAAAATAAGTCAAAATAAATGAGATGCGCGGGTTGCTGGCTTTTGAACTGTAAATTCTCTACAGCATTCTCCGAAAGGTAAAACGAAAAGATACGTTTGAATTTTATCTTTGCCGGAGAGAACCGCTATTAGAACTGAATGCTCAAGATTGATTCACATACCCACATCATTCCCGAAAAGCTTCCCGACTGGAGTTCGAAATTCGGGTATGGTGACTTCATTCACCTGCAACATCATAAGAAGGGCTATGCCAATATGATGCGTGGAAACCACTTCTTTCGGGAAATTCATGAGAACTGCTGGAATGAAGCGTTGAGGATACAGGAATATGAAAACTTCAACACACAGGTTCAGGTGGTGTGCACCATACCCGTCATGTTTTCCTATTGGGCTAAACCCCTTGACGGCCTGGAGTTATCGCAGTTTCTCAATGATCACCTGGCCAACCTCGTAATTCGATATCCGAAAAACTATTTGGGCCTCGGTACCATCCCTATGCAGGATACGGAACTGGCTGTGAAAGAACTCGAGCGGTGTAAGTCCATCGGTCTGCAGGGAATTCAGATCGGTTCCAACATTAATGAACTGAACCTCAATGAAGAACGCTTCTTCCCTATCTTCGAAACCTGTCAAAACCTTGGTATGGCGGTACTGGTTCATCCCTGGAATATGATGGGTGAAAAGAATATGCAACGCTACTGGCTTCCGTGGCTGGTGGGTATGCCTGCCGAAACAGCACGCGCCATCTGCTCCATGATCTTTGGCGGAATTTTTGAGAAGCTTCCGGCTTTACGGGTGAATTTTGCGCATGCCGGAGGATCTTTTCTAACAACCCTGGGACGGATAAAACATGGTTTTGATTGTCGGCCTGACCTGGTAGCAATCGATAATCCGAATTCACCTGAAACCTACCTGGGAAAGTTCTGGGTAGACAGTGTAACGCATGATCCCCTCCTGCTGGATTACATCGTGAAGCTTCAGGGATCAAAACGGGTAACACTGGGTTCGGATTATCCTTTCCCGTTAGGCGATCTTGAAATTGGTAAATTCATTGAGGATATGGATATTGATGCGCAGGTGAAAGCCGATATATTTCATGGTGCCGCACTGGAATGGCTGAATATTAAACCGGAAAGATTTTCGTGATGACGTACGTTTTGAATGTGAGATCAGGCAGTATAGGTGGACTATTCATGTTCATGTTTTTATGCATTTCATTCGCCACCCAGGCACAGGACAAAGAAAGAGCAGAAGAATTCAGACAGCAGCAGGAACAGGCACGCAAGGCTGCCATGATGCGGGAACTGGATTCCGGGATATACTATATGGACAATGGTCAGTATGCACTGGCCGACAAAAAATTTGTTCAGGTATTGAATAATGTCAAAAGTGTTCCCTCCGACCTCACCTATTATTTCGGAAGGAATTCATTTCACCTTGGCAAATTCAAACAAAGTATTGATTGGCTTAATAAGTACATCCAGCTCAAGGGTACCAACGGTCAGTTCTCTGAAGAAGCCATTAAATGGAAGAAGCTTGCAGAAGCCGAATTTCTGAAAGAGAAATCCGTGGAAAGTAAGAAAGCAGAAGAAGTACTGTCTATGGACTATGATATCGACTGTGGTCCCAGCGGAAAAGTAATTTGTCCGGTGTGTAAAGGTGATCATGTAATTATCAAACGAGGTGCATTCAATGACGAGTACAGAACATGTCCGTATTGTGATGAGCACGGAATTCTTACCTGTGAAGAATACAATCAATTGATCCGGGGTCAGTTAAAGCCAAAGCTTTAGATTAACTGCCGATCGGTTTCCCGATTTCCCCTATCTTTGCGGATTAAATTATTATAAAGGTTCGATTAACCTGCAATTGATCAACGCTTTATGGCATTATACAACCGCGTTAACGGTCGCGTTCTCAAGGAGAAAATGCGTACCGCTCAGGAGAAAC
The DNA here is from genome assembly GCA_036503775.1 of Ohtaekwangia sp. Taxonomy (GTDB): domain Bacteria; phylum Bacteroidota; class Bacteroidia; order Cytophagales; family Cyclobacteriaceae; genus Ohtaekwangia. Next base: position 11,511 of record DASXWH010000129.1, read on the forward strand.
GGGTAACGATCTCCTTCTACAAATACCATCAGATTTCTGATCCTTCCGGCTTTCGCAACGATCTGTATCAGGAACTTGAATCCTGCCAGGTACTGGGTCGAATCTATGTTGCCCACGAAGGTATCAATGCACAGATCAGCGTTCCTGATGCCCAACTTGAATCGTTTAAATCGCATCTGTATAGTATTCCCTGGCTCACCGGAGTACGGTTGAATATTGCCGTCCAGGATGACGGTCGCTCTTTTTTCAAGCTTAAAATCCTGGTGCGTAAAAAGATAGTGGCCGATGGATTAGATGACCAGTCATTTGATGTGACCAATTCAGGCGTTCACGTCAACGCGGTTGAATTCAACAAGCTTGCTGACGACCCTAACACGGTTATTGTAGACATGCGCAATCACTATGAAAGTGAAGTTGGTCATTTTAAAAATGCTGTGCTTCCGGATGTTGATACCTTCCGTGAAGAATTACAGGTGGTGGAAGATCTGATGCGCGATCAGAAAGACAAAAACCTGCTGATGTATTGTACCGGGGGTATCCGATGTGAAAAAGCCAGCGCATGGATGAAACATGTGGGATTCAAAAATGTATTTCAGCTGGATGGTGGAATTATCAAGTATGCACAGGAAGTAAAGAACCAGGGCATTGAGAATAAATTCATCGGGAAGAATTTCGTATTTGATGAACGTCTGGGTGAGCGGATCACAGAAGATATCATTGCCGTCTGTCATCAGTGTGGTAAACCTTGTGATGACCACACCAATTGCAAGAACGATGGATGCCACCTGCTTTTCATTCAATGCACGGAATGTGCCGCAAAATACAATGCATGCTGCTCAGAAGAATGCCAGGGAATCATGGCCCTTCCGGAAGAACAACAACGTGAAATGCGTAAAGGAATAAACAAAGGAAGACAGGTATTCAAAAAGGGACGCTCGGAGAATATCCGTCACAAAAATTGATTTATGATTCGGATCGGGGTAATAAACATTTCAGACCGTGCCAGTCAGGGTATCTACGAAGACATACCGGGAAAGGCTATCGTTCAACTCCTGAACGAGTATCTTATCAGTCCATGGGAAAAGGAGTATGCCGTGATACCAGACGAGCAGCCTCTGATAGAAAAGACGCTGATTGACATGGCCGATAACCGTAATTGTTGTCTTATTATTACATGTGGAGGAACCGGGCCATCCCGTAGAGATGTGACCCCTGAAGCCACTGAAGCCGTTTGCGATAAAATGATGCCGGGCTTCGGAGAGCTAATGCGTGCAAAAAGCCTTACATACGTACCCACCGCAATCCTATCACGCCAAACCGCGGGTATCCGGAACCAAACTTTAATAGTAAATTTGCCAGGAAAGCCAAAAGCCATCCGGGAATGCCTCGAAGCTGTATTTCCAGCGATTCCATACTGCATTGATCTGCTGGAGGGGCCATTCATCGAATGTAACGAAAAGGCAATTTTGGTATTTAGGCCTAAAAGTGCTTAATTTACAGATTTACAATACTTTACTATGGCTAGGATAAAGTACTACTACGACACTGAAACCTGTAAGTATGAACGGGTAAAAACCAAGACAAGTGATGTTGTTTTGAACGCTCTTGGTTTACTCGCCATGGTAGCAATTATGGCTGCTATTCTGGGGTATACATTCTACAATAACTTCGAATCACCCAAGGAGCTCATCCTCAATAACGAGATAAAAGAACTTGAATTTGAGTACGACAAAGTATCCTCGAAAGTGAAAGATATGGAAGCGATGCTCAACGGCATTGAACAACGTGATGACAATATATACCGTGTAGTATTGGGTGCCGAGCCCATCGATAAATCCATTCGTAATGCGGGTGTCGGTGGATCAGAACGGTATAAGTCTATCAAGGATAAAAACCTTAGCCATGAGGAACTCCTGATCAACATTAACGAACAGGTAGATCACCTTCGCAGAAAACTGTACATCGAATCAAAATCACAGGATGAAGTAGTGAAGATGGCTGAGAAGAAAGAAAAACTTTTCGCTGCCATTCCTGCCATTCAACCCATTTCCAATAAACAGCTCGTAGCGCTTGCTTCCGGATTTGGTCTGCGTACCCACCCTATTTATAAAGTAAGAAAGATGCACACGGGCATTGACTTCGCTGCTTCTATAGGCACACCTATCTATGCTACTGCTGATGGTGTGATCAAAGAGGTAAGTGTCAAGTTCAGCGGTTATGGTAAGATGGTAGAAATTGACCACGGTTTCGGATACCGAACACGCTACGCTCACATGCATGAATTTGCTGTACGTTCAGGACAAAACGTAAAGCGCGGAGACCTTATCGGATATGTTGGTAACACCGGTCTTTCTACGGCTCCTCACCTTCACTATGAAGTACTTATCAATGGTGGTCAGGTAGATCCGGTTCACTATTTTTATAATGATCTGAGCCCTGCTGAATACGAAAAAGTTCTTGAACTGGCTTCAATCGAGAACCAGTCATTGGGAATGTAACCTATCTGGTTAATCAAAACATATCAAACCCGGGCGGTAACGTCCGGGTTTTTATTTTTCGTAACTTCGTTATATGCTAAAAAGTCCCTTCACGAAGTATCTTCTTTTGATTCTCTCGTGTATTCTCAGTTCATCACCGCATACATTTTCTCAGGGTTGCAGCGATGCCGGATTCTGTACTATGGGCGCCATGAAACCCGATCAGCCATACAATAAAAAAATCGAGCTGAAGCTAAGGTCCATGGAAGTCAGTTTCTACCGGGGCACCACTACCCTTTCTCCGGTTATCTATGTGGCAACGGCTGATATGAATTTCAGTCTCAACAGCAAGAATTCCTTTCAGGTGAAACTTCCCTTTCAGGCTGTTACCGGAACACTCGACAATACCTCGGGTCTCGGAGACATCTCGTTGTGTTTCACCCGGAACATGTACAGTTCGGAAAAATTTGACATCAACCTTTCAATAGGCGGAAAAATTCCATCGAATAATTCTGACAAGGAAAATGACGAGGGCAATCCGCTGCCCATGTATTATCAAACCAGCCTGGGTACCTATGATTTTATCACCGGCATTTCATTGATCAGCCGCAAATGGCTTTTCGCTACCGGTATTCAATATCCTTTTAATAAAAATGACAACCAGTTTCTCTGGACAGCCTGGGAAGACAATACTTCTGAGTCTATGGGATACATTCAGAAATACCCCAACTCCAAAGAACTAAAGCGTGGTACGGATATCATGTTCCGGGTGGAACGAAACTTCAGGTTTTCGCGACTCAATTTTACGTTAGGTCTTCTTCCGATTTACCGGATAACCAATGATGAAATATCATTGGGTGACGGAACCCGTGTGAAACCGGATGGCGCCAAAGGTTTAGCGATGTCGGCAATCCTCACCACCGGCTACAGCTTTAATGTTCAGTCCAGCGTGCGCCTTCTTCTCGGTCATAAACTCGTGCAGCGTGATACAAACCCGGATGGCCTCACCCGCGAACTTGTCTCCACACTGAGCTATTGCTATCGATTCTGAAACTTATGAGAATAACCCTCCTGCTCTCTTTTCTATTTGTTTACTCTTCCATCACATGGGCTCAGCAAGTTGAAGACCTGCTATTGGACGCACGGTACAATGAAGCCATTACACGAATTGATTCAGAATTACCCAAAGCATCTCCTGAAAAAAAGATATTTCTGGAAACGCAGAAAGCCGAAGCGTTGATCCGGATGGGAAGCTTCGCTGATGCTGAAAAACTGCTAGCCGATATTCAATCACGCACTATTTCATCACCCTTTCAACGGGCATCCGTTCAGACCACCTACGGACTTTTATACCTCAACCAGGGAAGAAATGATCTGTCACTTGAAATATTGCAGAAGGCACTTGGAAATTTTGAGGCCGCAGGAAAATCGGAAAGCCTTGAAGCTGCGCAGGCATTATCACATCTGGGAAACCTGTACCGGTCTACCGGACAATACATGCAGGCCGAAGAACAGCTTAGCATGGCGTTAACCGTGCGGCAAAAGCAACTGAAAGAAAACAGTGAGCTGATTGCTGCATCATACAATGATCTCGGTTTGGTATACAGCATGATCGATAATGACAAGGCGCTTGAATACTATGAAAAAGCGCAGGTGATCTACAACAAGCTTCACGGTAAAGAACATCCCAAGGTGGCCATTGCCTATACCAACATCGGATTCATCTACAGCAAGCTTGAGTTATACGGTGATGCCATTAATAATTTTGAATCCGCATTGGCCATTTGGGAAAAGGTCTATCCGCAACAGGCTCACCCCACCAAAGCCATTGCTCTTTTTAATCTGGGAAATATTTACACCAAGACAGGCAATACTCCGGCTGCCACCGGCTATTTTGACCTCGCACTTAAAATGTATGAAGACAGTTATGGCAAAAAACATCCTGACGTTGCGCGCACGCTGAATGCCATTGGGAACCTATCGGTAGCGGCCGGTAACTTTGATGTTGCATTAAATCAATATCAGCGCGCCCTTCAGGCCAACGTTACCGATTTTGAATCTGAAGACATTCATGTAAATCCTCGTCCCCGGAATTTTTATGACGGTCACGTCATGCTATACTCCATGTTATACAAAGCCGAGGCTTTTGAAGCCCGGCATTTCAATAAGACCTTAAAATTTTCTGATCTCGAAAGTGCACTTCAAACCCTGCAGACCTGTGATACACTTATCGACAAACTCCGTCAGCAGATCACCAATGAAAGCGATAAGATCATGCTCGGAGCAATCGCCAATGAAGTATATGCCGATGGTGTGCGGATAGCATTTGAAGCTGAGCAGGTAGCGTTCAAAAAGAAACCCTATGCCGAACTGGCATTTTATTTCGCAGAGAAAAGCAAGTCTGCCGTGTTGCTTGAAGCTATTTCAGATGCCAACGCCAAATCCTTTGCCGGTATCCCCAATGAATTACTGGAAGAAGAAAAAAACCTGAAGTCAGCCATTGCATTATGCGCACAGAAACTGGCTCAAAAACCTTCCGGAGATGAAGAAAAATATCTGCGGGAGACTTCTTTTAATCTGAACCGAAGTTATGAAGCCTTCACGAAAAAACTGGAGAATCAGTTCCCTGAATACTTTAATTTAAAATTCAATGCATCTGCCCCTTCTATCCGCCAGCTTCAAACCAGGCTTGATACAAAGACCGCTATACTCAGTTATTTCATTGACGAAAAAAACAGCCGGCTATATGTATTTCAGATCACCGGCAAACAATTCAAAATAACACCTCATACCCTCCCCAAAGAATTTGACCGATACATTACCGGAATGCGAAACAGCATCTTCTTTAACGAAGTCAAAACATACCGGATGACGGCCGGAAAACTTTCCGCTTTACTCATTCCGAAAACACCCAAAGCTATCACCAACCTTGTGATTTTGCCTACCGGAAGATTAAGTATCATTCCTTTTGAATCTCTTTTTACGACAGACCCCGCGGAAGAAAATTCCTACCAACAATTGCCATACGTTGTCAAGAAATACAGCGTCCGGTATGAATTCTCTGCAGCACTGATCCTGCAAAAAGAAAAAAGTAAAACCGTAGCCGCCAACCAGGGAATATTCCTCTGCGCGCCAGTAACATTTCCGGAAAAAGATAATCTGAACGATCTTCCCGGAAGTGAATCAGAAGTAAAAAACATATCACAGCTTTTCACTGCCAAGAATCTGAATTCAGGTGTCTTTCTGGGAGCTAAGGCCGATGAAAAACTTATTAAGTCCGATAACCTGAAAAACTATTGCTACCTGCATTTTGCCACGCATGGTGTTGTTGATGAAAGCAATCCCGAGCTTTCACGCATATTTTTACAATCGGATGCCGATTCAGAAGATGGAAATCTTTTTGCAGGAGAAATTTACAACCTGGAGTTACATGCCAGTCTGGTTACGCTTTCGGCTTGCCAGACCGGACTGGGAAAAATATCCAAGGGTGAAGGCGTCATCGGACTTTCACGTGCTTTGGTATATGCCGGTGCGCAAAGCCTTATCGTTTCATTCTGGAGCGTTGCCGATGAATCAACTGCCAGTCTGATGACTGACTTTTATAAAGAGCTCCTCCATCATGAGACCGCAGGTTTTGGTGAAAATCTGAAACAAGCCAAGCTGAACCTCATTGCTTCCGAAAAATATGCGGCACCCTATTATTGGGCTCCCTTTGTGCTGATTGGATTTTGAAGATTAATTGTCCTCGGTCCCCCCAGTAAGTAGCTGGAATTCTACACTTTTCCGCAACAACAGATCAGAAACCCCTGGCATTATTTTGTCCCGGTATGATAAAAGGCTCCTCGTAATGAGGAACGAATACTGTGAATCAGTATAGCTTATTACATCATAAAAAGTGGATTAAAATAAAATCAGTATGAAAGCATTAAAAATTGCAGCGCTGTTATTTGTTACAGCAACATTCGTTCACGCTCAGGATGTGGTGGTGAAGGGAAACACAAAATTAAACAACGACTTCAGTAAGTATAAAACATTTACGTGGGCTAAAACAGACCCAACGGCCCAACCTGAAGCAGGGTACTATATCTACTCCTACACCGAAGAGCATGAGTTACCCGTAAAGGAACAACGTACTACGGTTAAAAACGGAAAAACCGTTAAGACAACGGTTACTACTACAACCACTACTCCGTATACGTATTCCTATAATGTAATCATTCCGTCATCCAACACGGTTATTAATACAACGGTACAAAATTCCCTGAAGGAAGAACTGGAAGCGAGAGGTTATCGCCAGAATGATACCAACGCTGACTTGCTGGTTACCTACAGGGTATTAGAAAGAACTGCCCGCATGCGCGGATATATTAATGACAATCCTACAATGGTTGCCGGAAGGGAAGTACGTGAAGTTTCTGATACAACAACTCATATCCTTGAACCCGGAACATTGCTGATCTCTTTAATTGATACTAAAACATCTGAGGTGGTTTGGGATGGTTTTGCTTCAGGACTTGTTCGTGAGAAAGCATTCATCACTGACGAAACAAAGATCAAGGAAGCGGTACACCTGATCATGGAAGAATTCAAATACCGTGGTGATAAGATCACGAAGGTGGATTAACAAACAAAGACGGTATATAGGTGAAGCCTCGGATTCAGCGCACCTTTCGGTGCGCTGAATCCGAGGCTTTTATTATCCACAAATAAAAAAGAGTTTGTTTCGGCTGATAACCGAAACAAACTCCTTGAAAGCGGGTGATGGACTTATTTTAATTTCAAATTACTCCACCAACTTGCCGTCTTTCAGTTTATCACCATAGTTCTTGATAAACGCTTCGGCATCACTCTTCAACCGGGTAAGTAACTCTGAAGGGTTAACACTTTCTCTGATGCTATAACCATTGTAATCGGTATAGAACAATTCCTTATCGGCTGTTTTTACTACATACAGGTTTGCTCTCAGATTAGGTACTTCATATAATTCTATCGCTGCATCACCAACATTCTGTGGTTGCGCAAGTACCGCATTGATATTTCTGCTCAGTCCGGCATTTCCAAGACCGGATACCTTCCACCCCTTTTCACCCTGACTTACCTCCACTATGGTAACTACATTACCCTGATTGACCAGAGGTACAATGGTGCTGCTAACTTCCTTTACGATCTGTTTAATATCAGAAAGCGAATCCAGACCGCCCAGTTTATTAAAATCAACCACGGAATAGGATATTGATTTTCCAGGTTGCGCATCACGCAACGCGCTACCCTCAATATTGAGATTAATGTTTTTATCCGATTCAAGAATGCTCAACAAGTCTGCCTTTGCCTTGGCAACAGCTTCATCGGCTGTGGAATAGAATTGCGGAGTATCCTGCTCACCATCAGCTGAAGGTGTACTTTGTTGACAAGCGGAAGCCATAAGCGTTGCAGCCATAGCAAAAGAAAATATTTTTAATGTGCGTTTCATAATAAAAGGGTTGATTATTTTTTCGCAATGTCATACCATGTATTCCAATGTGTAGATGTTCCAGCGGGATCAGCATACTGATCATAAGTAATTAAACGTTCTTCACCAACACATGGACTCCACGGATCATTTAAAACCAGATAATTGGTTCCCCCTACGGTTATGTATCCTTTAATAACGAGGACGTGCCCCACGACACCTGGTGTTCCGTAGGCATAACCCATGGGCTTCTTCGCACAATAGATCTGCTTTTTGAGATCTTTCCAGCTTAATGCTGATGAAGATTCACTGAATTTAACTCCGGCAAAATCAAGCTCGAGCCAACCGGGTGTATTACAGTCATTGGTTTTGGGGCAAGGTGTTCCTTCTGTTTGGGGATTACAGCAATTTGTTTTTCCGAAGGCATGATTGGCCAGATCACACTGATTAACACTTATACCTAAATGTGCTGCGAGCATTTGCGTGGTGGCTGCCCAGCACCAGTTACCGGTTTCCTGAGGACGCAACGTGTTTGGCACACTGCCGATGATCTCGGGTTTACAACAACTGCTCAGGTGTGTAACCATCGCTGCCACAACAACAAGGCTTGCGGCCATTGTCATCAGGCTTTTTGTTTTTTCATTTTTCATACTAAAGGGTTTTTGTTGAAAAAATTTATTAAACGGTTCCATTCGTCTGCGTTTCCTTATGCAGAACAAACAGAATAAAATCCATTAGCGGGAATTGTGTTTCCGGACAAGGATATTTCCCTGTAAATGAACCGATAGATTGAATGAATTAACCATACTGACTTTTAAAATAACCAACAACGCTTCTGAGCTAAGTTGCATCAAACACAACCGAATGAGTGACCGTTAGAAAATCTTAACGATAAAAACTGAAACTTATTGACAACTACTTCCTGCTATCACCCAACCATGAACAAAAATATCCAATGGCCAAAAGTAATACTTTTTTGAAATAGAGGTCAACATGGTCAGGCACTGGAATCAATAAGATCCTTATGTTATAACAAATAATTATGCTTCACCTGCGTTAGTAATCCCACAGTAAAACATAATGCATACACATAATGAGCACCCTCACAGCTGCTACCCAAAAAAATCAGAAAGAAATAATTTAGAAAATATTAAGCTGTAGTTACGGCTACGGGACATAGCGTCCATATACTGCATCACGAAAATTCTTATGTAGCTTTACGCGGTCGAAGGGCTGGAGTTGTACAAACAATACAGCAGTTAGTTCATTAACCGGATCCACCCAGAACAGTGTGCTTGCAGCGCCATCCCAAAAGAACTCTCCTACTGTTCCATTGTTCTCTTCCTCTGACTGCGGAGTACGGAGGCGAACAGCAAAGTCAATCCCAAATCCGACCTGTCCTTTATTCGGCAGCCACATGCGTTGTGTAATGCTATCAGACAAGTGGCTGGTCGCCATCAATTTTACCGTTTCAGGTTTTAGAATGGTGGCATTATCAAGTGTACCCTCATTGACCAGCATTCGCGCAAAGCGCATATAGTCGTCAACCGATGAGGTTAGTCCCCAGCCTCCGGGTACCATGGCCCACTTTCTAACATAAAACGTATCTGCCTGGCTATCGCGTACGTGACTTAATATACCGTCATCATCATTACGGTAATATAAAGCGGCAAGTCTGCTGGTATCTCCGGGAGGAATCACGTAACGAGTTTCCTTCATGCCCAGCGGATCAAAAATATTCTCCTGTAAAAACTGATCAAAGGTTTTACCGGAAAGCCGTTCAACCAAAAATGCCTGAACATCAACGGACGGTCCATATGACCATTGCTCACCGGGATGGAATGCCAGCGGCAGACTTCCCAGTTTCTTTGCCATTTCAGAAAGTGTGTTCGTACGGTTCATAGGGTCTGTCTCACGCAGAAGTTTTCCAAGGGCTGTCGTATCCTGATTTATAGCAAAGCCTGCCGTATGGCGGGTAATGTCGCGAATGGTAATGGGGCGCTTCACGGGCTCAAGGATCATCTTGCCCGAAGCATCAACACCTTTAAAAACTTTCATGTCGGCAAACTCAGGTGCATACTTGGAAAGCGGATCATCCAGCTGAAAGGCTCCCTGCTCATACAATTTCATTAATGCAACACCGGTAACAGGCTTGGTCATGGAAAAAATCCGGACGAGTGTCTTGCGGTCCATCGGTGTCTTTGCTTCCCGATCAGCATAGCCAAACGCGTTATAGTATACTTCATTATTTTTCTCAAAGATCAGTGCAGATACACCCGCTACCTTTCCTGAATCGACAAAACTCTTCAGGGTTGAGTCTATTCTGGATTTTACAGATTCAGATATTATAGTGTTGGCGCTTTCTTTGTCTGCCTTCTGGCAAGCGGTGATAAGAAGTAAAACAAACAAGACGAGGGTTATAGGCTTCATGGTACGCGGTTATTTAGGTGAAGCCAAGATAAGAAGTGGGATCACTTCTTTCCCTATGGTGTTATTTGAACGGTCACTTCCTTTTTAAGAAGTTTAGGCTGCAAATGAAAGAAGCTGCTCATTCAGGCAGCTTCTTTCATTTGTATTCTAATTTCAATACATCTATTGATCGATCTTCGTATCACCTCCGATGTTCCGTACTTCAGGAAGTTCAGTTTTACGCTTCCACCATTTCCATATCCCTGCTCCCAACGCACCAATGCCAACTACAATAAGCTTTAGGTATTTGAGCAGAATGGCAAAGATGCCTGCCTTGGCCAAAACTTTTCCAGCCACCAGACCACCAATGGTCCACGCTGCCACTTCATCCAGTTCCGGATCAAAATCACTGTACTTTGCTCCATCGGCATAGGCGAATGAACCTACCACAGGATCAATTGCTTTTTGCACTTCGGGCAACGCTTCCATCGTAGCCACAGCGTTTAGCACGAGCACACCTTTGCGACCTAAGATGCGGACATTGTAATTCAGGGTGTTGAATTCATCCTCTCCGAATTTTATTTCCTTGGCCCAGTGTAATACTTTTTTGTCAGCATCATAAAAGGGTTCAGATGCCCATCCCACGATCTGGATCGGCTGATATCCTGCTTTTTCACGCAATTCGTTTTCTGCCGTAGCATCGTTTTGCATTTGTTCCAGCAGTTCATCATAGTCAATATCATCAGCATCATCATCCTTGACATAGCCCATTTCCTCATAGGTGATAATAAATGCCCAGGCGTTATCCGCCATAACTCCGCGGCTCTCCGGAACGATCATTCCCATAACCGATGAATCTTCAGGGTTACCCCATAAGCTCTCGAGAACGAAACGCGATTGGTGACTATCAAGGTAACGAAAACCCTGTCGTACATTCAGGTTCCCGATGCCGTTTTCAAATGCTATTTCACCATGCTGATACTGGAAAGAAGCTTCCAGGCTATCCATAAATTGTTTAAGGGAGTCGGTTTGTGCTTGCACAACATCCATGCATAGTCCGAAGACTATGAGGAGAATCAGTTTCTTCATAGATAAAGGTTTGGTTTGGCCAGCAAGGACGGAATTTGAATGAGTTAAACCAACAGGGTGTAAGATTTACCCGCACTTTGAAGTTTACCCATGACATCCGGATTCGGCACCAATGCTAAATCCTTGAATTTAACGGATTAACCGTTAATCATTCAAAGTTGTAAAAGTTGTGGTCGCCTACGCCAACGTCAAACCTTCCATTCGATACCGTAACCGGTTCATTATTGATGACCGCCTGAAAATCAAAGGTACCGGAGAGTATTACCTGAAAAAGCTCTTTATCCACCTGCAGCGTTTGTACACGCTCAAATTTAAATGTGCCATTAAGAATCTCAGCATTATACAGTCCCTCAGCATCCCGGATTGAAATGGTATAGGTTGGATCTGTAAGATCGATGGACATCTGGTGCAGGGATAACAGATCGGTGTACGTGTCGGGTGAGAGATCATTAACCGTAATGGTAAGCGCCATGTCTTTAGGTAATGAAGTACCGATCTTGCCCTTAAATGAAAATAAAGTTTCCGTTTCATTTACAATCACTTCAACAGGAGTTTCATCACCTGAGATGAATGGCAGACGGTCATAGTAACTACCAAATGTATTGTAACCCATTTCAGAATACCTGGGCAATCCGGGGTTCTCTTTATCGTAAACAAATACTGAACTTTTCAGATCATAATCGTCCGCACAGGCCACACACAAAACCGTTATGGCAGAAAGAAAGAGTTTATTAATTTTCATGAGAGCGATTGAGTGGAAGTTGTACACTGAGACCAAAATCAAAACCAGCAATTGTCTTTACCAGGCCTGATGTATTCTGATTCAAAAAGATGGAAGGTCCCATCTCCAGCCTGAACAGAAATTTCTTTCCTATTTCTACACCGGCATTAAAATGAAGGACACCTGTCAGGTCAGCCGGGTCTTTTATCAGGCCTTCAACCTCTCCTGCATAGGGATTCATATCACTGTTTTCAAAAGTCACCTCCGTCTTGGTTCTCAACCGGTAATCAATCTCAAGCCCTCCTTTAAAATAAAAGGTAAACCTGTGTCGCGTAAAAGGGTACCATCGAACATCTCCAGTGACACCCAGGTAGTTGGTGGTTTGGGTAATATCCCTTACCCGCAGAAATTCCGCAGACGTTTCCGTTTGGTTGGTAATAACATAATAGTAGGCCGGGCCAAACAGAATAGGATTAGTACCGAGGGTTACATCCATTTGTTTGAAGCGAAGACCGGTTGCAAAGGTTACTTCGCGGTCAGATTTTAGTTCTAATGCCACACCGAAATACCTGGAAAACACATAGCCGGCAAGGTCCTGCTCAGTTCCATCGGAGGCTTGTTGCCCCCAAATGTATTTATGATCGGGGACATTGTTGAAGACGACTTCACTGCCGGCTTCGGCATTGATGAACTTCAAGTGTTGCTGTGCCAGGGTCATGATTGATGTGCACAATAAAATGACAAAAAACGGATAGGTTTTCATAGGTATAGGTTACTGCTATAATAGACACCAGGTTTTTCACGAAGGTTGTAATTACTAAAAATTTTTCTTTATCAAAAATCTGTTAGTTTGCATACGTAAACCTAAACCTATGAAGACTCTCTTTACGATCGCATTCGCGCTCATCACAGCTATCACGTTCGCCCAGGGCAGCTGGACCTCAGTTAACATCATTGGATCAACCCGATATGATGATATTCATTTCACTGATTCTCTATATGGATGGACTGCTGGCGGATGGTCCATGAAAGTACATAAAAGTATCAATGGCGGTAACTCCTGGAATGCCCTGGCGACTTTTGACAAATATCTGCGGTGTGTAAAATTTATGGACAGGAATATCGGCCTGGTAGGTTCGCTGGATAGTTCACTGTACCGCACAACGGATGGCGGAAAAACCTGGGAGGACGTTGCCCCCAACATTACACCACAACCTGCTGGCGTTTGTGGCCTCGCCAAAGCTGATGAAAATACCATCTATGGTGTCGGGATCTGGAGTGAACCGGCTTTTGTTATCAAATCAACTGACAAGGGTCTTAACTGGAGATATATTGATATGTCAGCCTATGCCAACACGCTGATTGACGTTTTCTTTTTTGATGCCGATCATGGTTTTGTTACCGGCTCTGTGAGTGAAGAAGAAGGGGGAATTGTATTGTATACCGATAACGGTGGTGCAACCTGGGAAGAAAAATTCAGGACCAATCACACCGGTGATCGGATCTGGAAAATTCAAACACCGGACAACAAACATTTTTACGGATCAGTTGAATCGTGGGCTGATGAGACCCGGATGATCCGTTCTGCGGACAGGGGGCAAACCTGGGAAATGATAACCGTTGATCCGGAATATTATTATATTCAGACCGTTGGTTTTCTCGATTCCCTTCGCGGATGGACCGGAGGCAATTCTACCCTGTTTGAAACCAGTGACGGTGGCAATCACTGGAAAAAGATCAGCGTAGGTTCAACCTATAACCGATTCGTAAAAGTAACTGATAAAACGGCTTTCCTGACAGGGGCTAAAGTATACAAATACACTTATAAAGATCCTCCACCAGTTGTTGAACCTCCGCCAATCACGGGTATACCCGACAAAGACCCTTACGATCCTATTCACCAGTTGTCTGTCTCCCCTAACCCTGCATCAGAAAATGCAACGGTGAACGTTACGTTCGGTAAGCGTACCATGACACATATTTATGTATATAATCCAACCGGGAAGAAAGTGAAGAAAATATTTGATGGTATGGTGGAAGCAGGCAACAGGTCCTTTCCACTGAATACCGCTGATTTACCTGATCAGCTATTCCTGGTGATCTTCAAGACCAACGAAGGAATGGAGAGTATAAAAGTGATTAAGCACAGCGGTTCACATTAACTATGAGGAGAAATACCAACCAGACTATTCGAAGTCATCAATAGCCCGCATATTTATTTCCTGGTATTGTTTCATAAGCCGGTCATACAATCCGGCTTCTTTGGTGTACCCGGTAATCTTAATGCTTTCCTTATTAGAATTGGTATTGGTGACGGGTGGTGTGATGCAGCTCACATTCATTCCGGCCTTCTGCATACCGTAGACAAAATTTGTAAAGTAATTGGTGTTGAATTCCTGACCACAAGGCTCGAATGTCTTTTTGGAGTCATCCTTGATGATCTGCCAGCTCTTTGTAAACATGCCGAAAGTTACCGCTTTTTCGCAAAAGCTTATCGAATGGTATAACTGATGCCCGGAGATATAAAGAAGGGTATTCCGGTTTGATTATTGTATTCTACATTGAGGTTTCCATTTTTATCCCGGTAAGGATAATAAATGTAACTGCGGATATTTTCACGGTTGAACAGGTTAACAATATTCAGGTATACCGTGAGGTAATTGCGCTTGAAGTACCAGGTCTTTTCCATTCTCAAATCGAGTGTACGAAAGTCTGGAAGTTGTTCGCCATTCTTCTTTTGCGGATTGTAAAAAATAACCGCCTTGTTGGTTTCTTCTTCTACGCCAACAAATGCTACATCCATTTTGGTGTATGGGTTGCCGGAGTGAAAATTCCACAGGAAACTGATATTCCAGTTCTTGGGAAGCCTGAACATATTATTTACAATGATGGTATGGCGTTGGTCAAAATCACGGTACGTCTCTTCACCGGAAGGATTTCTGATTTTGTTGATTGCATACGCGTAGGAAATACTGATCATGCTGCTCTTGCCGTAATTACGTCTAACCATAACTTCCATACCCTTTGAATGACCCGATGTTGTGCCAAAGGGAATATCCAGCAAGCTTACTCCTCCCAGCCGGTTAAAAAATTCAAATCGGTAATCATCATACAACCTTTGATTGTCTTTGTAATAGACATTTGCCTGAATATCTGTTTTTGGCAACGACCAGATAACCGACCCGGTATAATGAATGCTTTTTGCATTGTATGCATACGGTTCGGTCTGTCCCAGAGCTGTTCGTAGCTTATAATAGTTATCGGGTTGATAATATATTCCATAAGCCAGTTTAAAATTCAACTTACCTGCCAGCAGGTAACTGACAGCAAATCGTGGGGCCCATTTAACTTCAGGAGAGAATTTCTGAGCTGATGCGCGTATTCCCGGTTGCACTACCAGGCCCGGCAGCGGCTTCCAGCTGAATTGTGAATATCCACTAAATGTATATCCACCAAAGTCCTCATGAATATTCAGTGTATCAATATGAACGTTGTCAGGAGTTGAATTGAATACATCTACACGCACTTCCTCGTAATCATAAGCTGAATTGAAGGTCTTAAATTCAAATCCCGCCTCCAGGGTGCCTGCTTTGGAAACGTTCCAGTAACTATTGTTGGTGAACACCAGCGTATTCGTGTGATTCTTGTCAACGTTGTCTTCAGTAAGATTATCCTGAAAGGCAAAGTCTGCCCGTTTGGTCATCCGTTGAAATCCCACTGAGGTAATGGCGCTGAATTCAGATGACGGAAACCATTTCCAGTTTATCCATTGGTTGATATTATTCCGTACATTCTGTAAATCCAATGATGCCGATACATCATCCGTTTCATGCAGCATGAAATTATCATGTCCCATTAAAAAGTTATAGGTAAAACTGTTCTTTTCATTGAGATTCCAGGAGAGCTTACTCCAGATGTCTGAGAACCGGGGCAATAACTCGTCTGTATCATCTTCCATTTGTCCCAGTAAAAAATCGAGGTAACCTCTTCGTGCCGTTACGAACAATTCGGTTTTGGATGAGAGCTTTTTCTGCACCATTATTCCGGCATTCAGTAAGTCGATGGAAAATTTATACTGATCGGCTACTGAATAATCCGCAGTTTTCACATCGAGCATTCCCGAAAGTTTATCCGTATAGGTCGCCCCGAAACCGCCCATCAATACATTCAATTCTTCGATGTAGTCCGTATTGAAAATACTGAAGGAGCCATCAACCTCCTCGAGGTGAAAGGGTTCGTTGATCAGAAAGTGATCCAGGTATACACCGGTTTCATCGCTATGCCCTCCCCTGATCCGCGCCTTGGCAGAAAAATCGTTGCTCGCTATTCCCGGCAACGCCTTCAGCGTACGGTAAATGTCCTTACTCATGTTGGGTGAGTGTAGTATCTCTTCCTTGCTCAACGTGAGTGGTGCTTCTACCGTAGAGATTGAAAACGCCCCCGGAGTGATGATGAGTTCTTCCAGTTGGGTAGCCATCTCTGTCATTTCCAAACTGATCTTCATATCTCCCTGAACATCGACTACGCGGATTTCAGTATTGTAATTTACCACGCTTGCCTGCAGCGTATGCACACCACGCAATACCAGGCCTATTTCAAAGATTCCCTCTTCATTGGCTATTACACCTTTCGACTGATCAAACAGGTAAAGTGATGCAAAAGGAATGGGATTACCTGACTTATCGATAACCACACCTGAAACGGTGAACCGTTTTTCAGGTTGCTTCATTACTTTGTTGGGGTCTTTGAACAATACGAAACTTCCTTCCTTCGTAACGGCATACGTGATGTTGGTATGCGCCAACAACTTTATCAATGCTTCCTCCAGCGAAACTTTGTTGGGAAGTATGCCATTTAATTTAATGTCTTCTACCAGCTGATGCACGTAATCAAAGTGTACGCCTTGCTTTTCCATATCGTGAATAAAATCAAGCAGGGGTTTGTTATGAAATTCGCCAACGACCATAACCTTTTTATACTGGTTCTGGGCTGATGCGGTGAATGCTAATAAGAGTATCGCCAAAACGTAAAAATTCCTCATGAGGGTATATGTCGGTGAATACTACTGATACACATGAGTCTGTGATTACCCTGATGGTAATGCATACTATTTTTTCCGGATCGCAATGACTGAATCCGCTCCGATCTGATAGGTCAAACCGACCGACAGGCATACGGTCTCCAGAACATCATCAAGTTCAGGCCTAAAGAATTTCCCGGTGAACGCAACATCAGGTATTGGTCCTGAAAAGCGTATTTCCTTTCCAAAATGTTTTTCAAGTGTGGCAAATACCTCAGTCAGTTTGTTTGCCGTGAACGTCAGTTCACCTGTTGTCCAGCCAGCCACATTGGATTTAGTAATACTGTAGACATTTGAAAGCGTTTCATCAACCCGTACGCCTAACCCCGGTGTAAGGATTATGGCCTGGTCCTGTTGATTCTTGCTGTTCACACGTACTTTGCCGGTAAGGCAACCAACTTCAGTCTGCTTTCCGTTGGTGTGAATGTTAAATGATGTACCAAGAACAATAACATTTGCCTGACCCGCGGTTACAGTAAACGTGGCATTGTTCCGCTTTACGTCAAAGTAGGCCTCACCCTCAAGAGTGATCTCACGGTTTTCGAGAAATGAATCCGGATAATAAGAAACAGAAGAGTTGCCACGTACTATTACGGTTGATCCATCGGGCAGATTTACAACCTGCGTCTGACCGGCAATTCCCTGTACCTGTAATAGCGCATCCGGTTTCAATATCCAGTACCCTGCCCCTGCCAGTACGAACAATATCAGTGCGGCCGCATAGCGCAGCCAAATCCGTGATGGTCTTTGGTTTTCTTCTTCCTGTATCCGGTTTTGAAGTTTATTGAATCGTTGTTCACGGGAAAGATTTCCTTTCACCTGAAGCTGACCGGACGTAACCCATATCTCTTTAGCCGCATCAAAGTCCGAACGAACCGTATCATCGGTTTCCAGGTGGCGTGTCAGCCAGGCATCTTCCTCCACTGAAATTTGTCCGGATAATTTTCGAACGATGAGGGTATCCATATCATATTTAGGTTGTTCCATCGTCATCACATTTAACAATACACGTATACCTTAAATTACCCTGTCTTTTTTGTGAAATATTTTATGGGGAGAACCTCACGCAACAAACGCAATGCTTTTACCATATGGCTCTCAACGGTTTTTATGCTGATGGACTGGCGGTTCGCAATTTCCTGATAGGACAAATCCTCGAACCTGCTCATCATGAAAACCTCCCGCACTTTTTCGGGTAGCATCTCAATGGCATTTTCCAGGTGTTGCCTGAACTCTTCTTCTTCGAGCAGAAAATGTGGTGTCTCTGCGGTTGTTCCCCTGTTTCCCGACTGCATGTGCTGCTGTACCACCAACTGATGACGGCAATGATTCAAAAACAAATGTTCAGCAATAGTATACAGGTAACTTTTCAGGGATTGTTCTGCATCCAGACGGTATCGGTTGGTCCAGAGCTTATAAAATACTTCCTGCAGAAGGTCTTCCGCCAGTTGAACGTCTTTTGTTTTCAGGTATAAGAAACGGAAAATACTTTCCTGGTACGAATCAAAGACAGCGCGAAAGGCATCGTGGTCAGATGCTTTCAACCGGTTAACCAGGTGTCGGGTATCTTGTGTGCTCATGACAAACACTGATCAAGATAGCAATATTTGCAACTCATTTAGAAATTCCTTCCAACAACTGTGTTGCCTCTTTATCGCCCAGCGCTATGGCGCGTTTAAGATCTTCTTCGGCTTTCAGATTTTTACCCTGCCCCATCCATAATTTACCCCGCTGCCGAAAAGCCAGTGCATTGTTTTTATCCATTGCAATAGCTTCGTCAAATGTCTTCATCGCATCTTTGTCGTGTTTATACCGGGCATAAATCATTCCCTGCAGTGTAACCAGGTATGACTGGTCTATCGGATTTGCATCCATCCGCATATTCCTCATCACATGGGCAATATCCCGTTCGATATCAGTCCATTTTCCGTGTGCCATATCGATTCTGAACTTGTCGGCATAAGCCTCTGTAAAGAACGGAGCTGAATCGGTAAAGGCGGAAATATAGTGAAGGGCTTGGGTTGTATCGCCTTTGAGCAGTATCCCGTCAATCAGCATATCCAGATCCACAAAACTGATAGCATTAAAATTTCCTGAGCGGGCAAAGTCAACGTACGCATTCAAATTCTGTCCGAGCTTAAAATAGGCCATGCCTCTGAGTCCCAACACTTCTTTATCCGTACTGTCATATGCCAAATAGGTATTGTAGTCAGAAAGCGCTTTATCAAACTGGCTGTTATGGTAATACGATATACCGCGGATACGATATGTAGAAATTGACCCGGGATCCAATCGGATAACTTCGGTCAGATCAGTGATCGAGTGACGCCATTGTTTTACTTCCTGAAGGTAGATTCCACGTTTTTTATGTGCATCTGCAATTTCGTTGTCAAGCTTAAGGGCAATGTTGTAATAGGTATAAGCCATATCATGTTCACCTTTATGTTCATAGGCCACAGCCTTAAGGTAAACGGAAAGGGGTTCACTGTTCGGATCGGGCATCTCATTAAGTGCAGCAATAGCATCCGTATAATCTCCCGTTATAATCTGGCAGTAGGATTGTTTTATTCTGGCGGCATCCCTTTCATCCAATCCATACACACGACTTACCGTGTAGGTACCTACATTCTGGATATCGATCTTTTTATCTACCCAGGTTTGCTGGCCTTTAAAATTATTATCGCTGGTTGATGTTGCTTTGATAACGCGCTGAAAATCGGAAAATGCTTCGTCATACTTCTTCATTGCTGTAAACTGCACTCCTCTGAGGTAATATGCCATGACGTTATTCGGGCTAACCGATATCAGTGAAGTCAGGTCATGAATGCTTTGCGATTTGTCTGATTCAAATAAAAAGATACCCCGAAATAAAAGCGCAGTCTTTTGCAGAGAGTCATACTTCAACACCTGGTTTAATTCAGGCAATCCGGTATTCACATCCATTTTTTTTCCCATCCGGAGTAAGGCAAGTTTTATCCGGGCATCATGAAAAAGGCTGTCTACCTTCAGGCATGTCTTGTATGTGCTGATAGCACCATTGAAGTTAGCCATTTTCAATTCGAGGTCACCCTTGATATAATATCCTATAGCTTTAGATTTATCCAGCCGGATGGCTTTGGAAATAGCCACCTCACCGTCAGCCGATTGATTGAGCAAAAAGTACACTTTTGCCAACTCAATATAGGCCTGGTAAAAATCGCCATGGAATTTAATAGCCTGTTTTAAATCCCATAATGCGGAGCCGAATTCATGCTGCTGTTTCCGGCATGCTGCACGATAATAATAGGCCTGCCAAATCTGTTCGTCCATCTCCAGGACTTTTGTAAAGCTGGCCTCTGCCACAGCAGGTTCATTTTCAAACAGACTATTGACCCCTTCGTTCAGTTCTGCTTGCAGCTTGCCTTCCATTTGCCAGTTTACCGGAATGTCTTCGTACTCCCAGTGTTTACGTGTGGAAAAATCAACAAGGGCTGCTTCGAACATCTCAGGTTGAGCATTGGAAGGAAATACAATGGCGCACAAAAGGGCAATACTTGCCAGTCGGGTGATCATTCAGGTCCAGGTCAGCCACAAAAATATTAAAACCGAAGAACTTCTGCCAGTCAGGAAATACGCCTCTTCACATTCAATTCAATATCCATACAACAAACTATATGCAAACCACAACATCGGTGCCTGCCCGTGAAAATCACCCGTGCTTCTTCCGCGGTCGAGATAATATTGAGGATCCTTACTCTGGCCGGTTCCTACGCAGACATCTGTAAGTTCACCGTTGTCATTTAAATAACCCGTTAATGCCAGCCAGGCTTTTTCAGTGGCCGGTCTGAATTTCTTTGCTGGAAGAATTCCTTTCTTTACTCCTACCATCATGGCATAACCGAACATTGCTGTTGATGATGTCTCTTTCCAGGCATTAGGATAATCAATAAGCTGCCGCCACATGCCATCGTCAGCCTGGTATTGCAGCAATGCATTCATCATTTTTACATAGCCAATATGAATGGATTTGTAGTACGGATTTTTCCGGGGAAGTTCAGATAACAGTTCAGCCAGAGCCGCAGCCACCCAACCGTTGCCCCTGCCCCAATGAAACGGTGCCTCAGGTCCATGAAAAAACAAGCCATTCGGCTGCTGAAGTTTTTTGAGATAGGCATCAAGCTCTTTCGCTGCACGCTCTATATAGAGTGAATTGCCCGTGATCCGATAAGCCTGTACCTGCAGGCTTCCGATCATGTACATGTCATCAATCCAGTAGCGTGTTTGGTTGGTCAGTCCATCGGGTTGCGGGTTTTTCCATTGTTCATCGGCCAGGTCAAGACCTTGCTTGCGAAAACGTTCATCGTGCGTATACCGGAACAGTTCAAGAGGTACAATTCCGTACACATTCACATCCACATGAATACCGGGGCCAAGTAACACACCATCCAATAGCGGTTCATATCGCTTTGCCAGCCGTTTTATAGTGACAGTATCTTTCAGCAAACCAGCAATGCGCGCTGCACCAAAAGCGGCACACGCTTCAGCGTAATGAAATGTTTTAAGCTGAGGCGAATTGTAGAGCATGAATTCTTTACGATTGAGGAGATTTTGTGTGATCCGGAATGAGATACTTCGCGGATCTGAAGTGCCGGTCCAGAAAGGACTTACCTGAGCTGAACTGCTAACCACAAAAAGCAGATGAATGAGTAGGGTTACGTATGCTGACCGTTTCATACAGGCTAAGATAAAGAGAAGAGATAAATAAGCTTATCTTTATGTACTGTTGTTATATTGCTACAACTATGAAATTCAGATCAACCCAACCCTGGAAAATTATTGGTTTGCTTATTCTGATCGTACAGGGCTTTTCATTACAGGTACTTGCTCAGGGAGTTAATGAGTCCATGCCCTTTCATGGATACTACTATGACCTGAAGCTTATCAATCCCGCCTTTACCGCCTGGGAAGACCCGCTTAATCTCACGACCATGTTCAGCGGCCAGCCATTCAATCCGGATATCTACAATCAAAAGTTCTTCTTCTCATACGAAGCCATTTTAGAAAATACAAACAGTGGTATGGGTGGTCTGTTTAATTCGGGTGAATGGGGCCCTCAACGTCAGCGGGGAACATCTTTATTTTACCGTTACAAGTTCAATCTTAATCCGCAGAGTGATCTCCGTATTGGTACGCAGTTATCCTACAATCGTATCACGATCAATTACACGTACTTGCCCATTGATCCGGGAGATCCATTAATCCCTGGCGGGTTTGAAAAACTACGTGCCTTCAATGCTGATTTAGGTATCGCTTACCACAGTCCCTGGATCACAATGGGTGTTAGCATGAAAAATATTCTCGAACAGAAAATAGCGCATTCGGATACCGGTAAGACAGATTATTCGAGTGTGAACATTATGGCTACCCGGAAATTCACGATCGCTAAAGATCTGCTGGCCACACCTTCTGTATTTTTCGTGTCGGAGTCAGAAGGTCATCGCATCGATTTCAACTGTTCATTCGAAATAAAAAATTGGATTATCATCGGTGGCGGATATCAGCTTTACCGGTATGATACATCAGACGAATCACATTTCACATTAAATACGGGATTGAATGTAAAGGATCATGTTCAGTTTATTCTTCATGTCTATTCAAGTGCCTATCAGGAATACCGTGATGAATATTCAGGAAAGAATACGTTTATGGAAGCCATGCTTCGCTTTCGCATCCTGGCGGATTCTTCAGAAGACATCAATTAAATCATCACGGGAAAGGCTGCTTCCTACTGCTTCCGGATCCATTCATAAGCCGGATCAATACCCTTACTGAATTCAGTAAAAGTTGGTTCTAACGTCACGTCAGGTGTTATGGTGTCTTCATTCTGATCAGATCGTTTGAAGTATTTCGTAGCATATGAAATTTCTATACCCGAAACCGGAAGTCTGAAACTTCTCAGTTCACCAAAATGGTTCGGCTTGCCTGCAGTCTCTTCACCAACAAATACCACATTCGGCAATTGCTTTAAATCCATGGCGTTTAGTATAGCGGATGAAAACGTGAGTCGTCCAATGATCACATAGGGTTTTACCTGTGGGTGATCGCGCAGATAAGTATTGAGTTTCTGGATGAACAGCGTTCCCTGTTCAGAGTTTCCCCCTTCATTGAACCGCAGATCAACGATAATCTTATTAGCCGGTTCAGTCTTCAGGGTATGAAATACACGGTCTTCAAATTCGTTGAACGAGGGAAGCTTTTCTGCATTCAGCGCATTCCCATATTTTACTTCAAGCTCCTTGCTCCAGCATTTGTTGTATTGCAGATAAAATATCCTATCCGCGGGCAGGTAACGGTATAAGAAAAAGAGTTGGGGATTCTGGAAGCAAAGGGCTACCGTATCAATAACATATGTCTTCCGGTTCGTGCGGTTCATAGTAGCTGGCCGGATAGCCCCCTGTGATGTCTTACCGGATGAATCTTTCAGGCCTAATACTATTTTTTGATCGTGAACAAATCCAAAGTATTGAAGAACCTGAACTAATGGAAGGAGATCAGGAATAACATTCTTTACAACACTCTGATTATCCCGTGATGTCAGTGTGCCCAAACTATCCATTATCGTTTTCAATGGTACGTCATTTACAGCGATGATCTGCTGCCCCAGTATGGCATCATTCTCCGGGGTTGTACGAAAAATATAGAGGCCATCTTTGAACCACTCCAACTGCAGGGGTAGTATCTGACTTTTGTCAACGTGTGGTCCAAGGTTTACATGCGTGTGTGAATCGCCAAACCTGGCTATTAGCTGTTGAAGCATTAACGCCATCGTCAGAGTAGTTACACCAACGCTCCTCGATTTTACAGCATTCAATCCCGACAGAAATTCTTCTTTGCTTCTAACCGTGAATAAATTGTAATGTTTCTCGGGTAATTCTTTCGCGAGATAGTCCAGGTCGGTAGTCCAGTCAACCGGTTTTGTTTGCTGCGCATTACTGCATTGAATCAGCAACAACCCTATCACGATCAGGTATCCAACTTTCATAACATGCATTTGCTTCCTAAAATAGGAATTCCTGAAGGATGTTCCGGAATATTGGCACAAGATTTTAGACTTCTTCTTTTATGATGAACAAAACCACTATGCATATGAAAACATTGTCAGTCCTTTTATTTGTATTGACACCGTTCGCCCTCGTTGCTCAGGGAATCGGGCTGGGTATCAAAGCAGGTGCAAACTTTGCGGACGCAAAAATGGAGTCACTTGATGTCAAGTCTGCTACCAGTTTTCATGCTGGTGGATACCTGAACCTGAATTTTTCAGAAACCTTTGGGATCAGACCTGAAGTGTTATGGACAGGTTACAAAAGTAAAGTGGATGGTGATCTCGGAGATGTGGATTTTGAACGAAACTACATCGCTATTCCAGTGATGTTATGCTTCAAGCCAATACCATTGTTAAGCCTTGAAGCTGGCCCGCAGTTTAACATCCTGCTAAATGCAGAAGCTGACGGAGATGATATAAAAAATCAGCTAAAGAAAAATGAATTTGGCCTGGGTGTGGGTGCTGGCTTGCATCTTCCTCTCGGGCTTAATGCGGGTGTGCGCTACATTGTAGGCTTTACCAATATTTCTGATGCTGATCCCACTAATCCCAACAACGTTCCTGAAGACATTAAGAACAGAACGTTTCAGATCTATGCCGGATGGACACTCTTTGGCGGAAACTAATTATTCATTAACCTGAAAATAAAGTAAAGCGGAACCATAAAAGGTACCGCTTTACTTTTGGTGCAAGTGTTAGTTCACCGGAATAAATATCTCAAATGTAGCTCCCTGTCCGGGGCTGCCCTTAGCCGTGATAAAACCATAGTGGTTCTCAACGATCTTCTTTACGATGGCAAGACCTATTCCCGTTCCGCGGTATTCATTGCGGCCGTGAAGGCGCTGGAACAAATCAAATATTCTTTCATTGTACTCTGGCTCAAAGCCAATTCCATTATCGGAAAGGGTAATATGGCAATATGATTTTACCGGATCAGCTTGCTGCAGATTAATACCGTCTTCAATTCTACTTTTTATAGTGATCCATGGTCTACGATCCGGATGCGCAAACTTCAGGGCATTACCAATAAGATTCTGCATCAGCTGCCTGAATTGGAATGAGATGACGTTGACTTCACAAGCTTCTGTTACTTCAATCGTAGCCTGACTTTCCTTAATCTCTTCTTTGAGATCTTCCCTTACTTCATCAACAATTGCTTTAAGCTCACCCTTTTCAAATTTTCGTTCTGCCGTGTTGGTGCGGGAGTATGTCAGCAGATCATCAATCAGCGTTTGCATGCGCTCAGCGGCCAGTTGCATGCGTCTGAATTGATCTTTTCCTTTTGTCGATAAACTCTCGAATTCCGTCTCGAGTAATCGTGAGGCAAAGGTCTGGATCTTTCGAAGAGGTTCCTGCAGATCATGGCTGGAGATGTAGGCAAACGACTGCAACTCCTTATTCATCTTCTCAAGGTCAGTGTTCTTGTGCTCCAGCTCGGTGGTTCGTTCAGATACTTTCTTTTCCAGTGAACTGGATAATATGCGCAACTGATTCTCACTTTCTTCTATTTGCTTCCGTGCTTCTACCCGTTCCGTAACATCGCTTACGGTAGCAATGATCGCTGAAACTTTTCCATTTCCTTCAAATAAAGGAGAGTATTCAAAATCAACGTACCGTGTACGTCTGCCATCGGCATCCTGAATGTATGAAACCGACTCAATTTCACGATACGGTTTGCCGGTCTTGAAAACAGTATTTAACAGAACAGGGATCCGGGTACCCTTTATCTCCGGAAAAACATCCAGAAACTTTTTGCCCACCATTTGATCTTCTGATTTATTCCAGCGCTTCAGCATGGCTCCGTTCACCACCTCAATGACCTGATCGGCACCTCGTAAGATCACCGTAGCGGTAGGTGACTGCATGATGAAATTCCGGAAACGTCTTTCACTTTGTTCAAGGTTTTGCTGATAGCTTTTATCAGGCGTAATATCCTGAATCGTTCCGATCATCTTGCTGGGTTTTCCTTCCTCCGTGAAAAACAGCTTTCCCCGGCATAGGAACCAGTGCACGGAATTATCATTCCAGATCAATCGCCCCTGGTATTGTATATATCCCGATTGAAGAGCATCCTTAAATGCTTTTTCACGCACAGGAAGATCATCCGGATGCATATGTTTCAGAAACTCAGCATGTGTTAATGCAGCATCTTCCCGGTAACCAAATACGGATGCATACTTTCCGGAGTAAGTCAGTTCATACGTATCCAGATCCAGTTCCCACGTACCGAGTTCACTGGCATTAATCACAATGTTTAACTTCTCTTCATTGGCTTCGATGTGCTTGCGAGCCATTACCTGTTCGGTAACTTCAGAACCCACAGCCATTATACCATCCACATTTCCCTGATGATAAAGGGCATCAAAACTGAAATTCACATAGGCTGTTTCCAGTTTATTATTCCGTAACATTTGTACCGGGTGCTCAATCGCAGAAAATGTTTTTCCGGTACAATAAACCTCATCCAGAAAGTCCTTAATATTCTGTGATTTCAGCTCTGGCATGACATCCAGAATGGGTTTGTTCATAACCTCCTCTTCACTCCGCCCCCAGAGTTCAAGAGCCTTGGAGTTTGCCAGCTCCGTTACATATTCTCTACCTCTGAAAATTCCGATAGCGATAGGTGCCTGTGATATTACCAGCCTGAGCTTGCGCTCACTTTCTTCCAGTTGTCTTTTAATATTGATCTTGGTGGTTGTTTCCGTGCAGGTAACGAGAACACCTTCCACACGGGCAGCCGTTTCATACACGGGGCTGTAGCTGAACGTCCAGTATACATCTTCAATTTTTCCATTCCGGTAAATGGGTACCAGCAGGTCTTCAAACCAAATGGACTCACCTTTTTCGACAACCTTATCAATTAAGGGTTTGATGATATCCCAGATCTCTGTCCAAGCGGATTTTGCCTCCATACCCAGAATGGATGGATGCTTTCCTTCAATACCCAGGCTTGGACGATAAGCATCGTTATAAAAACAGATCAGTTCTGGTCCCCACCACAGGAACATCGGAAATTTAGAATTCAGCAGAATGCTAAGCGTGATCTGCAAGCTCCGCGGCCAATGCTCTGGCGGACCCAGTGAAGTGTTAGTCCAGTCTTTCTGACGGGTGAGTTCGCCCATTTCTCCTCCGCCTTCCAGGAACCATATACCGTTCATGCTTTCCGTTTTCATAGTAATTGAATTACGAATTTTTCTCTTGACCCTCTTTCCTTTCCTGCACTTTGAATGGCGAGTATGGCTTTATGAATAACCGCCTTAAGCCTGGAAAAATCTCCTGGCTTACGGATATAATGACTCGCACCTTTTTCGAACAGCAGGTCTACCACTTCAGGTTCAAAAGAAGTTGAATACACCACAACCGGAATGGTAGCAAGCTTTGCATTCAGTTTAATTTCTGTGAGACATTCATAACCATTTTTACGTGGCATGTTAAGATCAAGAAAAATAACATCGGGAAGAACCTGGGTGGAAAGGTGTCGCATCAGTTCAACACCATCACGGACCGTGGTAAGGGTAACCGACAATGCCAGTTCCTCTAAAGCATCTTTGAAAAAAAGACAATCGTCCGTGTCGTCATCAGCCAGTAAAATATGGGTTGCAGAGGTACGCATGGTTCAGTTACATCAAAGGTTTATTACCATGCGCACAGTCAGGGATGGTCACCAGGGTTTAAACCTAAATATAGACACCTGAAGTGATTATTATACCATGGGGAATTAATTCCATAGGCCAGCAGTGACAGAAAAAGTCCCTCTAAAAAAGGCTCAATTTTACCCGGAAAACGAGCTTATGCCTATCGTTTGCAATAAATCGTACAAAAAAATAATGCTAGGTAGGGGTATGAACGTCCTTGGTTGTCATTAGGGGTATACTAAAAACTCCATACCTATGAAAAAGACCAATTCACTTCTCGTTGTGGCAGCCCTGAGTTGCTTTTTATTCTCGTCATGTTCTTCCGAGTGGGAAGATCCAGGTCCTGAACTGAAGAAAGAAAAAACGTATGCCCTAACCGATTTCAAAGCCGTGAGTGTTTCCGATGGTTTTGATGTTACCATTCAGAAAGGTGATGACTTTTCTGTTGTCGTAACCGGAGATTCGCGCAACCTGGATGCCCTGATCGTAGAACTGGTAGATGATGATCTAATCTTTCGCTATTCCAGCCTTGGAAAGCGCCAGTACAGAACAAGTGTTGCTATCACTATGCCTTCCATCAACGCACTTTCTGTGAGTAACCATTCCGTGATACAGGCGGAAGGATTTTACAATGAAGGTATCTCCAATTTGAATATATCGGCCTTTTCTTACTCGGCTATTCTGATTGATGGCATTGTTGATACGGTATATGCTCACCTGATCGACAACGGTATGTTCTCTATGTCTGGAACTGCGCGTAAAGTAGAGGCCGAAGTTACCGGGAAATCACGGCTCGAATGTCTTTTCCTCGAGACGGAAGATGCACGTATTGAAGCTTCAAAGGAAAGTTTTGCCGGCATTCACGCCCAGGATAAACTCTATGCAAAAGTAACTACCACCAGTGAGGTGATCTACAGAGGTGAACCCGAAATCACTTCGCTGGTTGACGGAAGTTCTGTGCTCGGGCCGAATTAATTTAAAGTTCAAAGTCTAAAGTTTAATGTTTCTGGTGCGTTAAACTTTAGACTTTAGACTTTAGACTTTAAACCAGTAACCTTAAACTTTTTAAACATCTCCATTGCCACAACAACGACAACCGCTGTCGGAACGAGTTTCAACCACTCATTAAGCGTAATCGGTTCCAGTTGTAACGTGTTGTTCAATCCGGGAATATAAGAAGCTGAAATGTGAACCAGCTGAGCGATGATGATACCTGCCAGCAAGGTGTAGTTATTTTTCAGTGGTATGCGAAAGAGGCTTTGTGTCTCTGACCGGCAGTTGAGTACATGAAAATTCTGCAGGAGTACCATCAGCATCATCACGATGGTGCGTGCATGAACCTCATCATAGTTCAATACCTCAAGCAGATAATACCACACTCCGAAAACAAGCCCACCAATGGTAATAGCAGATACTACGATCTGCGTGTTCATCAGTTTATCGAATATACTTTCATCGGGTTTGCGTGGAGGCTTTTGTAAAACAGCCGGGTCACCTTTTTCAAAAGCGAGTGCAATATCCTGTATGCCGTTTGTAACCAGGTTAAGCCACAACAACTGCACCGCCAGAAACGGCACAGGCATGTTGGTAACGATAGCCAGTCCCACCGTGAGCAGTTCTGCAGCTCCGGTAGAGATGAGCAGGTAAATGATCTTGCGTAGATTATCAAACGTGTATCGCCCTTCTTCGACACCGGCTGTGATGGAGGCAAAATTATTATCCGTGATGATGATCGATGACGCTTCCTTGGCCAGATCTGTACCTGCCCCCATGGCTACACCAATATGGGCTGACTTCAAGGCGGGTGCATCATTGGCTCCATCACCGGTAACCGCTACAAAGTGACCGAGTGACTTTAGGGCTTCAACAATACGTTGCTTTTGTAAAGGCGCTACCCGTGCAAAGACCTTTTTGTGTTCGATTTTTCTGGCCATATCTTCTACCGGAGCTTTGTCCAGCCCCGACAGATCCGCTCCAGTGATCACTTCTTCCTTATTTTGCGCGATACCTAATTCTCTGGCAATCGATAATGCTGTAGCCGGATGATCACCGGTGACCATCACTACCTGAATACCGGCCGTGTGACATTCCTGCACAGCTGCTTTGGCTTCTTCCCGTAACGGATCGATCATACCGGCCAATCCTATAAATTTCAGTGTTGGAAGCTGGCTGATCTCGGTTCCGTTAACTGCGTTACCCGCCAGCGCCAGTACCCGGAAACCTTCAGCGGCCATCTCCTCCGACACCTTTAACACGCGATCTTTTTCTTCTGCTGAAAGTTTCCCAAGCACCGTCTCCACTGCACCTTTCATAGCAAATTGTGTGATATTATCCTGCTGGTAAAAGACACCGGAGAATTTATGCTCCGACTCATACGGTATCATCTTCACTACCTTTACCTGATCGCTGAAAAATTTAGGGTCTTTTCCGATCTTAAAAGCCAACGCACGAAAAGCCACATCTACTGCGTCACCGGAATGCTCCCAACCTTTGTCCGTTTTCTGAAGTACACCTTCATTGGAAATAACTGCTGACCGGATAAACCGCTGCATGTCATCATTCATCTCCCGGATCTCCTCTTCACCTTTCCGGATCGTACCTTCGCCCGTGTATCCCTGTCCGGTGATTTCATAAAAAATTCCGTCAGGCAGATATAATTTTTTAATAGACTGTTGATCAATTGTAAGTGTTCCGGTTTTATCGGATGCAATAAGCGTACAGCTCCCAAGCCCTTCCACAGCTGGTAGCTTGCGAACGATCACATTCCGTTTGGCCATACGCCTGGTACCTATTGATAAGGCAACGGTAAGGGCTACCGGCAAACCCTCCGGAATAGCAGACACACCAACCGCTACCATCAGGAAAAACAAATCGCGTGCGGCCATGCCTTCGAAGTATCCGATCACACCGAGTACTACACAGATCACCAATACAATAACACTGATTTTTTTGGAGAATGATTCCATCCGGTTAACCAGTGGTGGCTTCTCGGTCTCTGTTGTGCGAAGGGAGTCAGCTATGCGTCCAATCTGCGTATGTTGTGCCGTACCAATTACAACGCCCACGCCTCTCCCCTTCTGAATGGTGGTGGCTGCAAAAGCCATGTTTAGCCGGTCGCCCAGTGCCAGGTCATCACCACCGGCAAGCCGTGCTGTATTTTTTACTACGGCCACCGATTCACCTGTCAGCAACGCTTCTTCCATGGCCAGGTCAGCGGCTTCGATCAACCGCAGGTCAGCCGGAACTTTCTGTCCGGATTCCAGCAACACAATATCACCCGGCACCAGCTCTTCAGAATCAATTTCATGAACACCATTATTACGTTTCACACGGGTTTTGATCTTCACCATATTCTGTAACGCCTGTGCGCTGTTCTCCGCACGCCATTCCTGATACGTTCCCAGCACTGCATTGATCAGAATAATAGCCAGGATAAACGCGGCATCTTTGGTATCGCCTGTAGCAACAGAAATAACGGCTGCAGCGATCAGTACATAAATGAGTGGATTCAGAAACTGATGAAAGAAGATCGCGACCAACGACTTCCGTTTGGGTTGGGGCATGGTGTTTTTCCCGAACTCGGCCTGCCGTTTGCCCACGGCTTCGGTAGTTAATCCGTTGGCATCAACACCAAGGTCTTTTAATGTATCGTCAACGGATACCTGATGATAGATCACAGCCATAGCCCTGATTTAAGTCCGGAAATTAGTCTCATAAGACATTAGAGTTAAAAAATTGTGCCCTGCAATCCCTGTTTCTGATCCTCCCACGAATTTATAAGATCAAGGTGTAAACCGGTTCAAAACCTGTATATATTATATAACAGCGCCACTACAACCCTTCACGCCCGGGTTGTGACTTATGATAAGACCTGTCTTTATGCGACTAACATTTCTTATCCTAATGTTGTTTGTCTTCTGTACTTCATGCAGAGATGAGGATAAGCGTATATCCATCGACCTGAATGAATTTGAGCCAATCACCGAATTGTATCCGTATCATCAGGTCACTACGGCTGATGATGTTAATTACTGGGAGCCGGATCAATATGATCACGATTTAGAACCGGTTTCTGTTTTATTTTCTTCAGGAACAAAATGTAGTGACACCTTCAGTCAATCAGCCCGCATAGCAACCTTTGATGCACTTACCAATAATCAGGAAGGATTTGCCCACTCATGCCTGCCGGGATATTGTGTTAAGTTCGTCCGCTATCAGGATGGGGATAACGTTGATGTGATCATCACCAAAGAGGGCATGCTGGAATTTCTGGGTGATATTGATACACCATCCGATGCTATACTCTGGGCCATGGTCAACGGCTATGGATTCAACACGGAGAAAAAAGAAGCGGGTACCATAAAAGAAACCAATGATGACTATCAACTATTGGTTACCAAATTGGTCAGTGTATGCGTACCGGTTCAGGTCAATCGATTTTTGCTTCGGATAAAAAAGAATGGCGAGATCAGTATTCTTCAGGAGAAAGTGTATTCATCCATGCGTGAAGCCTGCATTTGATGCCATTATTCTCTGTCAGTAATCTTTGCAACAAGTTGCAATGCTATAGGATTGTTGCATAAACCTCCCATTGTCATTATCAGCGTTCTAACAACTATGTAAATTAGCGTAGTTCACAACAGTTCATCGTTGAAAATAACATCCCTTCACGAGCCCGCCACGCTGATTGCATACATTTGAAGCTTAAACTATCCACCTGTTGTTGTATGAACATTAAACTGCTCTATTCTCTGCTTCTCTGTGGTCTCTTCACCTCTGCTTTGCTTTCATGCGGAAGCGATGATGATGACGACAAAACCAATTGTAATACATTTTCTACGGCTGACTCAGTATGTTTTTGTACCGCGAATCCGGAAGATGCCAATTGCATTACTGTTCCGGAATTTACCGAGTTCACGATCTCTCTATATACAGAAGAAGAAGTTGGTCTTACACCACACCCATCGAATGGTACACTCTGGACCAAGGGCTTTGTGATCGATGGATCGATATACCTGATAGACCGGGAATCCGATTCACCACATGGATTCTGGAAATTTGATATTGAGGCTAATGATACCTGGGAAGAAAAAGCTGACTTTCCTGGAACCGGATATGGCCTGACAGGCTCTGCCAATGGAAAAGGGTATGCAAGCAGCTATGCTTCGAATAAATTCTGGGAATATGATCCCGGAAGCAATCAATGGACTCCGATGACGGACCTTCCCTTCGCTACCGGAGAAACACATTGGGTTGAATACAAAGGTAAGTTCTATGTACCAGACAACACCGGTATCTATGAGTTCAATGCCACGACAAAAGAATGGAACAAATTTTCGGAGCAAACTTCATCCGGGTTCGGTGCAATCTTTCTGCTTGGCGATGATATGTACTGGTGGGACATCAATGACGAGGAAATGAGCCACTTAAACTTAGCCACCAAAGCCTATGAAACGATTGATCTCCATCAGGATTTCAATCACAATACATCATTCAACAGCCCGTTTGTGCTGGGTAATACTGCTTACGTTATCAGCAGCAACACACTCTGGGTGTTTGATAATACATCAAAGACCTGGTCACCTGACGAAGAGGCTATTACAGAAGGTAATGCTTACGTGGATGATGTTTTTGTAATTGATACTACAGCCTACGTGATTGACAACGGTTATTTGAAAGTGTTTGAAGGGGTAGAGTAAGAATTTAGAATTAAGATTCTGGTTAGAGTTAGTCGTTCGGGGAACAGAATATTTCTGTTCCCTTTTTTTATGACTCTACGAAATGCCAGCAGACCCCGGCCAGGTCAATTATATTCACTTCTTTACCATACGGCTGCTGCAATACCTGACTGACACGGATCGCGAATTTTTCAGGAATTCCTTTTTCAATTAATTCCTTCCGGAATGCTGCAGCATTCTCTACCCCTACGGTAAGCATGAAGTTTTCTGCAAATGGCACATTATCAAATTTCTGTAATATGAATCTGCACTGGTCCTTTTCAAAACCAACATAGTCGCCAGCATCCCATTTCAGAGTGAATCCTAACGCCTGGAAGAACTGCTTTGATCCTTCAAAATTCTTTCCGGAGGGTACAAAGGGTTCGAGGGATAAAAATTTCATAATAGTATTATCTTAAACCTTAAACCATAAACTTATTTAGTCGCTGGTGTAATAGAATTTCTCGTTCTTGAAAAGTGCGTAGTTAAGTGAAACGTAAAATACATTCACATCGGGATAGACTATTGGGGTTCCATCCTGATTCACGCCATCATAGCTGTCGTCAAAAAATGGTGTGAGATAATATTTAAACTTAATGTTACTGCCGTACGGCAATTGAAGACCAACCATAACGGTGTGGTAAACGCCAGGCGTACGTTCACTGAACCAGGTGTTGAACTTGTCTTCCTTGTCTTCATTGATGAAGGTCTTCTCCTTATAGTTCAGCGGGATCTCAAGTTCATAGCCCAGGTAAATAAAGCGGCCATCCAGTTTACCGACCTTTATTCCTACCGGGATACCCAGGTTATAGGTTCTCACCTTCTTCCGTACTGCGTCAGATTCGTCATAGATAAAACCGATGTTCCTGACTGACAATCCGGTGAAGAAGCCAAACGATTCCGTTCTGTCAAAGTTCACCAGGTTCTGAATATTGATCACCGGTGAAAACCGGATGGCACCATCGCCATCATAGTTGGAAGCTGAAAAGATCAGCTCACCTCCTGAGGTAACATAAGGACTTGTCTGTGCCAGCATTGTTGTTACTGTAGTCATCCATATCACGAGTAGAATACCGCGTTTCATAATTAAACGTTTTTGTTTTAACCAAAATGTACTATTTCCTTTTCTGAATCGAAAATGCGAATCCTTTTATTTAACCACCTGGATACGGTTAAAGGATTAATACCCACGTAACATTCAATTTTTACGCAAAGTATACTATTGCGCTGGCAATAAAAGTATGGCACTTTCCGATCAACACGTATTGTTCTATGATTCTCGAACCCGCCTCACCCTACCAACGCGCCTACCTGTGCACGTGCTGCAGCATTCTTCTCGCGCTGCCTTTCCATGTAACCGTAACATACTGTTGCATCGGGGCGGCAGCTTTCGTTTGGCTCGTGGGTATCCGGCAACATGTTCAATCATTTCCCAGGGCACTTACGCAACCGCTCCTGGTTTTCACATCGCTTTTTGTCATTCAGATTGTGGGATTGATCCATACAGACAACATGATCAGCGGCATCAATAAAATTGAAGGTAAGCTCGGCATGCTGGTTCTGCCTTTGCTGGTATTTGTAAGTACCCTTACCAGGCGTGATATAAGACTATTAAAATGGTCTTTTGTTTTATCAACGATCACGGCTTGTCTTTGCTGCTTTGCCTCAATGCTAATAAAAGCGATCGCTAACGGACATGGAATCGCAGAAATCCTGACGCTTGCCGAATACAAGTACACCGCTTTTACAGACGTGATCAACATCCATCCCACGTATCTTACGCTCTTCACAGCATTCAGTTTTTTTCTTCTCACATCACTGGTAAAAGGAACACCACTGCGAATCCGTTACAGTATACTGGGTGTTTCATTCCTGTATGTTTGCCTGGTTTCCTTTCAGGCTGTTTCGCGAGCCGGAGTGATCGCTTTTATCCTGGCTTTGTTTATAACAGGCTTTGCTGAAATACTGTATTCAAAAAAGTACAGGCTTTTGCTGGTGTTGATGCTGGTGCTCATACTCTTCATTACCAGCATCGTTATGAGTGAATTCTGGCGCAGGAAATTCATTGAAGACTTCCGGAACATATCAGGATCCTCTCTGGCTGCTAATGACTCGTCCATCGGACAGCATGTGAAGTCATGGAAATGTGCCGTTGAACTCATCCTGACAGATCATTTTATATTCGGCTATGGAACGGGCGATGAAAAGGATGTTTTAGCTACGTGCTACGAAGCCTACCAATGGCGTATGATGACAGTTCAGAAGAATGACGCACACAATGAATACCTGAGCAGCGGCATTCGGCATGGCATCATCGGCATAGCCTTACTGTTGTTTTGTTTCGGATTCGGCTTACGGTATGCCTGGCAAACGCGAGACTGGATCTACCTGGCATTTCTGGTGATGTTTGTTATCGTGTGTTTGTCAGAGTCTTCGTTAAAAGCGCGAACGAGCCTGGTATATTTCTGCATGCTCAATGCTATACTGTACAAAGACAGATACCTGCAGGAGAGTCAAAAATAATTATTCTCGCTTATTGTCAGACTGGCTTCGCTTCCAGGGCATTGAAATAGACGATCTTTCCATTGGCAAATTTCCAGTTCTCCGAACTGTTTTTGATCGAAATGCAGGAATGCACTACTTCAATGAAAGGGATTCGAATATTTAGTTCGGGGCGAAGTATCCTGCGGTATTTACCAAATATGGTAACTACGCCAATAGTACCCTGTTTAATGGTAACAAAAAAACCAAACAATGAAACCAACGCCAGCACTATGGCCAGCAGAAGAAATATTTCTGTATTTTCCATGCCTATAATCGAACATGGCGGGATGAAGTAACACGGTTACCACGAAAATATAAAAAGACGTGATTTTTGAAACCTTCCAGCAGGCTACTTACTCTACCTTTTGGTAGATAATCGTCAGGTCGGTTTCGATCCAGGCTAAATCCACGAAATCAAAGACCTCTTTTGTCATTTCCAGTTTAAGAAAACCATCCGGTTGTAATTCGAAATCAAGGATCGTTCCTTCTTCACTGAGACCAACATTATTATTCTTTAATTCAATCTTGTTGGAACGATCGCTCAGCTCATACTGGTAAGCAATAAAGGAATGGGAATATTCACTCAGAAAAGCTTCACCAGATGTTGCGTTATCGATCTGCTGATCCGGTATATTCAATGCAATCAGTTTAGCATCATTTGTCTGATCAGGCAGCGGACGTACTTCCATGTAATTCTGGATGGATTCAAAATCATAGAAGGATGTGGGTTCCTGCCCCGGTGTATAGTGGAGACTACTGATCTCATCGTACAGATCCTCCGATCGGATGCCATCATTATTCAGGTCAGCTTCAACGGTAGATTCAATCGATACTATTTTGTAATATCCGGAAATAGCTGTTTCAAACGAATCCTGTTTATCAGATTGACATCCCGGCAGCACTATGGCACTTATCAGGATCAGTAAAGGTAGATTTTTCATGGAGGGAGATTTTATCGTTTACAATCGCTTCAATACAAGTGCAAGAACCACGCCACTGCATTCAAAATGGTTAATGGAAGATAGCATTTAATGTAATAGGAAGTCCTGGCTTGTTATCAACGCCCCGGATTGTCCATATTCGGTTTTTTAAATAAATTCATTTGTCTCAATGCCTGTCAGTCCTTCAAAATTAGTTCGGCTGCATAGGGGTATCACGTCAGGCAGTTGTCATTAAACTAGTACCCCAAAAAACCTGACCTATGAAAAAGCCCTATTTTGTACCCATTCTTGTCGGTGCCGTTCTTATCGCCATCATAAGCCTTTTACTGACTTCATGCGGAGAATCCGAAGACCCTGAAAAAACGTATCAGTTCATTGGCTTTGACGGAGTTCATGTTGATCCCGACCTTGACATTTTCATTCAGCAAGGTGATGAATTCGCAGTATCGGCATCCGGAGACCCGGCCAATCTGAAAATCCTGCATGTGGGAATTACGGACCAAAACAACATTCTTTTCCGTTACATTGATCCGCATAAACGATATCCGCGCACCCAGATCCGCATCACCATGCCGACTATCCACGAACTTTCCGTGAGTGATTACAGCACAGCGGAGATGGTTGGATTTTTATCCGATGAAATTGAAACACTGACTATGTACATACGGAGTGGCTCATCCGTTGTGACGGATGGCGTAGTGGACAGCCTTTATGCCCGTTTGCTTGGCGCTGCCAAACTCACGTTAACCGGTTCGGGAAGGGCCTTGAAAGTATATGCTAACGGTAACTCACGTGTTGAAGCATTTTCCTTTTATGCCACAAAAGCCAATATCGATATCACCGATTACAGCCAGGTGTATATACATGCTACCGAAAAGCTAGATGCTAAAGTTTCTGTGTCAAGCACCGTATTCTACACAGGAGAACCCGAAATTACGTCAGAGGTGGATGACAGTTCCGTTTTTGAACTGATCCCGTAGTTCAAGATCATCGCCTGTCGGTTAACGCAACCTTCACGCCCAATCCAATCAGCGTAAGTCCGCAAAACTTGTTGATGTATACTGATAGCCTGGTGTTTGCTTTCAGCCTGCAGAAGATAGCGGACGCAAATATGGCCAGGATTATACACCAGATCGTTCCCGTGGTAATAAATGTAGCACCGAGCACCAGAAAAGGGAACATCGTGTTCCGGGCATTCACGTCAATAAACTGTGGCAGGAATGCAATGAAGAACAGCGCTACTTTCGGATTCAGTACATTCGTGATAACACCATCACGAAATATCTTTCCATGATCAATTGCTCCGGTGGTGTGTATCCCATCCGTTTTAAGAGGTGATCTATCAATAAGCATTTTAAATCCGATGTATAGCAAGTATCCTGCTCCTGCATATTTGATCACATTGAACAGTAAAACCGACTTTGCGATGATCAGCGAAAGCCCAAACGCTGCGAGCAGAGTGTGAATAACATTTCCGGCTCCTACACCTAGCGCGGAAATGATCCCTGCTTTTTTTCCCTGGCCAATGCTCCTGGTTAAAATAAAGATCGTATCGTTTCCCGGTGTAAGATTCAACAGAATACCCGCCAGTAAAAATGTTTCGAAGTTGATGATGCCTGACATGTGAATAAACCTGCGGAGGTAAAGATACAACGCCTTGCTCTGGCAATCTGTATTATGACAATCAAAGTTGCCATTTACTCTACGACTGATTCTTAGCTAAAAGAAGTGACAACACACAGGCGAATCAGCGCTACTGACAGCGGTTCATCGCGAAAGTACCCTGCCCTAAAACGGATATCCCAGTCAAATCCATACATTTAAGGTTATACCTTACAACTACCATAATGAAAATCAATGCACGCTTAGCTCTATTGTTTTGTTGCGGATTGGTTTGTCTCATCCTGTCGTGCGAAAAGGATGATAATGATAAACCGAAATGCGATACATTTTCTTCAGCTGACTCCATTTGCTTTTGCCAACAGCAAGCAGGAAATATCCGCTGCAGTGATGTGCTTAATACCTCAATCTCCATTAGCCTGGTTACTGAAGAAGTGCCTGAACTAACTCCTCATCCTTCAAACGGAACAATCTGGTCGAAGGGATTTAGTATAGGCAATACTATCTTCGTCATCGACAGGGAGTCTGAATCGCCACAGGCATTCTGGAAATTTGACCTCCATAATGATGGCGACTGGGTTGCGGCAGCACCATTTCCAGGAAACCGGTATGGCCTCACCGGAGCCGCCAATGGTAAAGGCTATGCTAGCAGTTCTTCCTCCAACGAATTTTGGGAATATGATCCTGCAATCAACGCCTGGACGTCCCTGGATACTCTCCCCTTCACGGCCACCGAAACACATTGGGTAGAATACGAAGGCAAATTTTATGTACCCGATCAAGACGGTGTATTTGAATTCGATCCGGTTACAAAAGAATGGAATACGTTCTCCGACCAGACGTCTTCGGGGTTTGGGGCCATCTTCATAATTGGTTCCGATATGTACTGGTGGAATATCAATGACGAAGATATGAGCCACCTAGACCTGGAAGACAAGTCGTATGAAAAAGTGCCTATCACCGATGAAAATTTCAACACCAGTGTTACCTTCAACAGCCCGTTTGTTATCGAGGGAGTTGCTTATATTGTGGGCAACACAACGCTATGGATATTTGATAATCAAAGCCAGACATGGTTTTCAGATGGCGGAATAATTAGTTCAGGCCAAACCTATGCAGACGATGCCTTTGTAATTGACGGTACGGCTTACGTCATTGACAACGGTAATCTCAGAATTATGGAATTCTCATCCGGTGACTGATGCCACATCCGCGTTCCCGGAGGCCGGGGACGCGGATGATCGATTCATACAAATACCTCGACTGTCATTGGTATACCTTCAACGCCTCGATGTACTTTTGGCGTTTGGCATTCTCCATAAAGAATGGTACCCATGCACCGGCAGCACCGATTATAACCATAGGTGATATCCCCGAGCCTGAATCCGATTCAGGGTCATCTGGATTAGCA
Organism: Ohtaekwangia sp.; assembly: GCA_036503775.1. Lineage (GTDB taxonomy): Bacteria > Bacteroidota > Bacteroidia > Cytophagales > Cyclobacteriaceae > Ohtaekwangia. Next base: position 51,685 of record DASXWH010000129.1, read on the forward strand.
ACGGAAAAGTTATCGGCCGTGTCAATAATACCGGCTATAATCAGAGAATAACTCACCACCCTGACAAGGGTCTGCGTACCACCAATGCGCTTTCCTTTCTTTATATATTCCATGGATGCAGCACATTCTGCAATATCCTCCTTCAGGTTCCTAAGCTTTACTGACTTAAGCGGCCCGCCATCCTTTGAATACAGGCAACTTTTCGGTTTGTAGCCTGCAGCCATTTTTCCGCTTACGATATCCGTATGAAAGATGGTTATCCGGTCTGAGGTAAAACCGCGCTCCGCCCAAATGTCATTAACAGGTATAATGTACCTGTAATGACCCGTTTCATCCGGCCCTTCCACATGATCAACCAGGGTGATCGGAATCTTCTCTCCCTTCTTCTCATGGATTTTTACGTACGAGTGATAGCCCGAGTATAAATACACATACCGGGTTGGAATAATCCTTCCTGACTTGAGGTGAATGTTGATCTCGCCCTGACCAGCAGCGCTAAATGAAATCAATGCAAATAATAAAACCACCAAACCGCATACAACTGATATTTAAGTTAAAGAATTTATCGTTTCCCGTGGTGAAGTTCGATTCGATATAACAGGCAATGTCTTTGGTAATTTTACCCAGGAAATCGGGAAGCTGCAAGGCTTTTGTATCGCCTGCTGAAAATTCGTTGCCGTTTTCTTCTGTGTAGTAGGCCATTGCGCGGTCAACATAAGAGCAAACATGGCCGCTATCGTATCCTGACTTTTTTATTCTATGAATTCTATCATCTCCCTGAAGGATCCCACGATGAAGGATCCTCAAGATCAAGTCTCCTTAATCCTCAGTTAGCTCCAAAAATAACAACCTGATGTTTGAGCAAACCCTCTAAGGTGAAGCTGGCAATGTATAACTTTGATGTCCGGGTTAACGACTGTTCGGGTATTTCTTGTCTTAAGTCAAGATGTATAAAAAAATTTTACAACATATTGCGTTCCATGCTGGCAACCCTTTCGTCCATTCCTCCGTCCTGTGTCCGGATTAAAAAATAAACCCAAAAACCCTGTCTTCCATGCTCCTGCTAATTGAAGGATGCAAAAAGCGTGATCGCGAAAGCCAGCGCTTGTTGTATAAGCATCATTATGCTTATGCCATGAGCATCTGTTCGCGCTATACACGAACCCGCGAGGAAGCACGGGAAATTCTGAATGACGGATTTATGAAAGTGTTTTCAAAAATAGATCAATATAATCCGGAGACTTCATTTGAGGGATGGATCAGACGGATCATGATTAACACCGCTATTGATCACTACCGGAAAGAAGTAAAGCATTATCACCACATCCCGATTCAGGATGGGGAGCATGTTATACCTGAAATTCCAGCCGATGATCTGTCACACCAGGAACTGATCCGGATGATTCAGCAATTATCTCCAGCCTATCGTGCGGTATTCAACCTTTACGTAGTTGATGGATATACTCATAAGGAAATCAGCAAAATTCTCGGTATTTCGGAAGGAACCTCGAAATCAAATCTGTTGAAAGCACGGGAAGTGCTGCGTAAAAAACTCCAGGAAGTAAATGTGGTTTATGCGAAATCTGTCTGACAACGATATTGATAAGCTATTCATCGAGGCTGCCGCCAATCATCAACCTCCGTTTGATGCTGCAGACTGGCGTGCCCTGGAAAGTAAATTAAACAAACACCCTCGTTTTTCTTACAAAGCCTGGTTGGGTATTCTGATTTTTTCCGGT
>DASXWH010000130.1:0-16000 GCA_036503775.1 Ohtaekwangia sp.
ATCAGGAAGTTCAGTGAAGTCATTGTCATAGGCAATCACCACCTTCAGACTGGTATTGTTCACCGCAGGAAAAACGGTGAGGTTGTTATCATTTATATCGATCGTTTCCAGATTATGCAGCGCAGAAAGATCAGGTGCTTCCGTGATCTGCAGACCCCCTATGAGCAGTGCCTTCAGCTTATCGTTTGGAGACAGATCAGGAAGAATGGTGATTGGATTATTCGAGAGAAACAACCATTGAAGCTCCGGCAGGTATGACAAGTCAGGAACCAGGGGAATGTCGTTATCGCCCAGATCAAGGGATTGTAATTTCGGATTGGCAGTAAGATCCGGAAATGCACTCAGGTGATTACTGCCGGCTATCAGCACCATCAATTCGTGGCAGCCCGACAGATCCGGAAGAGTCGTCATTCCGGTTTGCCTGCACGTAAGTGATACCAGATGTGAAAGACCGGAAAGAGACGGGATCGTAGTCAGGGGATTCTGATCAACGAGAAGTGAAATGAGATCTGTAAAATGCTCCACACCGGTAAGATCTGTTATTGAACGGTTGGCACAGTCGATAAGCGTGATGTTGGGAGTCTCCGCGAGAATAAGCGAATCCGCATCGGTGAAAGCAAAGGGATGCGCTTCCTTCAGGCATGAACGGAAATTTGCATCGGGTATCCACGCGTAAGGCCCTGTTCTCTCCCGCTTCCACAAGCCGTTATTTTGTTCACCCCACCATACTTCTCCGTCCGGGCCAATGCCCACACTCTGGCTGAAGATACTGACATTGCTCACCGTGCCCGGAATGTTTTCAGCTTCCCAGGGTCCGGGTGATTCACCAGCGTCAAACCTGAAGAGTCCGGCTGTTGTCGTACCACACCACCAGTTCCCGCGGATGTCCTGCGAAAAACCATCGAAGGCTACGCCTGCCGGCAAGGTGTAGTTGGTAAAGGTGGTACCATCAAACCATGAAACCTGTTTGGTTAAAAATCCCAGCCACACTTCGTGATCCACACCCGCGTGAATGGCGGTAACGGTATGGTTAGGTATCAATGAGTTTTCTGCTGTGTACGATGTCCAGGTTCCGTTTGTGTCACGCCTGGCTAAACCACCCTGACAATCCATACCTACCCACAGCGTCATATTTTTGTCAACCAGGATGTCATTGATGCAATTCGTATCCGGGAACGGAGCGTTCGAATGATTGAAGTGAGTCCACGTTGTTCCATCAAATTCTGAAACCCCACCGAAATACATCCCTACCCACAGGTGGCCAGTGGCATCTACTGTCAATGTGGTTACATTGTTATGCGGAAGCTCTGAATTAGCTTCCGTGAACAATGTCCAGGCAGTACCGTCATATTTCACCAGGCCGGCATTATAACAACCGAACCACACATTCCCCTGCTGATCGCTCGTGATCGCCCGGATATCGTTGTTGGGAAGACCCGAATTTGTTGTATCGAAGTTTGTCCAGGTCTTGCCATCATACTTCACCACACCCAATCCATTTCCGCCTACGCCTACATAGGCTGCCCACAGTACATTATCTTTTGTAACCCAGAGCGAACTCATGTTGTTACTCAACATTCCGCTGTTAGACGTGTTGAAATTTTTCCAGGCATACTGCGCAGAGCAATGGAGTGACAACAAAACCAGCGCGGTCAAAATCAGATTCCGTTTCATAGTGTAACGTTTTGTATGGTGCTTTTATCATTCTACAATTACCGGTTAGTCTTTGTAACCTTTCTGTTCGCTTTATTTTTTTTCTCCGGTGGTTTCACCTGGTACCCCAGCGTGAGTTCATAGGTTTGAATAGCCGATGCTGTCTCACCAACCGGTACTGCATAGGAGAACATGAATTTCCCCACGCCTTTTTTCAGGTTGATGTTTTCAATTCCCACAAAGGGTACCATGCTTTTGTGATGCCGGTAATTTGCACCTACCACAGCAATCTTGTTGATCATGCCGGTTATTGCCACATCAATATCCGGTGTGAGATCGGGTGCATACCGGAACAGGAATTGCGGGCTTACTGAAAAAGAGCTGCTTACATTCCAGGTGTAGCCACCGGTAATGTTTACATGCCGGATGAGTCTCGTGGTTTCGATCAGCGGTGTCACTTCGCTGTTCAGGATCTGGTTAGCCGACACACCCAGAAAATATTTCTTCGAATAGCACCACAGGCCGAGGGCAGCATCCGGAGCCATATCACTACCGGATACGCTGGCATCGGATGAGCCCACGCGGTAACTGAATACTCCCATGGATGCACCGGCCGCTAGCGATACTTTCTTTGTGAGTGCGGTGTGCCATGAGTAGTTGATGTAAGCGCGTGACCGCCTGAGGTATTTACCTTCATTGTCGGCCACAAACACAACACCGGCAGTCTGGAATCTGCCGTTCTTCTTATCGTTGAAACGGGTGAAGGCACTGACAAACGTATTTGAAATATGTTTCCAGGGACCTGCGAGTTGCTGCCGGCCGGAGAGAATTTCAAGTTTGTCACGGGATCCGTTGCTGGCCGGATTGAGGAGTGAGTATGTAGTAAAGAACTGCCCGTATTGAGCAGGCAAATAATCGACCCGCTGGGCACTGATGTGTGTGAAGGAAAATAAAAATACAACAACAGTAACGTACTTCATTAAAACAGGTTCAGGTTAGCTGGATCAGGCAAAACGTTTTAAAAGTATTACTAAAATCAGGATATCAGGAAGTAAAACAGGTGTTTGAAAAATATAAATTTGAAGAGGTTACTTTCTGTTTTATTAATTGTAGAGAGATAATTATGCATACATATTTCAGGTCGCATCATGCTATCGGATAAAGAAATACTGGCGGCCATACACCTTGGCGATGACCGGGTTCTGAAGCACTTGTATGAAACTGTGTTACCCAAAGTAAAGAACTATGTTACGCGGAACAGCGGAAGCCCGGATGATGCGCGGGATATCTTCCAGGATGCGGTGGTGGTCTTTTATAAATATGTAAAGCAGGGAAAGTTTGACGGTCGTCATGATATTGCCGGATTTATCTTCAGCATCAGTCGGAACCTGTGGATAAATATGGCGAAGCGAAACAACAGGTCATTGCAGCTGAGTGAAGAAGTTACCGCGATCAGTTCGGAGGATAATTTTTCAGACGAACTGATTACGCGTGAGCGGGAAGAATATATCACCAAATTATTCTCAGCGTTGGGTAATACCTGCCGGCAGATCCTCTTATACTCGATATACGACAAGCTGTCGATGAAAGAAATAAAGGAGAAAATGAATTTTTCTTCCGAGAATGTAGCCAAGACAAAAAATTACAAGTGCAAGCAGCGCCTGATGGAGCTTGTGAAGAACAACACTGCGGTACGTGAATTTCTGAAAACATGAGAAGCGAACTGGAAAAATATGAACTGATCGACCGCTACCTCAACAACCAGTTGACGGAAGAAGAGCTCTCTGCGGTTAATCAGAAGATAGAAAATGACCCTTCGTTTTACCAGGAGGTTTCCGATCACCGGCAGTTGCACGACCTGGTACTGGATGTTGGTCTGCTTGACGTCAGAAAAAAGCTGCAGGCACTGGATACACCACCACCCGGTGGCAATCACCTGCTGAAGTGGACTGTGATCATCACTGCGATTGTCATCCTGAGCGCCATCCGGTTTTATGCATTCCGCGAAGACGCTCATGAAATAACGGAAGCCATTCCCGCTAAACAGCAGGTTGAGAATCAGGATACGCCATCCTCCATACAGGAACCGAAGGATACTCCGGCAACACATCAAGCTGCTGCGAAGCAAAAACAACCTGACACGATCACCGGAAAAGATACCATCGCGACCACAGCTTCAATACCCGTGTTGAAAGAAGATTCGCCAGCAGAACACCTTGTTCAAAAAACAGACACATTAAAAACACATGTGCCGGCAACGAAAGAATCAAATTCTTCTCCTGCAGAAACTGCGTGTAACCTTCACCTGTCAACGATCATAATCACTACGGTAGAAAGTTGTTACCATTCGCCACAAGGGAAGATTATCATTGACAAACAATCCGACCTGAACGGGAAAGCACCATTTGTCTTTTCCATCGATCACGTTCACTACGCTCCGGAATATGTTTTCACCGGCTTATATGCCGGTTCGTATGAACTCATGATTAAAGATGCCAACGGTTGTTCCTGGACGTATGATCAGGTTATTCACGTGGGTGAAAAAGATTGCGGCCTTTCTGCGTATTCGATCTATCCGGCCAATGGTGAAGTCTGGAAAATTCCTGTCGATGACAATACGAATGGCCAAATTGAAATTTACAATAACCGGGGTCTGCTCGTTTTCACTGCAGCGATCACCAACGGACTTCCTGACACCTGGGATGGAACTTCAAACGGTACGCCCTTACCTATGGGGAGCTATAGCTTCATACTGAAATCAGGCTCTCATGTACTAACAGGAACAGTAACCCTGATCCGGTAGGAATTACAATAGTCATTTGTAGTGTACTCCTGATGCCTGTTGATCAATGACTATTGACTATTTTTCTTCAACGGGCCGAGTAAATACTCCAGTCCGTTGATCTTGATCTCATACAATGTAGCCAGCATCATACCGAGCTTTCCGGGTGGAAAACCTTTTTTAGCAAACCACTCGAGGTAACTTACCGGAAGGTAACAAAGAACGGTGCCTTTATATTTTCCAAAAGGCATCTTCATGCGAACAAGCGATAATAATAATTCGGAGTCGGGTTGTGGAGTGTCCATTGAAATGCAAAGATATGGTCATTGCCTTGTAACTATGAAACAAATGACAACGGAAAAATAATGATATGATACCCTACATAGACATTCAGGAATACATCAGGTAACACAAAATCGAATATCTTGTTCCCTGATTTTCAAAAACCCTGCTCATTTGTCACTTGTATCATTCGAACTGAAGGAGAAATACCTGCTTGTCACCGGCCACGGCAGACGTGACAACCTCGTTACCATGACACAGGTTTCCTCCCTGATCATGGATAAGATCCGCGAAACCAACGCCCGCCACCTGCTGGTGGATTATCGTAAACTGGAGATCAACGTACCGCTGAGTGAAGCGTTCAACATTGTGAAGCGCTATGAAGTGGCGCAACCGGAATTGAAAAACATTATCATCGCAGCGGTGTTCGAAGGAAAGGGTCTTACGTTTGGTAACTACTGGAAAGAAGTGAGCCAGCAGCGCGGCTTCCATATTGAGATCTTTGAAGACATAGACCGTGCAGAAGACTGGTTGTTTGGGCAAATGGGAACGTAAGGTCGCTATTCGTTACTCGCCTGTGCCTGCCTGCCGGTAGGCAGGGCAGACAAGCGTTAATCGTTATTCGTAAATGGTGAATGCCTGGTAAAGTAAGTGATACCGAATAGTGACTTTCATCAAAACCAAAACTGCAGTCATTCGTAATACCTTAGCACACAACACGACCATGATTTCACATCTTGATCTTACTGACCATCAGTTTGAACAACAGTTTAAAGCCGGAACACTTGATGTTGCTCTCTTCAATCACGAAGCACACCTGCGCCTGGCCTGGATCCACGTACAGAAATACGGAGTGCATACTGCCATCACCAACATCTGTGAACAACTGCTGGTGTTTGTAGTTCGTCATGGGGCAGAAGCAAAGTTCAATAAGACCCTCACGATTGCCGCGATCAAAGCCGTGCACCATTTTATAGGGAGGTCTGATGCCAGCACCTTCGAAGAATTCATTCTTGAATTTCCACGACTGAAATACAACTTCAGAGAATTAATGGCCGCACACTACCAGGTTGATATCTATAATTCCGCTGAAGCGAAAAAAGAATTCATTCAGCCGGATCTGCTTCAGTTTGATGTCTGACATTATTCAGGCCACACAACGTCACGAAGCATCACAAAGCATTCTTTCCATTCGCTTTGTGCACCTTAGTGACCTGGTGCCTTAGTGGCAAAAAGAATTACGAATTGAGATACTCAACAATACCATCACGGATAGCCGTGAATGTTTTCACCAGAGTATCTTCATCCTCTTCCAGCAACGTTACGCGGAAGCCCTGCAGCTCTGAACAGAACGATGAGATCGGCACCACACAAACTCCCTTGGCGGCCAGCAGGTAATACACGAAACGCTTATCCAGTGCAACATCCTTCTGAGGCGTTCCATCCGGATTATCCACCCAGCTTTCCACCAGCTTTTTGATCTGCGGATCTTTAATAGCCAGTTTTTGCGTTGGCTTCAGACTACCATCACGGAAAATGATGGTATTATAAAATGCACCAAAGGTTTCATTGAACGTAAGCTGCGGTACGGTTCCGAGTATATCAGAGATGATCTTGCTTCTTCTACCGATATTCTTATTCGTTTCGTCACGGTATACCTTAAAGCGGGGGTCGCCCAGCACCTTCGGGATCACCAGCTGCGGAAGTTTTGTTGAACATACTTCGATCATCTTGGCATTGTCAAGTGCCTGGCAGAAGCGGTTGAAGTCTTCATCCTTGTCGCGGTTATAATATTCCATCCAGCCACAGCGTGCACCGGGCCATGGCATCTCTTTCGAAATACCTTTCATCGATATACCGGGAACATCACCAATGATCTCCGCCAGCGAATGTGCTTTCGCTCCGTTGTAGGTGATGTTGATATAGATCTCGTCAGCGATCAGGAAGAGATTGAACTCCTTTGCGATCTCAACAATGCGTTTCAATATCTCGAGCGGATAGACCATTCCCGTTGGATTATCGGGGTTGATGATCAGTATACCCACCACATTCGGATTGTACTTGATCTTGTTATACAGATCATCCAGGTCAGGATACCATTTGTTGTTGGGATCGAGTCTGTATGTTAGCGGTTCATGCGCTGCGTGAGCTGCTTCGGCACTGGAGTGCGTAGAGTAAGCCGGGGTCGGACCGATCACACGTGATGTACGTGAAATAAACTGATACGCTTTCGATATCGCATCACCCAAACCATTGAAGAAACAGATGTCTTCAGCGGTGATCTGCACGCCACCAAATGCATTGGTTTGCTTCGCTAGAAATTCTCTGGTTTCGAGCATTCCCTTTGAAGGGCAATAGCTGTAGGTATCATCCTGCTTCATCAGGTCAGAGATGACATCTTTTATCCACTGCGGAAGTTTATGATGCTTCTGGATAGGATCACCTATGTTCTCCCACGCGATCGCGACTCCCAGTTTCTTTAGCTGGTCAGCCTTCTTTACGATCCCGCGGATCTCATAGCTAAGTTCCTTAGCACCTTCGTTTAATAACTTCTGTCGCATGTTTAAAATTTCAAACAGCGATGTTCCTTGTTTTGATCGAAGGATTCAAGGGGAATGATGAAAATATTTTCTTGAACGAGTGTCTGTTAGGGCTTAGGTATTAGAGCTTGGGGCCTGGGCACAGGCATTAGGGCTTAGGCGTGATAAGTACAATGTTATTTAAAAATGCATTTGATCTCAATGGTTGAGCCGGACTTCAGCATAAACAAGCCGGTTTCATAATCCAGGTAATGCGTTACGTCATCATGAAGGCTTGAATAAAACGGATGCTTGCCATCATCATCGAGTGCATACATCGTGATGACATAAAAGCGCGGTTCGCTTTCCTGGAACAGACCATAGTCCAGTACAACATCTTCTTCGGGCGTGATGGAAAATAAAGGTGACTCCACGCTTACATCCGGAATGGTGTCGGTGTATACCACTGCACCGGGAAGCAATTCGTCTGCGTCATCTGAAATTCCGATCTCCACCACTACATCGGAGACGTGATCGCTCGCCCAATCACCAAGGCTGTCCAGGTTATAATTCCATCCCTGAAAGTTCACGGATATTTCTTCTATTACCCGTTCATAGATTCTGATGGGTTGAGATATATCGAGGCGGTTTCCCGTCTCGCTCAGCACAGACAAGGTAACGGTATACTCTCCTCCGCGCGGATAGGAGATCACCGGGTCGCTTTCGTTGGTTACCTGACCATCACCAAAACTCCAGAAGATCTTTTTTACGTTGGTGCTGTAACTATCAAATTGTACAGGCTCATAGGTAGCGAACTTCGGAATGTTGACCGTGTCGGAAGGGGGTGTTACTATAGCACCATAATCGGTAGCGAAATCTATGGTAAAAGCAGCCGTGGGGTGGATGTCTTTTTCACAGGAGAGGAGAATAACGCCAAGGACGATTACTATAAACGAGAAGGTTCGCATTATCCGTTATTTGCTATTCGTGTGCGTGAGCATGAAATACATTTGACTGTCGCGCGCGCACATGCCAACAGAAAACGATTAACGCCTGCCTGCCCTGCCTACCGGCAGGCAGGCGCAGGCAGGGATAACGACATTACAGTTCCTTCGCATTAATTTGCTTCACGGCATAGTCCACTGCGCGTGCTGTGAACGCCATATAAGTAAGCGATGGATTCTGTGTGGCCGTTGACGTCATGCACGCGCCATCCGTTACAAAAACATTTTTGCAGGCGTGAAGCTGATTCCACTTATTGAGCAGCGAGGTCTTCGGATCTTTCCCCATTCGCACACCACCCATTTCGTGAATATCGAGTCCGGGCGCACGGTGATCATCGCTGGCCTTGATGTTGGTGAAGCCTGCTTCCGTAAACATTTCTGTCATCTGCTCCATATAGTCTTTCACCATCTTCTCATCATTGTCATCGTAGTCCATGGAGATGCGGAGCTGCGGAATACCCCACGCATCTTTTTTATCCGCATCGAGTGCCACGTAGCTTGATTCCTTTGGAATTGTCTCACCCATCATGTGTGATCCGACATGCCACTTGCCCAGCTTCGGGTGAAGGAGATTGTTCTTCAGCTCATCGCCTACTCCATCATAGCTGCGTTCGATGTTGTGTGATCCGCTAAAGCCGGCAGCATAACCGCGGAGGAAGTCAGTCTCCTGCTTGTGTACATTTCTGAAGCGTGGAATGTAGCAGCCATTCGGACGATTACCATACTTGGTAAAATTGTCGAAGCCTTCATACTCGGCTGATATACGCGCACGATAATTATGGAATGCCACATATTTTCCGAGCAGGCCGTTGTCATTGCCCAGGCCTTTCGGGAAACGTGATGAAGTAGAGTTCAGCAGGATGAGATTTGTATTCAACGCTGCTGCATTCACGAAGATGATATTCGCAAAAAACTCAGTAGCTTCTTTGGTTTCTGAGTCTATAACCCGAACACCGGTAGCACGCCCTTTCTGCTCATCATAAATAATGGAATGAACTACGGAGTGCGGACGCAGCGTAACATTACCCGTCTTCAATGCCCATGGAATAGTAGACGCATTACTGCTGAAGTACCCGCCAAACGGACATCCTCGCTGACACAGATCACGGTGCTGACACTTCACGCGACCCTGCTGTGTGTGGATCGGCTGCGGATCGGTGATGTGCGCACATCGTCCGATGATCACGTGACGGTCTTTATATTTTGCAGCAACCTTTTCTTTAAAATACGATTCGACTTTCGTCATCTCCATCGGCTTGAGAAATTCGCCATCGGGAAGTTCAGCGAGTCCGTCTTTGTTGCCGGAGATGCCGGCAAACTTTTCCACATAGCTGTACCACGGAGCCAGATCAGCGTAACCAATCGGCCACTCCACAGCAAAGCCATCGCGTTTAGGTCCATCGAAATCCAGCTGACTCCAGCGTTGTGTTTGTCTCGCCCAGAGTAATGACTTCCCGCCTACCTGGTATCCGCGGATCCAGTCGAAAGGCTTATCCTGCACATAGGGATGCTCATTATCTTTTACAAAGAAGTGCGCGGCATCTTCCTTGAATGCATAGCATCGACTGACGATGGGATTTTCTTGTATAACACTCAGCGGAAGCTGTCCTTTGTGTTCAAACTCCCACGGCTTCATGTTGGTGGTGGGATAATCCACGTTGTGTTTCACATCACGGCCACGCTCAAGCACGAGTGTCTTCAATCCTTTTTCACCCAGTTCCTTGGCTGCCCATCCTCCACTTATACCGGAACCAATGACAATGGCATCAAAGGTGTTCTGCGCTTTGCCGTCTACATTAATGTTCATCCCAAAATCGTTTTTAAGTCGGTGTTTGCATTGATCTCTACGGCACCTTTGAATGTGCCGGGTATCATGTTATATCCAAATACATTGGTCATGATATATTCAGAACCCAGGAAGGCCTGAATAGTATGGCCGCGGAAAGGCTCATAGAAAAACTTCAGGTTATTTTCACCTTCCACGGAAACTTTATCCGCTTCGATATCCTTCAGGAAAGCCTGCTGCTCAGCGAGTGTGCTTTCTTCGAACGCATCACCACTTTTCTCTTCAAAGGCTTCCTGTGCCTGTGCGAATCCTTTCAAAAATTTCTGCTGTGCATCCGGTTCATAGCAGTCGTTCATCATGCGCAATACAAAATGATGTGCATTCACTTCGCGTGCTCCGGGAAGATCTGTTTTCGGAATCAGCGCTTCGCACATAGCCGCGAGCGTACTTTCCTGATTTCCATTGAAGGCAATATTGCTGAGTTGAATGGTGGCTTCTTTGGCGGTTTGTTTCCCGAGACACGAAGGCAACAACAGCGCCCCGCCTGCCAGAAATCCCAATTGCTTTAATGCTGTTCTTCTTTGCATGAAGTGGTTTTAAGGTAGTTCAGTAAAACTACGAAATTCCTTTAGTTTAAAATCTAAAGTTTAAAGGGAAAGTACATCCTGTGAGCTCAGGTATTTCTTAGTGATTCTTTGTGACTTCGTGGCAAAGTTTTTTTGGCCACAAAGACACGAAGGCACGAAGGAACACCAAGTTCATTTTAGAATTAATTCAACAACATTCTCCACATGCATCGTGTGGGGAAACATATCCACCGGCTGAACCGCTACGATGTCATACTTCTCAGACAGTATTTTCAGGTCACGGGCCTGCGTAGCCGGATTGCAGCTGACATATACAATTCGTTTGGGCGCAGCCTTCAGCAGCATTTTACAGACATCTTCATGCATGCCCGCCCGGGGCGGATCGGTAATGACTGTATCCGGTTTACCATGCACAGAAAGAAATTCATCGTCCAGCAGATCCTTGATATCACCCGCATAAAAATCCGTATTGCTGATGTTGTTGATCGTTGAATTCACCTTTGCATCATCAATGGCCGCAGCTACATATTCAAGGCCTACCACTTTCTTAGCCTGACCGGCCACGAAGTTGGCGATAGTGCCCGTACCGGTATACAGATCATACACCAGCTCATCGCCTTTCAGTTTCGCCATCTGCCACGCCACCTTGTATAATTCAAACGCCTGATCAGAGTTAGTCTGATAAAATGATTTCGGTCCTACCCTGAATTGCAACGTACCGGAACCATCCGGTTTTGGCATCGACTCGGTGATGTACGGATTCCCTTTCCAGCAGATGATATTCAGATCACTGAAGGTGTCATTCTTTTTTCCGTTGATCACATAGTTAAACGAAGTGATCTGCGGAAAATCATTTTCAAGCCGGTGCAGAATCTTTTCAATCCATTCCATTTTATCATACGTCACCTGAAGGATGATCATGGTCTCACCCGTGTTGGCGGTACGAATGGTCACCGTCCGCAGAAAGCCGATCTGTTTTCGCAGATCAAAAAACGGAATACTGTTTCTTACCGCTTCATCACGAACCGCCAGCCGGATAGCGTTGGAAGGATCAGGCTGTAAATAACAATTGTGAACATCAAACACCAGGTCATACTTACGCGGAATGTGATATCCCAGCGCTACATCTTCAGGTGTATAGAATATTTTATCATTACCTTCTCTTCCTGCAGCAGACTTCCGTGCGTGCAGCTCTTCTTTCGTAAGCCAGCGTTGTGCTGAAAAAGTGAAATCCAGTTTGTTGCGATAATATCTTGTTCTGGCAGAAGGCAGAATGGAATTCACGGCAGGCAGTTCGAGACCACCAATACGTTCAAGATTATCAATGACCTGCTGCTGCTTGTACTGAAGCTGGGTTTCATATCGGATATGTTGCCATGAACATCCGCCACAGAGACCAAAATGTTCACAAAAAGGTGTATCGCGATCAGCCGAAAACTGCTTTATCGCCACTACTTTTCCCTCCAGGAAACTGCTTTTGATTTTTGTGAGCTGTGCATCCACGGTGTCGCCCGGAGCTCCGCCTTCCAAAAAGATAACTTTTCCGTCAACATGCGAAACGCATTTGCCCTCCGCAGCCATGGTTTCGACTACAATATTCTCTAGTACGTCTCCTTTTTGCATAAAGTGGGCAAAAATACGAAGCGATGGGGGTTTTTCACCTTCGCCATATTCTCTATATTTAATGTCTGCTTGAGGGGTATATGAAAAAGATTGTCCTGATTGTTTTCCTTCTGCTAACACCCTGGCTTTCAAAAGCTACTCACATTGTTGGAGGTGAATTTGAATTTCTGTTCCGGAATATCAATCCCAGCAACGGCTTCTACCGCTATAACCTCAGTCTTATTCTGTATTTCGATAACCGCGAAGGCAACCCTGCCGCGAAAGACGGGTTTGTGGATATCCGGATCTATCGCAGGCGCGATAATGCCATCATGGAAACCATCCGCCTGGATTCCATGGTCTCTACCAACGTAAAATATTTTCAGCCGAAATGCTCCAGCGGACTTTCCATTTCTACGCGGAGAATGTATTACACTTATAAAGTCGGAAATCAGCAGTCGCTTTATTCGTTAAATCCCAACCTCTATACCGATCCTCAGGGTTACTACATTGTATGGGAACGTTGCTGCCGGAATTACAATATCACCAATGCATTCAGTGAGAATCCCGATATCGGTGGTGTGTATGCAGGCCAGACATTCTACCTTGAATTTCCTCCGCTGATAAAAAATGGTGAACAGTTCATCAACTCATCACCTTCGTTATTTCCTCCGCTCAGCGATTATGCCTGCCCCGGACGTTTATACTATGTCGATTTTGCCGGAACAGATGCTGATGGTGATTCATTAGTGTACACCATTGTAACACCTTACAATACCAAAACTCAGGATGCACTGCCACCGGGTGGATTCCCAAGACCATTACCGTATCCGGAAATTGCATGGCGGTCACCCTTCAGCGCCACCAACATCATGGGTGGGAATCCGGATCTGAAAATAAGCACCGATGGATTGCTTACCGTAGTTCCCTCTTTTGCCGGCCTCTATGTATTTGCCGTGAAGTGCGCAGAGTACAGAGACGGTATCAAGATCGGAGAGATCAGGCGCGACTTCCAGATGGTGGTGCGTGATGAATGCCCGGTAGCGGAAGAACCGGTTATTGAAGCTAAACCCATTGATGCTCCGGATACTGAATTCACGCAGGGTGAACTCGGTGTTTCCTTCAGCAACTCCACCACCGATGACAAACGCTGCGTGGTGATACGTGTTACCGATCCGGATTCACAAAAGCCTGACCAGGGCAATGAAGAATTTGTAGCGATCCGCGCCATACCACTGGGCTTTAAAGACAGTCATGTAGAGGATATTATTCCCGATATCGATTCTGCTACACTCGTCAACGGGTCGGCTGCAGAGTTCACCGTATGCTTTCCGCAATGCCCTTACATTCTGGGGCCGTACAGAATAGGAATTATCTCGCAGGACAATGCGTGCCCGCTGCCGCTGCTGGATACCATTGTCATTGAAGTGAATGTAGAGCTGCCGCCTAACAACCTGCCGCAGTTTGATGCAGAGCTTCTTCAGGCTACTGAACTGGAAAGACAGGATCCGCAGTTTGCCTTGTTCAATATTGGCGGATCCGATTCAGACCCGGACAGCCTGGTGATCACACAAGTACCTTCGAAAGATTTTGACATGGCCGATTACGGTTTTGAATATGATGTAACCAATAATGTTGACGGCCGCATTGATGCCGTGCTCTCGTGGAATGTGCGTTGTGATGAAGTGGATTTCAGCGACCGCACCAATTTCCCGCTGATGTTCCTGCTCGATGATGAAGATGAATGCGACCTACTTCCACCCGATACGATGCGTCTCGATCTGAACATAGACCTGTTTGATTTCAATGATCCCGTGATTGAATATGTGCCTGACCCCGGACTGGAAAAAGTGGAGCTCACCCGAAAGATCTATGAAACCTTGACCTTCCCTGTAAGAGGAACTGATGTGGATGGTGATCACCTGAATTTAACAGCACAGGGTATAGGTTTCTCCATGACGAATTATGGAATGACCTTCCCGGATGCAGAAGGTTTCAGTGAAGTTACTTCACCCTATACGTGGGCCATCCTGTGTGATAAGGTAAACCTGAACTTAAAAAATGAATTCGACCTGGAGTTCATTGTTATCGACAGCAGTAACCGGTGCCACTATTACCTGGCGGATACCCTGCACGTAACGGTAACCGTAGAACCACCGGATAATGAGATTCCCATACTCACGGCCAATGGTGTTGAAGAAGAACTGGAAGTTACTTCTGTTGTAGATGATCCGGTCAGTATAAACTTACTCGGCACCGATGCCGATCGTAATCCTACCGACTTACTCAAGCTGGAACTGATCGAAGATAACGACAATCCATTACCGGAAGGAGTCACCTTTGAACCTGCGCAGGGCCTGGGCAGTGTTCAGTCGGTTTTACAATGGACACCCACGTGTGAGATCTATCAGAACAAGGTGTTTGAAAATGATTACACCTTTAATTTCCGTGTTACCGATAGCCGTTGTATCACGGCAGGTGAAGATGAGGTTACTGTAAAACTAAAGATCAAAGACAAAGACCGCGGTGATGCAGAATTCCTGCCGCCTAACATTGTCACGCCCAACCGCGACCAGTGGAATCAGTATTTTGCTATGGTAAAAAGAGATCCGACAAGCGGTGAACTGGTAAGTATTCTTCCCAACGACAACTGTGCGGGGCAATTCGTTTCTATCCTGGTCTACAACCGTTGGGGACGCCAGGTGTATTACAGTTCTGATCGCGATTTCAAGTGGGCTCCCGTAAATGAATCGACCGGTGTGTATTACTATACACTACAGTTCAGCGATCATGAATACAAGGGTTTGATCACCGTGGCGAATGATCAGTAAAACAATTAGCAATTAGCAATTAACAGTTAACAATTAACAGTTAACAATTACAGTGTGATGGGTAGCAGGTTATTCTCTTTGACATAGACGGCTTCACCCTGCCACAGAATTTTTATCCATACATCATTTCTTCCCAGGATCTCAACACGGTGACCGGCATCGACCTTCGAGACCACCGATGCTCCGGGTGAAGGTCCGTCCATGAGGTAGGTATTGGGAATGCTTACGATCCCCGTTGAAAGCTGTTCACCAAAATTGATATGGGCGCCAAAGGTTATCAATAGCAGGACAAGCACGACCAGTGAAGGTGCCGGATTCCGCTTTAATCGTTTAAAGAATACCATCAGGCTGAACACAAAAAATATAATCACAGCAAGGACGACCGAGATCTTGAAATGGTGATCCTGGTAGTAGACAAAAATGCGGCTGGCGTCTGTTTGCTGATACCCTTCGAGGTTATATTTTTTGGCGAGGTCTTCCATTTTTTCCAGCACCGCTTTATCGCGGGAGGCCTGATAGTACAGATTTAAATAATAGAGTGCCTGGCCGGTCTGGTTCAGGCCTTCTTCGATGTAGGCCATCTTCAGTAGCATAGCCGGAGAATATTCATGCTGCGCGAAAATTGAACGGTATTGTTCCATAGACTGCGTGTATCGTTTGGCCAAAAAAAGTGAGTCGGCCTGGCGTAAACGATGCGTGGAAATTTGCCCAAATCCCTGCTGGCACATGAAAAATATGGAGCCGGAAAGAATGACAAGAATTTTTAGAAACCGCCTTTGCATATGTTTCAGATCGTATTACCTTTGCGACCTCAATAACGGGAAATACCTCGTAATTGACAATTTCTGGTAGCTCAAGCGGCTATCCGAAAGGCGGAAGATTCCGTAGCTCAGCTGGTAGAGCAATACACTTTTAATGTATGGGTCCTGGGTTCGAATCCCAGCGGGATCACGA
>DASXWH010000131.1:0-2845 GCA_036503775.1 Ohtaekwangia sp.
ACGATCACCTTCAGGATTGCTGGAAGTATCACTCAGTCAGCAGGCGTAAGGGTTGAATCCCTTTCAACAACAGGAATCTCTTTAGGTGTAAGTATTCGGTTTATTTCATCCAGCCGGGAATGGATCGTTTTCAGCAGAGGAAGAGGTAGAATTTTTTGTTCTGCATTTAAGTCAAGTGCCTTCGTAAAATCTGTTTTGGCCATCTCAAGCTGATTTTCGGAATGATGAATAAAGCCACGTTGAACATAGCCATCAATGAAATTAGGATTGGTTGCAATTAACGCATCAAGTTCGCGCTGGGCAGCCTGGTTTTTCTTCTGCATCAGGAGTAGCGCTGCCTTGTTAACACGTGGATAGGGATTTCGTTTGTCAAATTGAATTGCCCGGTTATAATAAACCATGGCCTGAGCGGAATCTCCTGTTCGAAAATAAGCATAGCCCAGTTCACTATGAGCTTTGCCTTTAATATTGGTTCCGCAATTTCCAGTAGGGTCTGATTTTATGGCTTTCTCAAAGTGTGTGATTGCCTTATCATAATTGCCCTTATCAACCTCTGCATATCCCAATTGAAAGTAGCTTTCCGCTTTGGACTGCTTCTTAGTCTGGCCCTTCAGGTCTTCAAAAACAAAGAGGATAAAAAACAGCGGAAGTAATACTTTCATAGCTGATGCAATCTACAAAATCATTTTACCTTTTGATTTGAGTCAGACTTCTTCCAACCTTAAACAAAAGAATCGGGTCTAAAGGGCATGAAGACTTTAAAACTGATCTTGTTGCTGGTGGCTGTGGGCTGTAATCATGAAGAAAAAGATTGTATAGATCCTTTAAGAAAGAAAACTGTTGCATGCTATGAAATCTATCAGCCCGTTTGCGGGTGTAATGGCCAGACCTATAGTAATGATTGTTTCGCTTCTGCTGCTGGTGTTAAGAGCTGGACGAACGGACCCTGCGAATAAATTTCTATTTCTCAGCGGACACGGCCAGGACAATTTCCTTTTTGGAAAGGTAGATATTCCAAACACCATCCAGTTTTTCAATGCCATCAGCCATGGGTGTAACAACAGGTTTGGAGTACAGAAGTGAATCGTACCCGGATTGATTTCCTTTATGGAGTGGCTGAATATTATCCTGCAGGGAGCCCGTTACCATACCTGATACGTAGGCCTCAATAAGCTGTTGTTCGATTTCTTTTGCACCAGAAGATCCAGGAGTACGCCAGTAGATGTTTACGCGATAGTGACGGGCAACAGAATCGATCTTTGTTGGATCAAATTTTAATTTCTCTAATACGTTAAAGATGGCCTGGCCCTGGTCAAGGGCAGCAGTTACAATTTCCGAATCACTCAACTGAACAATTTTTTGTTGCTCCATCCCCTCTTTCATCTGCTTACGTTGTTCATCGGATAGTTTTCCTCCACAGCCGGAAATAAGAGTAAGCAGAATAAGGACGAATCTTTTCATTTTGAGCATCGAAGTTAGTAGCGTCAAATTTCAGCCAGTTAACTTCAAAATCCAAGCATTTTAAGGGCTCTTGAAAAATCCATAGTTCCTGCCTCGTACCTCGTAATTCTTATTCTTAACTTCGCCCGGATTTTTAATGTATGATTGAGAAACTGGAAGAAATAAAGCTTCGATTTGAAGATGTGGGCCTTCTGCTGGCACAACCGGATATTGTGAGCGACATGAAGAAATTCTCGCAGCTGAGCAAGGAGTATAAAGACCTGGAGAAAATCGTTGTGATATACAACCGATATAAGGATGCTGTGGGTCATCTTCAGCAGGCTAAAGAGGTGCTGGAGAAGGAGAAAGATCAGGAACTGCGTGAACTGGCCAAGATGGAGATCGATGAGCTTGAACCCAGAATTGAAAAACTGGATGGCGAATTGAAGGAACTACTTATCCCCAAAGACCCGAATGACGATAAAAATGTGATGCTTGAGATCAGGGCCGGAACAGGTGGTGATGAAGCAGCTATTTTTGCAGGAGACCTTTGGCGCATGTATCAGCGTTTTTGTGATAAGCGCGGACTCAAACTGACGGTGCTGGACGTAACAGAAGGAACAGCCGGAGGTTATAAGGAAGTGATCAGCAGCGTAAGCGGAGATGGTGCTTATGGACTTTTAAAATTTGAGTCGGGCGTTCATCGTGTTCAACGTGTGCCAGCCACAGAACAACAAGGCAGGGTGCATACTTCTGCAGCTTCCGTTGTGGCGCTTCCTGAAGTTGAAGATGTAGAAGAAGTGGTGATTAACCCAGCTGACATCGAAGTTCAGACGGCTCGTTCAAGTGGTGCCGGTGGACAGAACGTTAACAAGGTTGAAACGAAAGTTCAGCTTACCCATAAACCAACAGGTATTGTGATTACCTGCCAGGTGGAACGCTCCCAGCACGGAAACCGTGAACGTGCGTTGAAAATGCTGAAGACCAAACTTTACGAAATGGAGGTAGAGAAACAGCAGAACGAAGTAGGTGCCGCCCGCAGATCATTGGTACGCAGCGGTGATCGGTCTGAGAAAATCAGAACGTATAATTATCCGCAAAGCCGTGTAACGGATCACCGCATAGGTTACACCGTTTACAATCTGCCAAACGTAATGAATGGCGACCTGGATGATTTCATTGAACAGCTTCGGATTGCGGATAGTGCTGAAAAAATGACGGAAGGGACGGCAGGTTAAAAGGGCTATGTTCATTTGTATGTTGACGGAATGATGCTTTGATTATACCTTTATTAAAAATAAGTACACGTATGCAGAATTTTAAAAAATTTATACCCTGGATTGTTGTTGGAATCCTTGTTCTATGGATAATTGGAAAATATAATGGAATAGTTGGCAAAGACCAG
>DASXWH010000132.1:0-16897 GCA_036503775.1 Ohtaekwangia sp.
CAATACTTTTGATTGGTTACTGACCGAGACTAAAAAAGATCACCGTGTGCGGATGGTCCATGTCAATCGTTTACCTCCTCATGTGAACGGAAAAAAATACGCCATAACGCTCGGTATAAAGGCGGCAAAGTATGAGTGGCTTTTATTCACCGATGCTGATTGCAGGCCAGCGGGCATGGATTGGATAAAATCTATGAGCAACGGCTTTAGCGCAGATTCTAAATTTGTATTGGGTTATTCTCCCTATTTAAAAGGAAAAGGATTACTGAATCATTTTATACGGTTTGAAGCATTGATATCCGGCATTCAATACCTGTCGTTTGCCGTGCTTGGCAATCCGTATATGGGAGTCGGGCGTAACCTCTCATACAGGCGATCCTTGTTTCTGGAAGCAAAGGGCTTCAACGATACCATCAGTATCACCGGTGGTGATGATGACCTGTTTGTAAATCGTCACGCAAATGGCGGGAACACAACAGTTTGTATCGGAGGTGCATCACTGATATACTCCATTCCGCAGACTACCTGGAGTTCATTCTTCACACAAAAGATTCGTCATCTTTCAGTGGGAAAATTTTACCGGTTCAGGCATCGTGCTTTACTGGGAATATTTTCAGTTTCATGGCTCGTTACCTGGTTTGCAGGTTTTTTTCTGCTATGCACTACATATGGTTTATATGGAGTGCTTGGAGCCTTGCTTACCCGGCTTTTGGTCTTTAGTCTTCTGGTAAATAAAGCTTCTGAAAAACTTGGGCAACCATTCCCGGTATGGGCCGTTTTGCCTTTAGATTTTATTTATGCCTTTTATTATCTTGTCACCGGCCTTGTGGCGTTAGTGTCAAAAAAAGTACGATGGAAGAATTAGAAGAAAGCAGGTTTTCGTCAAAAGCACTGGAAGATTTCAGGTTGATCGACCAGGCCGTTGGTGGTGATGACAGTGCCTTTGCCAAACTCATGCAGCGATACAAGCGTCCGGTTTACCACATGATCCTGAAAATGGTGCGTAATGTTGACGATGCAGAAGATCTTACCATCGAATCATTCGCCAAAGCATTTCGTAGTTTACATCGCTTCAAAAAGGACTTTACGTTTAGTACCTGGCTGTTTCGGATCGCTACCAACAATACCATCGATTTTATCCGGAAGAAAAAACTCAATACCCTCAGTATTGAAAACACATTCACCGATGATGACGGACAATCGGTTTCCATAGATGTGGAAGATGAAAATCTGGATCCACAGGAAGAAACGATCAAAGCACAAAAGGCAGAACTCATACAGGTATTCGTAGATAAACTTCCTGCCAAGTATCAGAAACTTGTTCGCCTGCGCTACTTTCATGAGCTCTCGTATGAGGAGATTGCTGTAGAATTAGATGCTCCGCTGGGGACAGTAAAAGCACAACTGCACCGCGCGCGTGAGTTGATGTTTGAGATGGTGAAGAACAAACGCGATCATATTTAGAAGTCATCAGGACCAATTCGCATCCATTGCAAGACGTTTCCATTATATACAATTACTTTCCTGATCTTTCCGAAAAACAAAAAAGTCAGTTTGCCAAACTGCATGCCCTGTATGCTGACTGGAATGAAAAGATTAACGTTATCTCCCGAAAAGACATTGATAATCTCTACATCAATCATGTATTGCATTCATTAGGAATTGCAAAAGTCATATCATTTAAACCAGGTACTTCTGTTCTCGATGTGGGCACAGGAGGAGGCTTTCCCGGAATACCCCTGGCCATTCTTTTTCCGGAAACAAAATTTCATCTCGTTGACTCAATCGGTAAGAAGATCACTGTAGTTAATGGAGTGGCTGAAGGTATTGGTCTTACCAATATAAAAGCTGAACAAATCAGGGCTGAACAAATTAAGGGTGAGTATGATTTTATTGTAAGCCGGGCTGTCACCAGGCTGAAAGAATTCTACGGTTGGATTCACCGCAAAACAAAAAAACAATCTGTTCACCCGTTGTATAATGGCATCCTGTATCTGAAGGGTGGTGACCTGGATGAAGAACTTGCGGAGCTCAAAAAACCTCATTCTGTCTATAATTTATCAGACTTTTTTAAGGAAGAGTTCTTTGAAACCAAGCGGGTTGTTTATGTTCCGTTGTAAGTCCTAACACCTGTCAGTGTCCGGATCATAATCGTTCAATTTTGTTTTCTTTCGATTTATTCTCTATCTATGTAGCAACCTTTACCCGTGAGGCAGCTTATATCCATATCGCTTATTGCACTTCTCCTCTTCAATGTGATGGGATATTACGGCTTATTTCTGGGCCTCAACTATCAGAACAAACAAAGTATCATCCAACGCCTTGACGTAGCGGATTATCAGGAATCACAGACAGTAACTATTAAGATTCCGATGGCTATTCCCTATGCTTCCGGTTCAGAAAACTATGAACGCGTGGATGGCGAATTTGAACATGAAGGCGAATTTTATCATATGGTGAAACAACGCCATTTTGAAGACACCTTATATATAGTCTGTATAAAAGATGATCAGAGTAAACGCATTGATCAGGCCATGACGGATTATGTAAAGACATTTACCGATAAACCTGTTGATGGCAAGAACACGGAAAAAATGACCATCACTTTTATCAAGGAATACATGACAAGTTCATGTGTGATCAGACATGTTTCTTCGGGCTGGTCATTGGAGGTCTCCAATCCATCCGCTGTAGCTACATTTGAAAATTCCTATACGCCTTCTTTCGTTCATCCTCCTGAACGAGCTTAATTCAATCACATTCATGTGATGTGCTGCGCACGTGCGTAGCCTGATGCTGACGAGTAGCATCTTTAATTCATTTATTTCTATTGAAAAAAATCTGCCTTGTATGGCACACATTGCTGTTAATGAGCAATTGCCCGGAATAGTGGGCCTGCTTCATTCAGACGTAAAACCGCTGGAATTTGTATGGATGACCAGGTCAATGGGCTCCCAATTAATGCCTTTGACCGTGGTCGCATGTTAGCCTTTGAAGCATAAACCGTAACGACACCTAAAACCAAACTATAATTTATGACTAAACCTTTACTCGTTTTACTTCTGGCAGTATGCTCACATGCTGTCTTTTCGCAAAACCTTACAGATGGGCTCATGATGAAGAAGAACCTGTTCTGTACTGGTTTAATGTATTCTAATGATCAGTGGGAAGACTACTGGGAAGGAACATTAGAACGTGACAATGGCAACATTGGAAAAATCAGAACACAATCCTTGATGTGGGGTGGCGTATATGGCATTACCGATAAGATTAATGTCATTGCCATGGTACCATATATGAAGATTGATGCCAGTGAAGGCACCCTTCATGAAATGAAAGGTCTTCAGGATCTGTCCATCGGAGTGAAGTACAATTTCTTTCAGAAAAATTTTGAGAAGAGTTCGTTCAACACGTTTGCTGTGTTCAACTTCTCAACTCCCTTGAGCGATTATAGCCCTGATTTCTTCCCATTGTCATTGGGTACCCAAACAACCAACCTTTCCTACCGGCTTACTGCAAATTTCAGAATTGAGCAAGGCTGGTTCATAAATGCATCCGGTGCTTACACCTGGCGCAGCAACACCACATTAGACCGTGAAGGGTATTATGATGGTGATGAATACATTTTGAGTGATGAAGTAGAGATGCCAAACGTATTTGATGTTTTTGTAAGTCTGGGATACCTGAAAGGACCTCTCCAGGCTGAGTTACAATACATTCAAATGAATACCCTCGGTGGTTCAGATATCACCCGTCAGGGAATGCCCTTTGTATCCAACCGGATGAATTTTATAAAGACTGGTGTCCTGGTGATGTACTATCCTCCTTTTGTGAAGAATCTTGCCGTGAGAGGCGGCTACACCACCACGCTGGCCGGACGCAACGTGGGTGATTCCAATACATTCATGCTTGGTGCTTTTTACACGTTTAATTTTTCCAGGGAGAAAATACAGTCGTCAACTCCTACAACCACTAACTGATTACGAAGATGAAGACTATAAAATATTATACAATGATTCTGGTGAGTGCCTGTTTACTCACCTTTGTGGTAGCGAGTTGTAATAAAGACATTGAAATGCTGGAAGAGCTTAAGCCTTTACAGCCTACAGATATAGATGAAGATGCGGAGAACTGGGCATCGGTAAATAATGACGCAACAGATGTAACACTGGCTAAAATTATTACGGCTGCAGAAACAGCACCGAAAATATTTGATCCGGCCAGCGATCTGGCATCGGTTCAGAATGTAGAATCAGATGCTTACAAGGCTGAACTCACGGCAATCGTGGATCTGCAAAAGAACCTGACAGGCGCTCAGAAGAAAGCTATTGAATATTGGAGTGCTGGTGGCGTGATGCGCTGGAATCAGATCCTTCGCGGCCTGGTGGCAAAGTATAATCTGCCTCCTGCTCCTAAAGGAGATGGATCGTATCCTGTTCCGGATGCAGAGAATCCTTTTGGTGATCCGAACTTCCCGTTTGCTAACCCGCCATACGCTTCACGTTCCTATGCATACGTAAGTGTTGCGCAATATGAAGCATTGAAAGCGGCATGGCACTATATGTATGTTTATGAGAGACCGTCTCCATTTAAGGTACAGAATAGTGGCGTAAAATCATTAATGCCTGAAACTGATCTCCCTGCTTATCCGTCTTATGATGCTGTGCTTTCAGGTGTAACGGCTGAAGTATTAAAGCTGATGTTCCCTGCGGCCCTGGAGGAGATCACATTGAAAGCTGCTGAACAACGTAATGCGGCATTATGGTCAGGCCGTGCTACTTCAAGCGATATTGCTAAAGGGCTGGCATTAGGTAAATCAGTAGCGTCATTGATGGCTAACCGTGCACGCAACGACCGGATGGGTACTGCCGGTGGTAATAAGGCAATGTGGAAAGCACTTGAAGACGGAGCAATTGCAAAACAAGAAGTACCCTGGATCAGTCTTGAAACTCCTAAACGTCCTCCGATGCTTCCATTTTTTGGTTTACGTGATGCAGCAAGTCAGGAGGATAACAAGGGTGTAAAAACATGGATAATGACAAAGGCAGAAATAATTGATAACCGTCCTGTTCCTCCCTCAACATCATCAAATGAAATGAAAGATGAAGTGGCAGAGGTAAAATGGTATTCTGAAAATCTGACACGTGAACGGTTAGCCATTGTTCACAAGTGGGCTGATGGTGTTAACACGCATACACCTGCCGGCCATTGGAACGATATCATGACCGAGTATGTACGCGATGCAAACTGGAGTGAAGTACGTGCTGCCCGTGCATATGCTTTGTTGAACATTACGATGCATGAAGCGGCTGTTGCTTGCTGGGATACGAAGTTTTATTACTTCAATCCAAGACCCAGCCAGATGGATCAGAATATAAAGACAGGTACGGGTGTTCCGAACTTCCCGGCATTTACTTCTGGACACTCTACATTCTCGGGTTCAGCAGCTGCGATTCTTTCGTACCTGTTTCCGGCAGATACCGACTACTTCGAGGCTGAAGCGAAAGAAGCATCGTACTCACGTCTCTATGGTGGAATTCACTACCGCTCGGATGTTGAGATGGGATATGACCATGGTCAGGTAGTAGGCGGGTTCGTAAGAAACTTTGCCGAGAATGACGGAGCCGATGGTGATTAAAAATTTTATTGGGTAATAAGTATTCCGGGGAGATGTTTGGTTCTCCCCGGATACTTTGAAAAAAGAAAAGTGAAGAATTGGATTACGATAGTATTCTTGTTTACAGCACAAGTGATTTGGGCACAGGCAGATTCTGTTAAGACCGAAGAACTTAAAGCGGTAACCATACAATCTACCCGGCTTGACGTAGACCGATTGCCATCGAGTCAGGGTACCTATATGCTGGGCGGTAAAAAGAATGAAGTGCTGAATGTTCAGGACATGAACGTCAACATCGCTGAGAAGACACCGCGCCAGATTTTTTCAAAAGTTCCGGGTGTGTTTGTTTATGATATGGACGGCACCGGAAACCAGACTAACATTTCAACACGTGGGCTTGATCCGCACCGGGGTTGGGAGTACAACATCCGCAAGAACGGAATTATTACCAACTCCGATATGTATGCCTATCCGGCAAGTCATTATAGCATGCCGATGGAAGCTGTTGAAAGAATTGAATTGATCAGGGGAACCGGATCATTGCAATACGGAGCACAGTTTGGTGGAATGCTCAACTATGTTTCAAAACGTCCTGACACTACACGTGCTATCGTTTTTGAAAGCATCAACGCAGCCGGTTCTTTCGGTTTGCTGAGCACCTACAATGCGATCAGTGGCACGATCGGGAAGTTTCAATACTATGCCTATTACCACAAACGTGTATCCGATGGATACCGGGAAAATGGCGATACGGATTTTGATGCACAATCCGCTGTGCTGATTTATAATGTAAACGATCACATTCGCATCAAAGCAGAACTGGCCCGTTCGAATTACATCTATCACATACCCGGTCAGATGACGGACAGCATGTTTTATGCAGATCCTCAACAATCAACGCGGTCCAGAAATTATTTCAATCCGGAAATCTATGTGCCTTCCCTTTCACTGGACTGGAAACTGGGGGAACGCACCCACTTGTCATGGATAGTATCGGCTGTCCTGGGAAATCGTAACAGCGTGATGTTTGATAAGGTAGCTACTGTATCGGATGTGATAAACCCGGTAACAAACGAATATGCTCCACGCCAGGTGGATATCGATAATTTTAACAGTTACACTACGGAATTACGATTGCTTCATCATTATACCTTAGGCAAGGTTCAGGGTACTGCGGTAGGTGGTATTCAGATTTTTGATAACAACCTTCACCGGCAACAAATGGGTGTGGGAACCACCGGAACAGATTTCGATCTGACGATCACAGACGCAGGCTTCGGCCGGGACCTGCATATGAAAACAAACAACTTCGCCTTCTTTGCAGAGAATGCTTTCCGGTTAACGCCTCACCTTACCGTCACACCTGGAATGCGAATGGAGATCGGTAATTCTGACCTGTCCGGAAAAACTTCATATTATGATCCCGAAGAACTTCCGAACACCATCAAACACAACTTTCCACTCTTCGGCTTCAGTGCTGAATACCTTACCGCTGCTGGAAATAGTTTCTATGGCGGTTGGTCACAGGCCTATCGCCCGGTACTTTTCAAAGACATCATTCCGGCCAATACCTATGAAGTGATCGACAAAAATTTAAAAGATGCCCGGGGGTATAACCTGGAAGTTGGCTATCGGGGTACAGTGAAATACTTCCGCTGGGATGTGAGTTTATTCAGCTTGAAATATGACAATCGATTAGGCACACTTGAAGAGTCTGACCCGGTTACCAATGAAACATATTTCTACAGGACCAACATCGGTGATTCAAGAACGGATGGTGCTGAGATTTTTGCTGAGTACACTATACCTGTTCAGGATCGTGCCTCGATTTCACTGTTCACATCAACTGCATTTTTTCATGGCCGGTATACTTCCGGAGAAGTTAGATCTGGCAACAACGCTGGTGGAAGTGCTGAAGCAGAGAATATTGATATATCCGGGAATAAACTCGAATCAGTTCCGGATGTGATCACGCGTAATGGCGTGACCTTCCGCTACGACAGAGTAAGCATGTCTGTACTTTACAGTTACACAGCAGAGTCATATGCTGATGCATTAAATACAGAGAAGCCTTCTAAAACCGGTGGTGTTGGATTGGTTCCAACATACGCTATACTGGATATGAACGCGTCCATCAGAGTTTCAAATCAACTGATGATTCGTGCCAGCTTTAACAATGTTACTAACAAGCAATACTTCACCAAGCGGCCTACCATGTATCCGGGCCCGGGTGTATGGTCTTCTGATGGAAGATCATTGAATTGCTCTATTGCGATAAAGGTTTGAAAACTTTGGTTACGATAACACACCCACACCCCCAAGCCGCGCGGCAGAAATTGGGCTGCTAACCGGACCTTTGGGTCATAATAGTTTGGTTATCCGGATCGGTCAGGCGGACCTTTCCGGATTTACTTTTTTTGGCGGGGTTCGATTTCCGCCACTACAGCATCAGGATCATTCAGTAATGCCCTGTCGTTTGGTGATAGCTTAAGATCTTCAGCAATAGAAGATACCGTTGGCCGAAGCAGGAAAAAGATAATACCCGCGAAAACAGGTATCAGCAAAATGAAAACATTACCGGTCATAAAGAATACTACGGAAGCAAACATTCCTGGTAGTTCAAGACAAGCACTTCGTAAAATCACAGCGCCCGTATACTTCGGCATTTTCTTTTGAAGGGAAAGACTGCTGTCAATTTTGGAGACCATGAAGTTGTACAGAAAATGCGAAGCTGAAAAGCCGATGATCACTACGCCTACCAATGCGTTGGTTAGTAAAGAGGAAGTGCTTTCATCTGCACCTGCACCCATTTTTCCAATGTAGTTTAATGCAAATACAATGGCAGCAAAGATCAGCATCATGCCAGCTTGTGCAAAGTAAATAAGGGTCAGTTGTGATAAGTACTGTTTCGAAGTAAGTGTCTTGCTCATATATAACCAGATTATGAATTTCGAATAATAAGTTCTTTCATGGCCTCAAATGTTTTCTGACGGAGCGCAGCAACATCGGCTACCGCCAGTCCTTCTGTCGGAATTTCATCACCAACGTAAATGCGGATCTTTCCCGGGCGTAGATCAATAGTACTTGGCGGCATAAGTTTGCCAGCTCCAATTACCACCATCGGTAAGATCGGTTGCTGTGTATCCACGGCAATGCGGAAGGCACCATCGTGAAAGGGTTGTAAAATTTCTTTCGAACGGTTTTGCGTTCCTTCTGCGAAGATGAGAATAGATATTCCCTGCTTGAGAAAAACTTTCAGTTTGTCAATACTCTTCTTGCGGCTTTCATGACTGGAGCGATCAACGATGATAGTGGCCGCCTGGGCGATCCATCCGAACACCGGAATTTTTAATAGCTCTTTTTTGGCCAGTGGTCTGAATTGTCCGGGTATGATCATGCGGATGCCGGGTAAATCCAGAAATGAAGTGTGGTTGCTTACAAAAATGTACGCCTTACCTTTTTTAAATTTCTCCCGTCCGTAAAATTCATATCGAATGAAGGTGAGCATGCTGAACACCCACGACCAGAGGTAAAGAAAAAGATATCCCACACGACCAAATCGCTGACCCAGCAGAAAGGGGCCGACAATTCCCGGAAGGAATAGAATCATGAATACAGTGAATACAAGGAATACCCAGATCTTATAGAGGGTGAGGAGTATAACACGGACTATTTTCAAGAGGCTCTGGTAAAAATTTCCGCGCAATTTCTGAAAGTTTGTCTCAGGAAGCAAAAGGGACAGATGTTAATGGTTAATCGTTATTCGTGGCATGTTTGATGAGTATGAGTGCGAACTCGTTTTAGGGGCACACCCTGATCCTACACCTGCCTGCCAGTAGACAGGATTAACCATTAACGGATAACGATTAACGTTCACAACTGTAAACCTGAAACTTTAAACTCTTCTAATCAGCGCCATATAGAATCCGTCAAATCCTTCCGAAGGCCAGGCATGATGTTCATCCAGTAATTCATATTTACCGGCATTATTACCGAGGAACTTTTTCACCTGTTCTTGATTTTCAGAAGGAAGTATACTGCATGTGGAATACACGATAAGCCCACCGGGTTTTACCATCTGGCAATAATCCTGCAATATGTGTTGTTGCAATACTTTTACTTCTTCGATAAACTCGGGTGTTAACTTCCACTTGGCATCGGGGTTTCTTTTTAAAACGCCTAATCCTGAGCAGGGTACATCAAGCAATAAGCGGTCTGCTGAATTTTCAAGACGCTTGATGGTTTTGGATGACTCAATGATCTTTGTTTCAATTGTATTACTGGCTTCAGCCCTGCGTGCCCTCTTCTTAAGTTCATCGAGTTTCCATTCTTCTACATCCATGGCTATCACTCGTCCTTTGTTCTGGAGGAAAGAAGCAATGTGAAGTGTTTTTCCTCCGGCACCTGCACAGGCATCGATTACACGCATGCCGGGTTGGATTTTCATAAAGGGAGCGATGAGTTGTGAGGCCGCATCCTGTACTTCAAACAAACCGTCTTTAAAGGATTGAAGTCTGAATACATTCTGACGCTGTTTCAGTATCAGGGCATCGGTAAACGCTGCCATGAGGCTGGCATCCACACCTTCTTCGTGAAGGAGATTTTTAAGATCTTTTGCTGAAATTTTTAAGGTATTGGCGCGAAGCACTACGTGAGCTTCATCGTTCAGAGCGTGAAGCTCATCATTCCACCGGTCTCCTAATTCCTGTTCACCCAGTGTATCCAGCCAGTCGGGAATAGACTCATGGATTTTCCGTATCGACCTGAATTTTTCCAGACGTTCATGAATTTTCTTTTCTGACAAACCCTTGAATTCTTCCCAGTCCTGAAGGGGCACCTCATGCAGCACACACCAGCACCCGAGCAATTTCCAGTAGTCATTGTATTCTACATCCGTCAGGGTTTGGAAGAGCCGGTGCCACCGCACTATATCATAGGTGGTTTCTGCGATAAAACGCCTGTCGCGGGCACCCCATTTCGGATTTTGCTTTAATACCTTCTCAATGACCTTATCGGCATAGCGTCCTTCTTCAAAAATCATTTGCAGGGATTGCACTACGGCCCGGGCGATGTTTACGTAAAGTTTCATGCGGGTGCAAAGGTGGGGAAAAAGTTTAAGGTTTAACGTTTAAGGTTTGGGGTTGGAGCCAACTTTAAACCCTGCCTGACGGCAGGCAGGCTTAAACGTTAAACTTTTTTACATAAACATGGGGTTCAGCAGATCAAACAATACCCGGTTCTGCTGTGAATTTCTGACTATTTTTGATACTCCAATTAAGATAAGCTGGTTATGAAAACAGTAAGACTGATTACATGCGTGCTGGGATTGATCCTTCTGAATTATCCTGCTGTTTCCCAGGATGACTGGGCAACTAAACTCATAAAAGCAACCGGTGATGCGGGCGCTGAATCAAAAGCGAAACTTGATTCAGTGGATTTTCAGTTCGCGATTTCCGTCAATGAAAACGCCAGTATTATGGACGTTCAGCAAAAAGGAGAAGGCTGGACCAATGCGTTCTATTCCATGAAGGATGCGAAAGACAAGACGAAAGCTGAAATGGCCCGCGATAGTTTGGAAACAGCCGTGAGTTATTACGAGGCACGCTGGTATAAAATGGCGGAGACAACTTTCATACAAGCTAAAAACATGATGGAACGTGATGGCCTGAAAGAAAGCATCAATTACCTCCGTGCCCTTTCCTGTATCGGGTTGGTGTACCTTTCACAAGGCCGTACCATTGAAGCGGGTCAATATATTGACGAATCGTTAACAACAAGTCTCAGTGGTCCCGGTGAAAAAAGTGCAGCGTATGTTTCCAATCTGAATAACCGCGCAAAGCTTGATCAGACCCTGGGACAATACAATGAAGCTGAACAAAAGTTTGATCAGGCGATTCAACTCGCTAAAGAGGTTTATAAGG
Organism: Ohtaekwangia sp.; assembly: GCA_036503775.1. Taxonomy (GTDB): domain Bacteria; phylum Bacteroidota; class Bacteroidia; order Cytophagales; family Cyclobacteriaceae; genus Ohtaekwangia. The sequence goes on from DASXWH010000132.1 coordinate 11,539, forward strand.
ATAACAAGAAACCGTTAGCCATCATCATGAACAACAAAGCGATGTTGTATCAGGTTGTGGGCCGGTACGATGAAGGTATCGCAATAATGAAAGAAGCGATCGTGTATTCGGAGCAGGCACCCAAAAAAGGACTTGAAGGCAAGAAGTCGTTTGACAGCCGGAGGTTTCAGGCTAATCTGGCGGTGTTATATCAGCTGGCCGGAAAATACCCGGAAGCAGAGAAGACCTATGCAGCGATAAAAAAAGTTTTTGAAAACAGAGGTCAGACCAATAACCCGGAGTATGCCAGCTTGTTGAATCAGATCAGCTTGCTGTACATGCAGATGGGTAAGATGGATCAGGTGGAACCGAATCTTAAAAAGGCGCTTGAGATCTATAAGAAAAAAACCACCGAAGAAAGTCCAGCCTATGCCAAAGCGATGAATGACCTGGGTACGTTCTATCGTGTTCAGGGAAAATTTCCGGAAGCGGAGAAATCCCTCACCAAAGCATCCGATATCCGCGCGAAAGTTTTAGGTGTAAATCACCCCGACTACATCAAAACAAGGGAAAACCTGGGTATACTCTATTGGAAAATGGGTGATCATCCACGTGCCTACAATAATTTCCAGGAGGCTATGGTAGCTTCGCTGGATTTCATCAACCGGTATTTCCCTCCGATGAGTGAAGCTGAAAAAACAAAATACTGGGATGTGCTTCAACCCCGGTTTCAGCGGTTTTATAATTTCTGCCTTGATGCCTACAGCACCAATCCCGCACTGGTGGAAGAGATGTACGATTACCACATGGCCACCAAGGCATTGTTGTTAAGTTCAACCAATAAGATCAAACAGGCTATTCTGGCGAGTAAAGATCCTGCACTGATCAAGGATTACCTGGCCTGGCTGGATAAAAAAGAAACACTGGCCCGGTTATACGCCTACTCCAAAGAGGAACTTCAGAAACAAAAGATTGACTTAAAAACATTTGAGCAGGAAACGAATCAGCTGGAACGATCACTTTCTCAACGATCGGGAGATTTCTCAAAGGGATACTCCACGGAAAAGAAAAGCTTTAAACAGGTGGCGGCTTTGCTTGGCGAAACCGAAGCTATGGTAGAGATTATTCGGGTAAGCACTTTTGATAAAGATTTTACCGGTGAATCACGCTATGCTGCTTTGGTGTTAAAGAAAAACTCAACCAAGCCCCAGCTTATTCTTTTTGACAATGGAGGTCAATTGGAAAACCGGTATTCTAAGTATTATCGTAACACTGTTCAGCAAAAAATCGCTGACGACTATTCTTACGATCAGTTCTGGGCCAGACTTGATCCCGCTCTACAGGGAAAGAAACTGATTTATCTTTCTGTTGATGGTGTGTTCAATCAGATCAACCTGAATACGTTAAAGAAGAAGGATGGCGATTATGTAGTAAACCGTTTTGATATTGTTATCCTTGGTAATTCAAAAGACCTGATTGCTATAAAAAGCAAGAAAGCCGTTGCTCCGAAAAAGAATGCATTACTGCTTGGCTTCCCGGATTATGGCACAACAGAAATACCTCCGTTACCTGCAACCAAAGTTGAAATCGAGGGCATCACCAAGGTTTTAAAGACAGGAGCTTACCAGGTGACGCAATACATGCAGAAAACAGCAACAGAAGCAAACCTCAAAAAAGTAAAGGGGCCTACACTGGTTCATATTGCTACGCACGGATATTTCCTGAAAGACGTTGAGTCTTCCGGTGGAGCATTTGGTGTAGATGCAGAGAATGCCGGTAACAACCCGTTGTTGCGTTCGGGTATTATGCTGGCAGGTGCCGGGCATACCGTGAGTGGTTCTGCCTCTCCGAATATTGAAAGCAATGACAATGGTATTCTCACGGCTTATGAAGCTATGAACCTGAACCTGGAAGGAACGGATCTTATTGTATTAAGCGCTTGTGAGACTGGTTTAGGTGATGTGAAAAACGGAGAAGGTGTTTACGGATTACAACGTGCATTCCTGGTGGCTGGTGCCGATGCGATGATCATGAGTCTCTGGAGAGTTGATGACGCAGCTACACAGCAGCTTATGAATAATTTCTATTCCAACTGGCTCAAACTTGGCAATAAACAAAAAGCATTCAAGCAGGCGCAGTTGCAGCTGATGGCCAAATACAAAGAACCCTATTACTGGGGAGCGTTTGTGATGATGGGCATGTGACGAGAAAAATGTACGATGTACAATTTGCGATGTACGATTTTTGACCAACCATTGTGGTTAAATGAATAAATCTTGCGACCAGTCAAATCTTACTTCGTAAATCGAACATCGTAAATTCATTGGACTAATTTAGTTATTAGATCAAATCGTTATTATTTATTAATTCCTACCTCGTAATTCGTAGCTCGAAATCCTTCCGCATGAAACTGAATACGCTTGGATCATCTTCCGTAGAAGTTACACATTTAACCTTTGGAGCCTGGGCAATTGGTGGTTGGTTGTGGGGTGGATCAGAAGAGAGTGCTGCACTCCGGGCTATACGAGCTTCGTATGACTCAGGGATGACTACCCTGGATACTGCTCCGGCTTATGGCTTTGGAAAGAGCGAAGAGTTGATAGGCCAGGCGTTACAAGGGGTACCCCGCGATAAATATCAGATATTAACCAAGTATGGGTTGAACTGGCAAACTCCGCAAGGCGAATTTTTTTTCGATTCCATTGATAACACGGGAAACCCAATCAAATTTTATAAGTATTCCCATCCCGATAAAGTCATTAAAGAATGTGAAGACAGCCTTCGCAGGTTAAGAACCGATTACGTTGATTTGCTGCAGATACATTGGGCTGACACCACTACACCTATTGCTGATACCATGGGTGCTGTTGCCAGGCTGATCGAACAGGGTAAAGTACGGGCTGCGGGCGTTTGTAATTATACTGTACAACAAGTGGAGGAAGCACAGAAGGTAGTAAACGTAGTCTCCAACCAGGTTCCCTATAGCATGGTAAATCGCGCAATCGAGAATGACGTTGTGCCTCAAGCTGTTAAAAAAAGCATGAGTGTTATTCCATATAGTCCCTTGCAACGTGGTCTCCTTACCGGCAAGATTAAGCCAGGATATAAATTCAATTCCGGTGACACACGTGATGGTAATAAATTCTATACGGCCGAAAATATCAACCGCGCCAACAAATTGCTAAATGAGATCAAACCCATTGCCGATGCACACAACGCAACGCTTTCACAATTGGTAATTAACTGGACAACCCGTCAGCCGGCTATGGATTGTGTGCTGGTAGGAGCGCGTGATGAAGTTCAGGTTAGGGAGAATGTAAAGGCGCTCGACTTTAAACTTTCTGATGAGGAGCTTCTGAAAATCAATAAGGCCGTAGCTGAATTCAAGCTGCACGAAGCCTGATGTGTTTTATTGGGGTTGATTCGCGTTAGCTTCCCGAACGATCTCCACAATACTCCGGTCATCGATCATAACATCCTGTAACGCGGCATGGCCATTCTTAACACTCACTAAAGCAAAAGCATCCCGGGAATTATCTTGCTGAGCCTGTCTGTAATAGTCTTCAGCTTTGGGAGCCTTGGATTCTTCCAGGTAAAAACGTTCGAAGGGTAATGTTAATCTGACGGTGTAGGGGGCATATTCAGACACATAGTCAATCCGTGTTTTAATGTAGTCATGACCTTCCGGAACAGTTTTGCTGATAGATTCAATGACAGCAAAATTGGTACTGTCATTTTTCAGAACAGCAAACACCTCTTCGCCATTAGACCATTCTTTATAATCGTCTACCTGTACAGACGCTGCTTCAAATCGTAAGGTGATATAACTACCCCGAAACGGATCGGTAGGATCGATTGGTTGCGTCTTGAATTTGTAAACAGTTCCGTTTTGCCGGGTATCTTCCTGGTCGGAAATCATTTTTCCAGGCACGAACCATTGAGCCAGGCACATCAGTGCAAAAAGAGCCAGGATAAGGTTTTTCATCACGGTTGAATAACGGTGGTTTTATTTCGCTTGCGTATCATCCAGTAATTCGTGAAGAAGAAGCCTGCCCCAACAACCATAAACAGTAATCCCCGTACCACGAAACTCATATCCGTATCAAAGAAACGGCAAATGATCAATGCCGTGATAATGATTAACCCATAGTTAAGAACACTGATTCGGTTGGTCATGGCGCCATCGTAAATGGTGTAAACCCCGATAACGAAGATCAGTAAATTAACTAACCATTGTGAAACCACAGGCATTTGTAATCCCAACAGAAAGAGAATGAAGACAACAAGGAAAACAAAGCTCTTGCTATTGATGGCAGAGAGAGACTTTTCTTTTCCATTTGAATAGAGAAGGAGGCAGGCCAGCAACCCCGAAAGCATAAAAGCATAGGTAGTGGAGGTGCTTTGAAAAAAGCTGGATGTAGTATGCATGATTTCCTCCCAGTACCAATCAAAACTCAGGCTTAATAACAGTGTAATAGTGCCTATACTCCCCATAATAAGAAACCCGTTGCTTATCAGCCGGGTGGAACGATGAAGGTTTAGTTGACCAAAGAGGAGAAAACTGGCAAAAAGATTCAGGTAAGCCAGTGGGATGAATTCCGTTGGTGCCTGACGAAACATACCCAGCGCAATAGTGAGTGAAAGGGCTAACAACCAGGAGTGGAAATAAAAGAAATTACTGGTGGATTCCTGTTTGAATAAACGATAATAGTAAGGTGTCAAGCCAAGGAAGAAAATCCAATACCACCAGGCTATTGTATCTCTGCCAAAGAAATGAAAATAGCTCACTTCGCAGGCATACCAGGTGATCCCAACAATAAACATCAGGGAGGTAACCGAAGATCGCATCAGGTAAATGATGGGTAATGAAAGCAGCATCCAGATGAAAAGAAAGTCACCCAGATTACCTTTAATATTATAAACCTGACTTACAATTGAAATGCTGGAAGCTACGGCCAGCATTAAAAATACTGCGCTGCTTTCTCTCCACGCTTTACTGCTGCTTTTTTTATAGAGGGAAAACAGGCATAAGCCCTGACCAATAAGCAATGGTAATAGGGCCAGAAAAAGTTTTATGGGCTTATTCAGGTTGTCCCAGTTATGAGCAATGATGAGTATGATACCCAGGCCCACCAGCAATGCTCCCAAAATTCCGAAGACTATAAAGAGCCGGTTGGGAGAATCTGAAGACTTGCTTTCATAATACGTGGAGATCTTCTCTGAAATTTCTTCCGTGATCACCCCGGCATGGACAAGTTCAGGTAACTCCTGCAGGATATTCTTTTTCATATAGTCTTCCGGAAAGTTTCCGTTAGTTAACCGGAACTAATTTAAGCAACATTCCCGGAGATTCTGTTGCGATATATAAGTGACCATCCGG
>DASXWH010000133.1:0-3138 GCA_036503775.1 Ohtaekwangia sp.
CGGGACTGCCCAGATCTTTTGCCAGTAACTCTGCGAGCTTCTTTCGTTCGAGCGGATCTTTCAGATCAGCTTTGTATGGATCAATGTTCGTAGGTACTTTACTTTCTTCCCACAAAAAGAAGAAGGCATCTTCCAATGCCGCATGAATGTGTTCTTCAGGAAGATTGAGATACCGGGTGAGTTCAATAGCCAATCGCCTGGCATCTTCCAGAGTGTAAGACGAATTGGTTTCGTCAAGATCAAGCCATGAATCATTCTTCGAGATCGGTACACCATCTTTTCTCCAGATGGCGGAATACTGCCAGCGTGGTAAAGGTTCTCCCGGATACCACTTGCCTTGTCCTTTATGAATGAAACCGCCATCACCGAATGATTTTTTTAATCGTTTGATAAGATCGGCTCCGAGCTTTCTTTTTTGTGGACCGTCAGCAGCGGTGTTCCATTCTTTAGCTTCCATATCATCAACAGAAACAAAGGTAGGTTTACCTCCCATCGTTAATCGCACGTCACCTTTGTCAAGATCTTCATCTACCTTGATTCCAAGCGACAGGATAGATGCCCATTGTTCTTCCGTATAGGGCTTTGTTACGCGCGGATCTTCATGAATACGGATGACTTCATTTTTGAAACCGAATGTTACTTCGCACACATCCGTCATGCCGGTGACCGGTGCAGCACTCACGGGATCCGGTGTACAACACAAGGGTATATGACCTTCACCTGCGAGCAATCCGGAAGTGGCATCAAGTCCGACCCAACCCGCACCGGGGATATACACTTCACACCAGGCATGCAGATCCGTAAAATCTACTTCAGTGCCTGATGGACCATCCAGTGCTTTCTGATCTGCTTTCAATTGGATGAGATAACCGGATACAAATCTGGCAGCGAGTCCCATATGGCGGAATAGCTGAACCAGCAACCATCCTGAATCGCGGCATGAGCCGCTTTTTAACTTCAGTGTGTCTTCACAGGATTGAATACCGGGTTCGAGGCGAACGGTGTATTGTGTGTTCTTCCATACCTTCTGATTCATCTCTACGAGAAAGTCGATCGTATTTATTTTCCGGTTTCGATCTATCGTATTGATGAACTCCTGAAACAACGGACCACGTTCACTTACTTCGAAGTACGGTTGCAATTCTTTCTTCAGCTGATGCGCGTAAACGAAAGGAAACTGTTCAGCGCTTTTCTCGATAAAGAAATCAAACGGATTGATGACCACCATTTCAGCGATCACCTCTACTTCGAAGGTGAGTTCACGGGTTTGATCCGGAAAGACAACGCGTGCCTGATAATTTCCGAACGGATCCTGCTGCCAGTTGATGAAATGTTTCTCGGGAGAAATTTTTAGAGAGTAAGAAAGTATAGGAGTACGGCAATGCGGTGCCGGACGTAATCTGAAAATATGCGGAGAAAGATTGACAGCGCGATCATACTGATACGAGGTGAAATGCCGTATGGCAACCTTGATGGACATGAAGAGGTAGGGTTTACTACCTAATAATACTAATTTTAGAGGGTAGGCCTGTATCCGTTGTTGTGATTTTTTAGATCACAACAGAAATCTCAATTCAAACGATTGTTGTTTTGAATATAATTGCCAACTGCGCGATGTATATAGCCCAGAAAATTTAGGTGGGCTCCTACGGAGCCGGCCACCCTATGTATTTTTGCTATAAATGGGGAGCTCCTCCAGAACTGGCATTAGCATTGGCTCCGTAGGGCTGCATATTTGTAGCAATGGTTTGTGTTTTGCATTTGGGCTCCGTAGGAGCCACCTATTCCATGCAACACGCGGGATATTCGGATTTCGCTATTCGAAAAATTCAAATGAATATTTTTCCTCGAATGTGATTTCAGATTTCTTCAACAACTGATGGTATTCCTCCCGGAATGATTTCTTCTGGTGATGTTGCTCCTGATTGTGGACATAATTGATCACTCGGCCAATATGTGAATGTGAATAAGAGAATACACCATATCCTTCCTGCCACGAAAATTTCTTTTTGACCCATTTTTTAGTGTTGATGAATTCATTACTCTCAACCTTGATTTCTTTAATGAAATCGGAAATGGACATCACCGGACGAAATCCGACAAACAGGTGCGTGTGGTCGGGCATGCAATGAATGGCCAGCGGTTTGGCATTACGTTTTAGAACCAGTCCTCCGATGTAATGATGTAATTCATCCTTGTTTTCTTTCGCAATGAGGCATTCGCGATGATTAACAGCAAAAACAAATTGTAAATAGATTTGTGAAAATGTATTGGGCATAACGGTTTTATTAATTCGAACAACATAATCAAAAACGGTAGGTGGCTCCTACGGAGCCGAAATCCAAAATACACATTTTCTACAAATAGGGAGCTCCTACGGAGCTGTAATTAGCTCCGTAGGAGCTCCTAATTCTAGAATTGAACAGAGATATGTGGAGTGACTCCGTAGGAGTCCACTATATATAGAAATTAGGTTTCGTATGTAGGTAGGCTCCGTAGGAGCCTCCTAAAAGTCAAAGAAAAAAATATTTTTCGTCTCAATGCTACAATCGCGCCAGGCTCTCCTCCAATGCCTTGATCTTCGCTTCGGCATCGGCTTTTTTCTTGCGCTCGTTTTCCAGAACATTAGCAGGTGCTCCGCTGATAAATTTTTCGTTGGATAATTTCTTCTCCACTGAAATCAGAAATCCCTTCTGATACTCGAGGTCTTTCAGGATTGTCTCACGTTCCTTGGCAGCATCCACTTTACCCTCCATCGGAATAAAGAATTCGGTAGACTTCACCAGGAAAGGCGTTGCATTGGTAGACGGTGCATCCGTTACAAAACTGATCTCACTGATGTTGGATAGTTTTTTAACTACAGACCAGAATGATTTGATCGGAGCCTTCTCACCATTCTTCACAAGAAGCTTCAAGGCTTCCTTCGGTGACAGGCCTTTTGTATTTCTTGTATTCCGGATTTCAGCAACGACATCAAATGCCATAGCGGCTTCTTCGAGTATCTTCTGATCAAAAACTGAGACGGTTGGCCAGGAAGCTACGATTATGCAGTCTTTATTTTTTCGCTCATTCAACTCATGCCATAATTCTTCCGTAATGAAAGGCATAAATGGATGTAATGCTTTCAATAAAGTCTCG
>DASXWH010000134.1:0-27657 GCA_036503775.1 Ohtaekwangia sp.
GATGGTAACGAGGCGGAAAAAGAACTGGCTGCAAAAATTGACAAGCTGTGGCGTGAAGTTGAATTCGACTGGCATCGTAATGGAAAGGATGTTTTATACTGGCATTGGTCACCACAACATCAGTGGAAAATGAATTTCCCCATAGAAGGCTACAATGAATGTCTCATTATGTATTTCCTTGCTGCAGGTTCGCCTACACATACAATTCCAGCCGAGGTGTATCATAAAGGATGGGCCAGAAGCGGAGGCATCCGTAATGACTCAACGCATCAGCAGTACGGTTACCACCTCAGTCTTAAACACAATGGTGCACAAGAGTACGGTGGTCCGTTGTTCTGGTCGCATTATTCCTTTCTAGGACTCGATCCGCAGAATTTAAAGGATCAGTATGCTGATTACTGGGAACACAATGTGAATCACACGCTGATCAATTATACCTACTGCGTAAAAAATCCAAAACGTTTTGAAGGGTACGGAGAAAATTGCTGGGGCTTAACGGCCAGTTATTCAGTGAACGGATATGCAGCGCATAGTCCCACGGAAGATCTGGGTGTGATCTCACCAACAGCGGCATTGTCTTCCTTTCCCTATACACCTGAAAAATCGATGCAGGTAATCAAGCACCTGTATTATAATCTCGGAGATAAGGTTTTGGGTGAGTATGGATTTTATGATGCATTCAGTGAAGAGTACAATTGGTTTTTGCCACGATACCTGGCCATTGACCAGGGTCCAGCGGTAGTGATGATTGAAAATCATCGTACCGGTTTGCTTTGGAAATTATTTATGTCGTCACCGGAAGTAGCGGTGGCTAAAAAGAAATTAGGGTTTGAATAGAGTTGGAGTCCACCTTCATCAAGCCTTCTGAAAAAATGAAGGCTGGTGGAGGCCAAACGTTAACGCTTATGAAAATTGAAGTTTCATTACCTAAACTGAACAGTGCCATCACTCCGGTGTTGGCGCTGTTTCTAATATTATCCTGCACAAATAAACCTGACACAGAAACAAATACAACGGATGATCGGATTGACTCGCTGATGAGCCTGATGACGCTGGAGGAAAAAATCGGACAACTTAATCTTCCATCAGCCGGTGCCTTTGTAACGGGAGAAGCTGAAAGCTCTGATATCGCAAAAAAAATCGAGCAGGGAATGGTAGGTGGCTTATTCAATATTAAAACAGTTGCCAACATCAAAGCCATGCAGAAAATTGCTGTGGAAAAAAGCAGGCTCCGCATTCCCTTGATTTTTGGAATGGATGTGATTCACGGCTATGAATCTGTTTTTCCGATACCACTTGGATTGAGCTGCAGCTGGGATATGAAACTCATCGAACGCAGCGCACGCATTGCGGCTACTGAAGCCAGTGCAGATGGAATCAACTGGACGTTCTCACCCATGGTAGATATTTCACGCGATCCACGGTGGGGACGTATATCAGAAGGAAGTGGTGAAGACCCTTACCTCGGATCGCAGATTGCACGCGCCATGGTACACGGCTATCAGGGCGATGACTTTTCAGCCAATAACACGATCATGTCTTGTGTGAAACACTATGCATTGTATGGTGCAGCTGAAGCAGGCCGTGATTATAACACGGTGGATATGAGTCGCCATCGGATGTACAACGAATATTTTCCACCCTATAAAGCTGCTGTAGATGCGGGCGTGGGAAGTGTGATGGCATCGTTTAATGAGGTTGATGGTGTTCCCGCCACCGGTAACAAATGGTTGCTTACGGATGTGTTGCGTAAGCAATGGGGCTTCAATGGATTTGTAGTATCAGACTACACCGGTGTTAGTGAAATGATCAATCATGGTTTTGGTGACCTGCAGTATGTTTCCGGTACGGCTCTGGATGCGGGCCTGGATATGGATATGGTGAGTGAAGGCCTGCTGACAACATTAGGTAAATCGGTAAAGGAAGGAAAGCTTTCTGAAAAACAAATTGATGATGCCTGTCGCAGAATACTGCGTGCTAAATTTTTATTAGGACTTTTTGACGATCCCTATAAATATTGTGATGAGAACCGCGCCCGCACGGAAATCTTCACGGAGGCAAACCGGGCAGAGGCCCGCAGTACAGCCACGCAAAGTTTTGTGTTACTGAAAAACAAAGGATCAATTCTTCCGCTTCAGAAAAAGGGAACCATCGCACTGGTTGGTCCGCTTGCTGATGCAAAGGAAAACATGACAGGAACCTGGAGTGTGGCTGCACGATTTTCTGAATCGATTTCTGTTTTAGAAGGCCTGAAGAAAGCAGCAGGGACGAATGCTAGAATTCTGTATGCTAAAGGGTCTAACCTGGATGCAGATGAAGTGCTCGAAACGAATGCGACAATGTTTGGAAAATCGTTGCATCGCGATAAACGTTCAGCAGAAGCATTGCGTGATGAAGCACTGCGTATTGCAAAACGTGCCGATGTTATTGTCGCAGCAGTTGGCGAGTCAGCCGAGATGAGTGGCGAAGCCTCCAGCCGTGTAAGTATTGAGATACCGGAAACGCAACGCGATTTAATCAAAGCCTTATTGAAAACCGGAAAGCCCCTGGTGCTGGTGTTGTTCACGGGCAGACCGTTGGTGTTGAAATGGGAAGAGGAAAACGTACCGGCAATTCTGAATGTATGGTTTGGAGGCAGTGAAGCGGGTGATGCTATTGCAGATGTATTGTTTGGTGACGTAAATCCTTCCGGGAAACTTACCACGACATTTCCGCAGCATGTGGGACAGGTTCCGATCCATTATGCACACAAGAATACAGGACGGCCGCTTGCCGGGAAATGGTTCCAGAAATTTCAATCCAATTACCTCGATGTTTCAAACGATCCTGTCTATCCGTTTGGGTATGGATTGAGTTATACAACATTTTCGTACAACGATCTTTCATTGGATAAAACATCATTGAAAGCGAACGACTCTATCCGTGTTTCTGTGAATGTAACCAATGCAGGCTCGAGAGATGGTGCTGAAGTGGTACAGCTTTATATCCGCGATCTGGTAGGTACAGTCACACGCCCCGTAAAAGAACTGAAGGGTTTTCAGAAAGTAATGCTTAAAGCAGGAGAGACGCGGACGATCACGTTCACGATTACCAGTGAAGAATTATCGTTTTATAATAACGAACTCAACTGGGTTACCGAGCCTGGAAAATTCCATGTTTTTGTAGGCTCCAATTCACGCGATGTAAAACAAGCCGAGTTTGAATTGTTGTAGTTGCTAAACTTTTGCAGGAGTACTCTCCAGTTGGCGGAGTTGCTCAGCAACCAATTCGGAAAGACCGGGAACCTTATTCAGGTCTGTGCCCCAGAATTCCTGGTTTGCGAGAACTTTAGTGGCAATACCCTTGAGGTCTTTTTCTGTCCATACCTGTTTGAAGAAGACGAGAATTTCCGGTGTGTCATTTACCGGAAGTGTTTCACCATGCCAGTCTCCTTTATAAAACCGGATCAGCGCTGCCAGCGATTGAACCAATCTTTCGGGAAGCTTTCCTGTACGTTTTTGAAATTCCAGTACGGAAGGAAGTACACGCACCTTATACTTGGATATCGAATTTAAGGCAATGCTGCTTAGTTCATGCCGGATGAATGGATTTTGAAAACGTTCAATCACATCATTGGCAAACTGTGTCAGTTCTTCCTTCGATAAATCAAGTGTGGGAATGATTTCCTCGAAGATAGCCCTGCGGATAAAGTCACCTGCGAAAGTGTCGTCAACCGACTCACGCACGGTTCGTAATCCCTGCAGGTAAGCCACAGGCACCAATGCCGTATGTGCTCCGTTCAGGATTCTTACTTTGCGCGTGCGGTAAGGCGTAAGGTCATTTACAAATTTCACCTGCAGTCCGGCTTTATCTGCCGGAAAAGATTTCTGAACCGATTCAGGCGCTTCGATCACCCATAGATGAAACGGTTCTGCTGTCACTACAAGGTTATCTTCATAACCTACCGAGCCTTGAATTTCTTTGATGGTATCTTTTGGAAAGCCGGGCACGATACGGTCAACCAGGGTATTACAAAACTGGTTATGATCAACTACCCATTGTTTGAATTCGGGTGATAAATTCCAGAGTGAAATATATTGGAGAATAGTCTGCCGGAGTGTTTCGCCATTCTTTTCAATCAGTTCACAGGGAATTAATGCCAGACCTTTATCGCGTGCTCCTTTAAAAAAATTGAAACGATGATGAAGAAGCGCAGTTACCTTTCCGGGAAAAGTATCCGGAAGTGATGTTGTGCTGGTATCACTGCTGCTGAAGGTAATCCCTGCCTCGGTTGTATTGGACACAATAAATTTCAGCTCCGGGTTTTCAGCAGTTTTTAAAAAGCGGTGATAGTCCTCATAGGGATTAAATGCGCCAGCCACAGCGGTGATGAGCCTGGTTTCAGATACTGTTTTTCCGTTTTGTATACCGTTAAGTACTACGTGGTATAAACCGTCCTGCGCATTCACCATATCCGCCATTCCTTTGCTGATGGGTTGTACTATTTCAACGGCACCATTGAAATCTGTTTTTTCATTCAGGATATCAATGATCCAGTCTACGAAGGCACGAAGAAAATTCCCTTCACCAAACTGCAATACTTTTACAGGCCGGGTTACGGAAGAAGGTATAGTGGAACGTTTAAGCGGTTTCATAAAATTGAATTCAATAGTCAATAGTCACTGGTCAATAGTCAATGCGCGTACAACACCTGATCAAATCCGGTATTCACCATTGACTAAAATTAGAAGGCGAAATAATTCTTCGCGTTATGGTAACAGATATCCGATACCATTTTTCCAAGCCATTTTTCGTCAGCAGGCAATTCACCGTTCGCAACATCTTTACCGATGAGGTTACAGAGAATTCTTCTGAAATATTCATGACGTGGATAGGAGAGGAAGCTGCGGGAGTCGGTAAGCATACCAATGAAGCAGCTCAGCAAGCCCATATTGGAAAGGGTATTGATTTGTTTCTCCATACCGTCTTTCTGATCGAGGAACCACCAGGCAGAACCGAACTGAATTTTTCCTTTCGTTGATCCGTCATTGAAATTTCCGATCATCGTAGCGATCACTTCATTGTCTGCCGGATTCAGATTGTAAATAATGGTCTTGGCCAGCTGGTCTGTGCTGTCAAGCTCATTTAAGAATTTTGCCAGTGTAACACTTTGCGGGAAATCTCCAATGGAATCAAATCCGGTGTCCGGACCGAGTAAGCGAAGCATACGGTCATTGGTACTTCTCAGTGCACCCAGGTGATACTGTTGTGTCCACCCTTTTTTGTGATAGAGGCGGCCCAATTCAATGAGCACAGCATATTTGAAATAATGTATTTCATTTTTATCCAGCGCATCACCTTTATAAACCTTGTCAAACAATGCCTTGGCTGAGTACGCATACTTATTCTCCGGAAAATAGAGTTGTTCAAGGCCATGGTCTGATAAACGTCCGCCATTATCGTGGAAGAAATTGACCCGATTCTCCAACGCCTGAAGCAGCGTATCAAATGAATTGATACCAACGCCTGAAGCCTTCGAAAGTTTTTCCAGGTAGGTTTTATAAGCCTGCGGATTTTCAACAGCAAAAGACTTATCCGGACGGAATGAAGGAAGTATTGCTGTTCCGATCTTGTCCTGTTTGATCTTCTGATGATACTCCAGCGAGTCAGCAGGATCATCTGTGGTTCCCACTACCTCTACTTTCATTTTTTTCAGCAGGCTGCGTGTGGAATATTCAGGCGTATTGAGTTTGTCAGAACAGATTTTGTAAATCTCTTTTGCTGTATCAGGAGTTAACAGTTTATCTATGCCGAAGTATCGTTTCAGCTCGAGATGCGTCCAGTGGTAAAGCGGATTACGCATGGTGTAGGGAACTGTGTAGGCCCACTGCTCAAATTTTTCAGTGTCGGATGCATTACCGGTAATGTATTTTTCATTTATACCGAGCGTACGCATGGCTCTCCATTTATAATGATCACCTTCCAGCCAGATTTTAGTCAGATTCTCAAATTTTCTGTCGCTGGCTACTTCCTGTTGTGGAAGGTGACAGTGGTAGTCAATAATGGGAAGATCCTTGGCGTATTGATGATAAAGTGTTTTGGCAAAGTCTGTGGTGAGCAGAAAATCGTCTGTAAGAAAATGGCTCATGATATTATCGGGATTTAGTCGTTATCAGGCGGATGTCCGCTCCGGATAAAAGTACAAAGTAACAAGGTTACTTCTTTCGCTGAGACGACTGGCGTATTATTAATTCAGGTTTCAATACTATTTTTTGAGGAATAAACTTTTTGTCTTTAGCGGCCATTTCTTCGAGGAATATTTCTGCGGCCGCATTTCCCATGCGCATACTGTGCTGGTCAACCGTAGAAAGCGATGGTTCGGTAAATGATGTAAAGGGTTCATTACTGAACCCGACTATGGCGATATCTCCGGGTATAGAAAAGCCTTTTTCCTTCAATACCTGCAAAGCGCCAAGGGCACCAAAAGCACTGGCAGAAAATAGACCATCGGGAGTTTCCTTAAGCTTTAACAGTTGTAACATGCTGTTACGACCGTCATCCAGCTGAAGGTTGCTTTCAATCACCAGTGATTCATCATACTTCAATCCATAGTGCAGCAATGCTTCGCGGTATCCCCGAAGACGTTCTTTATAAATGCTGATCTTAAGCGTGTTTGTGAAATGCGCGATGCGCTTGCAGCCCTGTTGGATAAGATGTTCAGTGGCTTTGAAGGCGCCCAGAAAATCATCGATTACAATGTGACTTACTTCCAGCTCATCATTTGATCGGTCGAAAAGAATCAGTGGAATACCTTTCTCCTTTACTTTCAGGAAGTGATCAAAGTTCACGGTTTCTTTTGCGTGTGAAGCAATGATACCATCAACGCGTGAATTCAGTAAGGCTTCAATGGTAGCTACTTCCTTTTCATAATTATCGTACGTCTGACAGATGATTACCTGATAGCGTGATGTATTGGCGATCTCTTCAATGCCCCGAATGACGGAAGAGAAGAAGGTACGGTCTGCAGTAGGAACAATAATCCCTATGATATTACTCTTACCGTTACGCAATGCTGCAGCAATGTTGTTAGGCTGATAGTTTAATTTCTGTGCTGCCTTGATAACCGCTTTTTTGGTTTCTGTACTGATGCGCGGATGATCTTTCAATGCGCGCGAAACCGTGGAAGCAGTAATGTTCAGCTTGCGGGCTATATCGTGTATGGTGGCTTTTTCTTTTTTCATAGGGCGCTTGTCTGGCATTATGCCGTTAGCGTTCATTGGCCGGTTTTCCAATTGTTGCTAATATACCGCCATCGACATAAATAATTTGTCCGTTGACAAAATCACTGGCAGCTGAAGCGAGAAAAACGGTGGTACCGATAAGGTCTTCGGGGTTTCCCCATCGCCCTGCAGGTGTCCGGTTAATAATAAAGTCGTTGAAGGGATGACCGTCTACCCGGATAGGAGCAGTTTGTTCCGTAGCAAAATAGCCTGGTCCGATGCCATTTACCTGAATGTTATACTTTGCCCACTCCGTAGCGATGTTTTTGGTGAGCATTTTCAGACCACCCTTTGCTGCGGCATAAGCTGTTACCGTATTTCTGCCCAGCTCACTCATCATGGAACAAATGTTAATGATCTTGCCGGCCTGGCGCTTCACCATAAACTTTCCAACGTGCTTTGAAACGATAAACGGCCCAACCAGATCAACATCAATTACCTGCCTGAAGTCTGCTACTTCCATTTCAAGGATTGGAGTACGTTTAATAATTCCTGCATTGTTTATAAGAATGTCAATGGGACCTTCGGCTTCGATCTCATCAATGGCTTTCCGAACCGATTCATCGTTGGTAACATCGAACAATCTCCCTTGAGCCTGGAGGCCTGCGTCCCGGTATTCTTTCAAGGCACTCTCCATTTTTTCCGGAGAGTGTCCATTAATAATAAGAGAAGCACCTGCCTGGCCCAGGCCTTTGGCCATAGCCATACCAAGGCCGTGAGTTCCGCCCGTGATCAGTGCGCGCTTACCGGTTAAGTCGAATAGTTTCATTAGCGCAATTCCGTTGGCTTTACTGTATCCATATCACCATAGTCCAGATTTTCACCGGCCATTCCCCAAATGAATGAGTAATTGCTGGTACCCGCCCCACTATGTATAGACCAGGGAGGAGAGATTACGGCCTGGTTGTTCTGCATCCAGATGTGCCGTGTTTCCTGTGGCTGTCCCATAAAGTGACACACAGCGTTTCCTTCGGGAATATCAAAATAGAAATAAGCTTCCATTCTGCGCTCGTGGGTATGGGGAGGCATGGTGTTCCATACGCTTCCTTTTTTCAATTCGGTAAGGCCCATCTGTAGCTGACAGGTTTCCAGTACGCTGTTTACCAGAAGCTTTCGGATCACCCGGTGATTGGATGTTTCGATTGATCCGATCTCCACGGTTTCGGCTTCATGGAGCGAAACTTTACGTGTCGGGTACGTAGCGTGAGCAGGAGCGGAATTATAGTAATATAAAGGTGAAGTAGCTGCGGGTTGAAAGGATACTTCTTTAACACCACGTCCTACATATAATGCTTCCTTATTATGGAGTGTATGCACTACTCCATCAACCGAAACAGTTCCCGTGCCGCCTACATTGATAATGCCGAGTTCTCTGCGTTGAAGAAAAAAGTCAGCTTTCAGGTCATCGGTTGTTTCGAGTAACAGTGCTTTTGATTTTGGAAAAGCGCCTCCTACGATATAGCGATCATGATGGCTGTATACGGCTGTGATGTCATCCGCTTTGAAAATCTCTGGAATGTGAAAGGCACTTCGGAGTTCAGCGGTTGTAAATGTTTTATAGTGGTCAGGGTGAATGGCGTGTCGGGAGGTAAAGATCATTTCAAACAGTAATGTGTAATCGTTTGCGCAATATATGTTAAAATTAGAATAAGGTGCATGATCAGAGCATAAAGAATTTTCCAATAATTGATGGCAGGAATCGATGCCAGGCAATATAAAGTACGTTTCGAGAACGTTTTTTTAAATCATTTTTAGAGTTTTAAGGGCATTTGGTGAAACAGAATTTGGAGGCTATAAATTTCTTACCTAAAATGCAATCGATTGCGCACTGAATACCAATTTGTGCTCATTCACTCAAAAACATTCTAACCCTAAAAAACACTTTATGACACATGTTCTACTCAACTCTTCTCCACCTGGAGGTCTGCGACACGGACTCTTCAGATTAAAAGTATTTAGCCTCTTTCTGGTCCTCAGCGTAAGCTTTTCATTCCCGGTTTTTGCTCAGAATTCTATCAAAGGCACCGTGACCTCCTCTGATGACGGGGCCGGACTGCCAGGTGTATCAATTCTGGTAAAGGGAACTTCCACCGGAACCACCACCGATGCTAACGGTGAGTATACTGTCTCTGCAGCGGCAGATGATGTACTTATCTTTTCATTCATAGGTTACAAGACACAGGAAATTCCTGTGAATGCCCAGACCAGCATCAGCATTTCACTTTCACCTGACCTGCAGGAATTATCGGAAGTAGTTGTGGTAGGTTACGGAACCGTGAAGAAACAGGACCTGACCGGTGCTGTTGGGTTGGTTGACAATGAACAGATCACCAAACGGGCAACGGTTAGCCCTATGGAAGCCATGCAGGGTCAGGTTGCCGGTGTTGATATATCAAGTGCCAATGGTCGGGCGGGTTCCGGATTTAACATTCAGATCCGCGGTGTTCAGTCCATGGCGGGCGGACAACCTTTATATGTAGTTGATGGTGTGATTGTGCCGGAAGGCATTGACTTTCTGAACCCTCAGGACATTGAGCGGATTGACATTTTGAAGGATGCGTCATCAACCGCTATTTATGGATCACGCGGAGCATATGGTGTTGTACTCGTTACTACCAAAGGTGGAGCTTCACAGAAAAGCAAAGCTGTTATTGCCTATGATGGTTATGTTGGTGTTCGTAAGGTAGCCCGTATGCCTGATTTTATGGACGGTACAACCTGGTGGAACTGGCGCCAGGATTCATTCACCAGTGATGCGATTGTTAAAGGTCAGGCTATTCCTACAAACCCCGGATACAATACAACAACAAATGAACTCCAGCGCAGGATAGATGAAAAGGATTTTACAGACTGGCCATCGCTCGTTACTCAGGATGGTATGCAGTCAAACCATTTCCTTTCACTCTCAGGCCGTGGTGATAAGATGGGATACACCTTCGGTGTAGGGTATCAAAGTGAAGAAGGCAACGTACTTAATGACAAGTACAAGCGCTATAATTTCAAAGCCAGCATTGATCACACCATGAGTGAGCGCTGGAGTGCCGGGGCAAGTGTGAACCTATCCCTTGCTCAGCATGATATGGGATCTCCCAACGTAATGGTTGAAGGTTTCCGGATGAATCCGCTGATGAGCCCTTACAATACTGAAACTCCGGATCTGATCCTGCAACCCGGAAAGGATGCTATTGACGGAGTGACTCCCATTGCATATCACATTGATTTTACCAGTTCGGTGAATCCGCTTCTCGAAGTAAAAAAAGCCTGGGTAGAAAAGAATACGACCTATGCTATTGGTAACATCTTCCTGGAATATTCTCCGACAAGCTGGCTGTCATTCAAGACTACGTTTGCTCCCCGGTTTACCATGTCACGCCAGGGACAGTACACGGGTATAGGTGCAGAAGGAAATACAGGTCCTCCGCAAGGCAGGATTGATAACACACAGGCGTTCTCATACGTGTGGGATAACCAGGTGAATGTGAACAAGACATTTGGTGATCACTCACTCAGCGCGATGGGTCTTTTCTCTGCAAACTCTTTTGTTGACGAAACTAATTTTTTACGTCAAACTAAAATGGATCCGAACGCAAAGAACTACTATACCACCGGTGTGGGTGGAGATCCCACCAGCATCACAGCGGGTGGTTACTGGTCGAAGGAAACGATTGCTTCATTTGCGCTTCGTTTAAATTATGCCTATCGGGATAAGTATTTGTTCACACTCTCTAATCGCGTGGACGGATCATCCCTTTTCTCGGATGGTCACAAATGGAAAACTTTTCCGTCAGCAGCAGCTGCCTGGAAAATATCGGAAGAGTCTTTTATGGATAACATAAGTGTTATCGATAATCTGAAGTTACGCGCAAGCTATGGCGTTACCGGTAATAATAAAGTACCGCGTTACAGTACAATCCCTACCGCCAGCACGGTGATGTATTACGATTTTGATAATACAGCAGCATCCGGTCTGGCACCTACCCGCATTGCTAACAATGCGCTGAGCTGGGAGATGACATCCGAATTCAATTTTGGTCTGGATTTCGGATTGCTCACGTCACGCATTATAGGTTCCATAGATGTCTACAACAAGAAATCGAAAGACCTGCTGGTAGATAAGCAAATCCCTTTTGAAAACGGCTATGCTTCTATGTATGACAACGTTGGTGAGGTGGTTAACAAAGGTATTGAAGTAGCCTTGACAACGATTAACGTGAGTACCAATGCTGTGACCTGGAGCACTACATTCAATTTTGCTAAAAACAACAATGAAGTAACACAGGTTTACGGTGGTACAGACCGGATTGCTGAGGTTCGTACGGATGGATATACAGCAGATGACTGGATCATCAAAGGTGAGTCGCTCGGAAGTTACTACAACTGGGTGGCCGATGGTGTATGGCAAAAGGGAGATGAGCAGGCCCTCGTGTATGGTCAGCTTGAAGGACAGGGCAGAGTGATTGATTATACAAAAGATGGTTTAATTACTGAAGCGGATAAACGTGTTGTGGGATCCATGCTTCCGAAATGGACTGCCGGATTTAATACCACACTGACTTATAAGAATTTTGATTTTTCGTTAGCGCTTATCACACGTCAGGGTGTTACTGCGTTCAGCCCTTTCCACCAGGAATTTACTAACCACGAAGATCGTGGCCGTGCCAAACTGGATATCGACTGGTATATGCAGGAGAATCCAAATACACAAACACGCGTAACGGATTACTATCCGCAACCCAAGAATGCAGGCGTGTATTGGAGACAATACAACGTAGGTTATTATCGGGATGCCAGCTTTGTTAAGATCAAGAACATTACGCTGGGTTACACCATACCTTCTTCTCTACTTGACAAAATGAAGATCAACACATTGAGGGTATATGCTACCGTGCTTAATCCATGGGTGTTCACAGATTATGATGGATTTGATCCGGAGTGGGCAACTTCAACATTTACCAGCAATAATCTGGGCACCAATACTTTTTCTGTCGGAGGCGGTTTGAGTTCAACGACTATCCTGTTTGGTGCTAACCTGAAATTCTAAAAACTAATTATTTAGTATATGAAAAAGATATTTATAGCAGCTGTCCTTCTCACGTTGGGCATTTCAAGCTGCGATGACTTTATAAAAGAAGAAAGCCGGGCTGACGTTCTCATGGACGAGGTGTACAGAACAAGCTCGGGTTTTGAGAGCCTCGTGAATGCATCTTATTCCGGACTTCGTCCGATTTATTCTGCGCCCTGGATGTTTTGTTCAGGAACAGACATGTATGTAGACGGACGTAACGCCAGTCCTGCTGTGGGTCTTACAACCTATAAGGATCTTGAAGCCGGAGAAGTAGCCGTGGAAACATTCTATCAGCGTTGTTATGCAGCCATACAACTTTCCAATACCGGCTTGCACTATGCTGATATTACCGAACAGACAGCGAATACTCCGTTGCGGAAAGGTGAGCTCAAATTTTTGAGAGCATATGTTTATTTTATGCTGGTTCAGTCATTCGGTGGTGTTCCCATTGTAACAGACATCTACATTGATGGCGAGCAAAAAGCATTTGACCGCAACACGGAAGAGGATGTCTATGAATTTATTGTCAGTGAAATGAATGAAGCACTTGCTCTGGTTCCGGAAACACCTTCATTTGGTCGCGTAGGCAAACGTGCTATCCGTCATTACCTGGCAAAAATTCACCTGACCCGGGGATACACAGACTTTGCAGCAGCAGACGATTTTAGTAAAGCAGCTACCTATGCAGACGAAGCCATTAATGGTTATAATCTGTCCTCTGTTTCTTTCCAGGATTTATTTTATCCCGGAAAAGAAAAGAACAATGAAATACTTTTCTCTCTTCAGTTCGCAGCGTCATCGATGCCAACAACGGCTTCAGGCGGATCCATTCAGGCAAGTTACTTCGGCCCTTACCATGGCGGCCCGAATACCCTTGCACCCTGGAAGAGTTACAATCTGATACCTACGTCTTATGTTTATGCGTTGTTCAATGAACATGACAAACGGTGGGAGGGCACATTCATGAATGTTCTTTATGCTTCTTACTATGACTACTATAACAAACCGGATAAGTCTGCGGTTAAGGTAGCACGTTATTTCCCGCAGTCCTGGGAAGTAGATGATGTTGAAGCCTGGAAGGCAGCAGATCCAACGAACCGGAATGCAGCGGTGATCACTCCGTATACGATTACTTCTGAAGAAGGTGAACCTCTTGTTAATATCTGGGAACAACCCGCACAGTACTTAGACAACTCAACACCTTCTGTGCGCAAGTTTGACGATCCAAAATCCGTTATCGCTACAGGCCCTCCCGGAGATGTAAGTACGCGTGACTTTTACCTGGCGCGTCTGGGAGAAACATACCTTATCGCAGCGGAAGCGCATCTTCAACTTGATGATAAGGCCACGGCTATGAGTCGCCTCAATGCAGTTCGGGCTCGTGCAGAAAAAACAGTAGGATCACTCCAGCTGGCTGATGCCGATACAGTAACGGTTGATTTGATTCTGGATGATCGTGCCCGCGAACTGGTAGGCGAATTCCACCGCTGGTTTGACTTGAAACGCACCGGAAAACTGGTTGAACGTGTATTGGAATACAATAAAGATGTTCGTGGTACTCCCAATGCTTTTACAGGTGTAGACGGTAATCCAAAAATTTTACGTCCCATTCCACAAAAAGCGCTGGAATTAAATTCGAATAAAGATTTCGAGCAAAACCCCGGATATGCTCAATAGATATTGGTTTGAATAAAATATGTTTGGTTAGTGATTTCCCGTCCCGATTTATTGGGGCGGGATTTCTATTGAATTGGAAAATGTGACGATGATGAGAATAATAATAATACTCTTTTTGGCAGCACTCACCGGAGTGTTGTTTGCTTTTGTTACGGTCGAACGAAAGCCGAAAATATTTCTGATCGGAGATTCAACCATGGCCAATAAAAAAGCTGAAGCCTACCCCGAAACCGGATGGGGTATGATCTTCCCGGAGTACATTGATCTGGAAGTGCAGAACCACGCAGTTAACGGGCGAAGCACAAAGAGTTTCAGAACACTCGGGCACTGGACAAAAGTAGTGGAGCAATTACAGCCGGGTGATTGGGTGTTTATTCAATTCGGTCACAACGATTCCAAGGAGTCGGATACCACACGGTACGCACCGGCTCAAACCGACTATCGGAAAAATCTTGTCCGGTACATTTCAGAGATAAAATCAAAAGGAGCAAAACCGTTACTCATTACTCCGGTAATGCGCAGAAAATTTGATGATAAAGGAAATTTTGTAGATCAGCACGGTGATTATCCTGCCGTGGTTAAAGAAGTGGGAAAACAATTGAATGTTCCGGTGCTGGACCTGCATGCTAAAAGTAAAAACGTTATCGTTCAGCATGGCGTGGACGATTCAAAGAATCTTTTCTTGAATCTGGATAAAGGTGTTTGGGAAAACTATAAAGACGGAAAAGAAGACAACACACACTTCACGCCTTATGGTGCAGCATTAATGGCGGCACTGGTGGCAGATGGCGTTCGTGAGTTAAATCTGGACATCTCAGGCTCGTTGGTAAAACTTCCTGTAGGGAACAAATACCGGTATGAGCTTCCGAAAATAATGGAGGTGTCTTTTAAGAAAGACACATTCAACGTTGTAATGTTTGGTGCAAAGGGTGATGGTATCACCCTGAATTCAAAAGCAATTAATGATGCCATCGAGGCCTGTCATCAAAATGGCGGAGGTACGGTGTTGCTTCCGAAAGGCATGTGGGTTACGGGACCCTTGGTATTAAAGAGTAATGTTAACCTCCATCTGGTGGATGGCGCGGTGTTGCAGTTCAGCGAGAATACGGATGTTTATCCATTGGTGAAAACCAACTGGGAAGGTCTTGATGCTATCCGTGCGCAATCACCGATCTATGCAGCTGATGCTGAAAATATAGCAGTCACCGGTAAAGGTATTATTGATGGTGCAGGACAAGCATGGCGTCCGGTTAAGAAAAGTAAACTCACACCACCGGAATGGAATCAGTTGGTGAAGTCGGGGGGTTATTTAAACGAGAAACAAGATACCTGGTATCCCACCGAACGTGCACTGAAAGGGTCGCTTGAAAAGCGTCCCGGTGTGATTGCTGAAGGATACGATGTACAGAAAGCTGAGAGCATCAAAGAATTTCTTCGCCCGAACATGGTGAACATTGTAAGAAGCAAGCGTGTATTACTGGAAGGCGTTACGTTTCAGAATTCTCCTGCCTGGTGTTTGCACCCGCTGTTGACGCAACACCTTACGTTACGAAATCTGACAGTCCGTAATCCATGGAATGCACAAAACGGTGATGGAGTAGATATTGAATCATGCCGGTACGTGTTGGTGGAGAATAGTACGTTTGATGTTGGTGATGACGGCATTTGTATAAAATCGGGGCGAGATGAAGAAGGTCGTAAACGGGGTGTCGCTACCGAGGATGTGATCGTCAGGAACTGTACCGTATTTCATGGTCATGGAGGTTTTGTAGTGGGTAGCGAGATGAGTGGGGGAGCGCGGAACATTTTTGTGTCGGATTGTAATTTCCTGGGTACCGATGTTGGTCTCCGGTTTAAAACCACACGGGGCAGAGGTGGAATTGTGGAGAAGATTTATATTGACAATATCCGGATGAATAACATTGGTGGTGCTGCGGTATTGTTCGACATGTATTACATGGCAAAGGATCCGTTGGCCGTTTTTGCGGGAGAAGATAAACCATCCATTGAATTTCAACCCGTAACAGAAGCAACACCCCAGTTCAAAGACTTCTATATTAAAGGAGTGGTTTGTAAAGGTGCCGAGACCGGTATTTTTGTCCGTGGCCTTCCGGAAATGAATATCCGTAATATTTCACTGGAAGATATTTCCATTCAAAGCAAAGAAGGGTTCGTTTGTGTAGAAGGTGAAAATATTTCTCTGAAGAATGCAAACTTGTATTGTGATGCTAAGACGGTGATTGATATACAGGACAGTAAGAATATTACCCTCAACACTATTTCTTACAAACCTGCAGAAGTATTCATTACAGTAAATGGCAACCGATCAAAAGATATTAAAATACAAAACACAGATACCTCCGGAGCAAAAAAGGAAGCCGAGCTGGGTAAAGGTGTTTCAAATAAAATTATAACAACAAAATGATGATCAGATTCTTTAACATATTAATTGTACTGGTTTTTTCATCTTCGTTTATCAGCTGTGTAGCCCAGCAAAAATCATGGGGTGTTCGCATGGCGGAAACGATCATGAAGACCTATCCGGATTCGATTGTTGTCAAAGCTGCCGGAGAAAATGCTGCAGCGAAACCAAAACGTCCGGCCGTCTGGAATTATGAATACGGTGTTCTGCTGACGAGCTTCAGGCAATTACGCAGCCAGACAGGTGATAACGTATATTATGATTATTCAAAGAAGATCATCGATCATTTCATCAATGCCGATGGAAGTATCAGAACCTATGACCTGACGGAGTATAATATCGATCACATTACTCCCGGTCGCATTGTGCTTTGGCTCTACGCTCAAACAAAAGACGAAAAGTATAAAAAGGCAGCTGACCTTCTTCACGAACAACTCATCTGGCATCCACGCACAAAAGAAGGCGGATACTGGCATAAGTTGCGCTATCCTTATCAGATGTGGCTTGATGGTCTTTATATGGGAGAAACTTTTGCGGCCGAATATGCGGCTACGTTCAACGACAAAAAGAAATTTGATGATATCGCCAGTCAGTTCATCTGGATGGAGAATCATGTGCGTGACGCGAAGACCGGATTGCTCTACCATGCATGGGATGAAAGCAAACAGCAGCGTTGGGCTAACCCGGCAACGGGTCAGGCACCGGGTTTCTGGGGACGAGGTATGGGTTGGTATGGAATGGCATTGGTAGATGTGCTTGATCATTTTCCGAAGGATCATCCCGGTCGAAAAGATCTCATTGCTATTCTGCAACGATTTGCCACAGCAGTAAAAAATTACCAGGACCCGGCCTCTGGCGTGTGGTATCAGGTTTTAGATAAGGCAGACAAGCCGGGGAATTACCTGGAGGCTTCTGCAAGTAGTATGTTTATCTATGCACTGGCAAAGGGGACACGCATGGGTTACCTCGACAAGAGTTTTGGCGGAGTGGCAAAAAAAGGATTTGAAGGCGCACTGAAAAACTTTATCGAGACAGATGAACAAGGGTTGATTCACCTGACGAAAGTAGTTAGCGTGGGCGGGCTGGGAGGAAATCCCTATCGCGATGGAAGTTTTGAATATTATATCAGTGAACCTCTCCGGACAGATGATCTGAAAGGTGTCGGTCCTTTTATCCAGGCCAGTATTGAAATGGAATTAATGAAATAACAGACATGCGATTCGTCATACTCTCTTTTATTATTCTCATAAGTACTCGATTGTCTTCAGCCCAGGCTGTTGAAAAATCATTTCCGAAATCATTTAAAGTAGTGGTTTCAAATCCCTTGAATTCAGTCCGGGAAAATGTTCTTGTGACCTTGTCACCGGATCAGCTGAAAGACGTGAAGAATTTCAACGCCAAAGCGTTTGTGGTGATGGATGGAAAGACTGAAATCGCCAGCCAGTATACTGAAGGTGATCTTTCTCAGGGAATTGTATTTGTAGTGGATAAGCTGGAGGCAAAAACATCAAAAGAAATTGTAATTCGCTTTCATCCGTCCGCATCTATAAAAAGAGAGTACAAAAAATTAACGCAGGCGGAGCTTTCTTATAAAACAGGTGGGGAATGGAAGAACAGAGAATACATTGGCGGGACATTTAAGAACACCAACTATCTGCGTGTTCCGAAAGAGCATAAAGATCATTCCTGGTTCATTCGCTATGAAGGTCCCGGATGGGAATCAGACAAAGTAGGCTATCGCTTTTATCTCGATCAACGAAATGCTACCGATGTATTTGGAAAGAAAGTAAGTGAACCGGTTTTACAATTGGCAGGTCAGGATGGATTTGATTCTTATCACAACATGCAGCCCTGGGGAATGGATGTAATGAAAGTAGGTAAGTCACTGGGAGTTGGTTCGATTGGAGCATTGCTGAATGGTTCTGCTATACGTGTTGAAAAAACGGATAGTGTGAATTGTACGATAACAGAGAATGGTGTGATCTATTCATCCATTCTTACGAATTATTATGGCTGGCAGATTGGTGACACCAAGCATCATGTTCAGTCCCGTATTTCCATTCATGCGGGTACACGTCTGACACGCGAACACCTGATGATATCCGGCAACCCCGATTCTATTTGTACGGGTATTGTAAAAGATAAAGCAGCACAGGTGTTCAAAAGCAAAGGTGATTCAAACCATTGGGGTTACATCGCAACGTACGGAAAACAAAGCTTGAATAACGACAACCTCGGACTGGTAGTCTTTTTTGATCCTTCAGCGTTCATAGGTTTCAGTGAAGATGAATTCAGTCATATAGTAATGCTGAAACCGGCAGGTTTAACTCTTGAATATTACTTCGGGGGTGCCTGGGAAGGAGAGCCGGGAGGTATTAAATCTGAAGACCAATTCAGGGAATACCTGACAAAAGTGGCGGCCGATCTGGCTACCCCTGTGCAACTAAAAATCGTTGCACAGTAGATTTCCCAAAATTTGCACCAAAACCGTAAAATCGTTTGCACAACGAAAGAAAACGATTGAAAAACCTTTATAAGGTTTGAATTTCGGGTTTCGTGTTGTTACATTTACATATGTATGCGCAATCGATTGCGCATCAAATTAACCTTAATTGCCTATGTTTAAATCTTTACATGATTTAGTAAAAACAACATCAGTGCGGCTGCTGCTGTTGATTTTAATGGCAACTCCGGTAGTCTCTTTTGCCCAAAGCAAAACAGTAACCGGGGTTGTGACTGATGAGAATAGCGAACCGCTTCCAGGAGTTTCGATCGTGGAAAAGGGAACAACCAATGGTACCACCACAGACGCAGATGGGAGGTTTTCCCTTCAGGTGCCTGAAGATGCAACGCTGGTTTTTTCATTCATCGGAATGAGACCGGTGGAAATGCCTGTAGGTGGCCAGACAACATTAAGTGTGGCTATGCAAGCCGACATGGCAACGCTCGAGGAAGTGGTGGTAGTCGGTTATGGTACGGCAAAGAAATCTGATCTCACCGGGGCTGTAGCCTCTGTAACCGGTGATGATCTCCGGAAAATGCCGGTAGCTTCCATTTCGGAAAGTCTTACCGGACGAATGGCTGGAGTACAGGTAACTACAACCGAAGGATCGCCTGATGCGGAGGTAAACATACGTGTTCGCGGGGGAACTTCGCTTTCACAATCCAACACTCCTTTGTTTATAGTAGATGGTTTTCCGGTCAGCAGCATCGCTGATATTTCTCCTTCTGATATCAAATCTATTGATGTACTCAAAGACGCTTCATCAACTGCCATTTACGGTTCACGGGGTGCCAACGGTGTAATTATCATAACTACAAAAGGCGGTACCACAGACGGAAAAGTGTCCGTAAGCTACAATGTGTTTGCAGGCTATAAAAAAATAGCCAAGACACTGGATGTGCTCGAGCCTCAGGATTATGCAAAATGGCAATATGAATTTGCTGTGCTGGAAGACGATCTCACTTCCTATGAAGACTACTTCGGACTGTATGAAGACATTGATCTGTATGATATAAAAGGTAACGATTGGCAAAAGCAGATCTACGGGCGCACCGGGAAAGTATTCAGCAATGATCTGAGCGTACGGGGAGGAACAGAAAAATTCAATTACTCACTCAGTTACGCGCGCTACCAGGAAAAAGCGATCATGATCGGCTCTGACTTTGTTCGTGACAACCTCACCGTGAAGTTAAATAATAAACCGAATGAAAAGATAGACATCGGCTTCTCGTTGCGTTATTCCAACACCGAAATAAATGGTGGTGGTGCTAACGAACAGAATGAAATATCATCCGCTGACTCACGCCTGAAACACAGCGTAGGCTATCCACCCATACCGGTACCCGGTATAACCACAGGAGATGACACCAACGAACAAACAGCCGGAGATTTGGTGAACCCGATCACGGCTACTAACGACAACGATCGCTTCCAGGAGCGGTGGAATTATAACATGGGGGCAAGCTTCGGATGGAAAATCATCGATAACCTGCAACTTCGTATTGAAGGTGGAATTGATAACTACAATATCACCAATAATCGCTTTTATGGATTAACAACCTACTTTGTTAAAAACAGACCGGCTGCAGAAAATCAAAACCTTCCGGCAGCAATCTTACAGGACCGGAAAGAGTTCCGTGCCCGCAACACCAATACCATCAGCTACGACTTCAAGGATGTGATCGCTGGAGATCATCACCTGAATGTATTGTTGGGTCAGGAGATACTGTTAACACAGACTAACCAGATGACATCCGAGATACATGGCTACCCGGAGTTCTTTGGAGCTGATGAAGCCTTCAGATTGACCACGCAGGGTAAACCAATCTCCGTGAACAATAATTACAGCCCGGACGACAAGTTGCTCTCCTTTTTCACACGGGCTAATTATGACTACAAAGGCCGCTACCTGTTAACCGCGGTTTATCGTGCCGATGGTTCCAGCAGGTTTTTGGATGACAACGTCTGGGGATATTTTCCTTCGGTATCTGCAGGCTGGAAAGTTTCGGAAGAAAGCTTCATGAGCGGAACATCCAGCTGGCTCAACAGTTTGAAGTTAAGAGCCAGTTATGGTGTAGCGGGTAACAACAATATCCCCACCGGACAAACCTTCCAGTTTTATGAATCCCGCACGGATACGTGGATAAACGGTGCCGGAAGTTTCTGGGCTCCGTCCAGTACCATGGCTAATCCCGATCTGAAGTGGGAAACGACAACAACCCGTAACCTCGGCTTAGACTTCAGTATTCTATCGGGTCGTGTAACGGGTACTATTGATGCCTACAAGAACAATACGAAAGATCTCCTTATTCTTTTCCCTACGGGAGGTACCGGCTATGCCAACCAGTATCGCAACATGGGCGAGACAGAAAATAAAGGTATCGAAGCATCACTTACCTATGCTGTTATTGACGAGGCAGATTATGGATTGAACCTCTCATTCAACATTGCCTTCAACAGGAATGAAGTGAATTCCCTGGGCAGCATGGATGTTATCAATGCGCAATCGGGATGGGCCTCAACTGAAATCATTCGCGACTACGAAGTGAGTCTTGGAAACTCACTGGGTCGTATGCTCGGTTATCAGAGCGATGGCCGCTATGAAGTATCGGATTTTGAAGGCTATACTGAAGATGACGGATGGATCTTAAAAGCTGGTGTTGCTGATGCATCAACAGTTGTCGGTGAGATATCACCCGGTACTATGAAGCTGAAAGATGTAACAAATGATGGTCAGGTGACGATCGATGACCTTGAGATCATAGGTAATGTAAATCCAAAGTTCAATGGCGGATTTATTATTAATGGTCATGCCTATGGTTTTGATCTGACAGCTTCCTTCAACTATAGCTTTGGAAATGATGTGTACAATGCGAATAAAATCGAATTCACTACAGCCAAGCCTGCTAACCAGTACCGGAATCTGATCACGAATATGGAAGAAGGTAAACGTTGGACAAACATAGATCCGGCTACAGGAGAACGCGTAACCGATATGAATCAGCTGGCCGCTATGAATGAAAACACTACAATGTGGTCACCGTACATGGCACGTTACGTGTTCAGCGACTGGGCTGTTGAGGATGGATCTTTCCTGCGCCTCAATACGCTTACGCTCGGATACACGGTTCCGGCTGATATCGCTTCAAAGGCCAAGCTCAAAAATTTCCGGGTTTATGTAACCGGATATAATGTGTTCCTGCTGACGAACTACAGCGGCTTTGATCCGGAAGTTTCAACGCGGAGAAATACACCCTATACACCGGGCGTGGATTATTCAGCGTATCCGCGAAGCCGCCAGATGGTGGTTGGTTTAAACTTTAATTTTTAATTCACCCAGATGGAATTGAATATGAAAACGAAATTTTTAACAGGAATAGTGATGGCCACTGTGCTGGCATCATGCAGCGATTTCTTCGAAGCACCAAGTAAGTCTTCCCTGGATGAGTCGGTTATCTTTTCCACGTATGGACTGGCGAAAGATGCCGTGGATGGAATCAAAATTCCTTTCGGAGAAACGAATTCGTATCGCGGCCGTCAGTTGCCGTGGTATGGTATGAATACAGATATTGAATGGTTCAACGCATCGGAGACAGCGAACCAGAACTCTGATCTGGCAGTATATGATGCCAAGCCTGACAATACGAATATGAATACGGTTGATGGCAGTGGCGCTCCCAATAATGCATGGGCGATGATGTACCAGGGAATTGAACGCGCCAACCTTTGTATCCGTGGCTTGCGCACGTACGGTAATGCAGTAGAGGGTACTGATATGGGTCACCTGCTCGCGGAGTCATTGACCCTGCGTGCCATTTATTATGCTGACCTGATGAAAGCCTGGGGAGATGTACCGGCAAGGTTTGAACCCATCACTTCTCAAACCATGTACATTCCCAAAACAGATCGCAATATAATTTACAAACAGTTGATCGATGATCTGGGTGCAGCAGCACCGTTAGCTCCCTGGCCAAATGAAAACGGAAATACAACTACAGTAGAGCGGATAAACAAGGCGTTCATAAAAGGTTTTCGCGCACGTTTATGCCTGGTGGCTGCGGGGTATTCCATGTATCCTGATAACGAAATCCGCAGAGGCGAAATTGAGGGAATGTCTACCGAGGATTTATATGCGCTGGCGCTCCAGGAATGCAAGGAAGTAATTGAAAGCGGCACGGCACATCTCGAACCTTCTTTTGAAAATCTCTGGCGGAAATACAATGAAGATTATATCACAGCCGGTGGAGAATCCTTATGGGAAATTCCCTTTTCGGATGGTCGCGGACGTATGCTCTTTACATTTGCCGTTCGTCATACCAGCAATGATCAGCATCACGCCAACGGTGCTAACCGTGGTGGAGCCGCAGGTCCCTTACCACACATCTTCTATGATTATGATGAAGCCGATGAAAGACGTGACGTTACCTGTGTTCCCTATCGCTATGCTGCGGCTGTCAGTAACTTTGCCAAGCAGGAACTGGTGAACCTGAATACCTGGTACTTTGGCAAGTACCGGTATGAATGGATGAATCGCTTTGTTACCTCAACCAACGATGATGGCGTCAATAAAATATATATGCGTTATGCAGAAGTTCTGCTGATGGCGGCTGAATGTGCCAATGAGTTAAATGATCTGGGTGCTGCAAAAAATTACCTGAAGGAAATCCGCAGGCGTGCTTTTCCGGTTACGGAACATGCCACCAAAGTAGATGCCTATGTGGATGCTATCGGTAACAAAGCAGACATGTTCAACGCTATTGTGGAAGAGCACAAATTAGAATTCTGTGGTGAGATGGAACGCAAGCAGGCGCTTATCCGCTGGAATCTTCTGGATACAAAATTGAACGAAGCGATCGGTAAGATGGAAGACCTGGCGGCACGCACCGGAGAATATGCTGATGTTCCTTCAACCTTGTATTACAAAACCGACACGGATAATGAAACGCTGTTGATCTACGGACTTAATCGCGGGGAAACAACACCACCGGCTGACTGGGATAGCTTTGACTGGACCAACCTGACAGAACAGAAGATAACTTCGTTATACAGACAGACAGGTGTAGATGTGAATAAGCGTCAGTTCTGGCCCATCTGGCAGTTGATCATCGATAACAGCAATGGAAAGCTGGTTAACGATTATGGCTACTAAGCAATCATCCTGAACGAACAAATGAAGATTATGAAAGCTCAAAAAATATTTATGTTAAGTATGCTCGTGATGACCACCCTGGTCTACACGGGCTGCAAAGATGATGTTGATCCACTGGTTGAAGAATTGGATTTCGATCGTGTGCTGGGTCCTGCCAATCTTACCTCACGCATACGCAACCTCACCACGATTGAATTAAACTGGAATCTGCGCGATGGCGCTGATCACTATGTAGTGGAGTTCAGCGAAGACAGCCTCGAGTTTGGTACGATCATTTTTACAGACGAAGTAACGGCTGATGAACTACCGTATCAGCATACGTTTGCCGGGGAGACCCGGTACTCTGCACGGGTAAAGGCCGTGCAGGAAGGTCTGGAAGATTCAAACTGGGCCATCACTACCATCGAGACAGCACAGGAAAATATTTTCCTTCCGCTGCCCGGTGAAAACGTGCAGGACATCTATGCTATCCTCCTGTGGCAGGCAGGTGCTGAAGTTACGCACTTCCTGATCTCTCCCGGCAATACCGAACGCCCTATCACCGATGATGAGAAAGCAGCCGGTGAAGCAACGCTTGAAGATCTAAGCGGTTCTACCGATTACACCGTAACCTTATACAATGGTACCAAGCGCAGGGGAGTCGTTACCTTCTCTACGCAAGAAGCAGCCGATATATATCCGGAAGATGATCTGGTTGCTGCGATTGCTGCTGCTGACGAAGGAGCAGAATTAGTTATTGCTCCAGGCGAATACACCACGGGCGCTATTGCCATTACCAAATCGATCACACTCAAAGGACAGAAGCCGTACGACAAACCCATCATCTACGGACAGCTCACCTGTAACACAACCGTAGCGTCTATTACTGTCGAGAGTATAAGCTTCAAAGGAAATGTGGGACCCCTGGCTCAGTTTTTCAACACGATTGCCGGTTGTAATCTCGGAAGTCTCACGATCGAAGATTGTGAGATCAGCAGTTATACCAACGGTATTCTTTACAACAATGCCTCGGGTGTATATGGCTCCGTTCGTATCTCCAATACTTATGCCCACAGTATGGTTGGAAGCGGAGGTGATGGCATTGACTTCCGCAATGGTACGATCGGTTCGCTGACGGTAGAGAACAGCACATTTGCAAATGCCTTCCGCTCATTTCTCCGCATGCAGCTGCCCTGTACAATGGTGTTTAAAAACTGTACGATGTATAAAATATCGACTCCGGATAACACCAATAACACCGGAATTTTCAGAGCCAGTGGTGCAGCGGGTGCCACGAACACACTGGAGGTTAGCAACTGCCTCTTGGTAGAAACGGGTGTATTGAATCCCACCGTAAGCGTAACGTCCGGTAACTGGTGCAGAAATGCCGCAAGCATGCTGGCAGTACCGACTTATGATAACAACAACATCCACAGCTGTTACAACCTGTTGGTAGGATTGTACACTACGGCAGCACAGGTGAGTGCAACCGAGTTAGATCCCGGTTTTGTTGATGCGGCCAATGGTGACTTTACAGTGACAAACCAAACGATAATTGATAACAATATTGGCGACCCGCGCTGGTTCCAATAGAATCTGAATTTCAAGTAAAGGTGCAGGCTGGTGTCTGCACCTTTTTTAATTATAAAAATTCCCTGTGGATTCTGGTCTATACAGCATACTACAATTGAAGCCTGTTATCCGTGGCTTGCTTTTTCTTTTGATTGGCCTGCCCTTTATAGTACAGGCACAGCAAAAAGAAATTCCGAGAGATACTACCTACACGGTGGCCAGTACGTATAAAAAACTCGTTAAGGATTATCCGGATATAAAACCCGTTCTCCCTTTTTCCATAAAAGGTATCACACAAAAAATGAATGCGGTGTACCTTAGGCTTGACGATACACCGTATGGAAAACGTGAACTTCATGCCGATGTATTCTTTCCCGATAAAAAAGGAAAGTACCCAGCGTTAGTATTGATTCATGGCGGAGGCTGGCGTTCCGGAGACAAGTCGATGAACACTCCACTGGCACAACAACTCGCAGGAAAAGGTTTCGTAGTGATTTCGGTAGAGTACAGGCTTTCACTTGAGGTAAAATATCCGGCAGCGATCCAC
This sequence comes from Ohtaekwangia sp., assembly GCA_036503775.1. Taxonomy (GTDB): domain Bacteria; phylum Bacteroidota; class Bacteroidia; order Cytophagales; family Cyclobacteriaceae; genus Ohtaekwangia. The sequence continues at coordinate 26,174 of DASXWH010000134.1, forward strand.
GATATAAAATCAGCGATTCGCTGGGCTCGTGCACAGGCGAAAGAATTTAAGATCGATGTGGATCGGATTGCCATTGGTGGTGCCTCGGCTGGTGGACAACTCGCGTCCCTGATCGGAGCTACGAATGGTAATCGGCAATTTGAAGGTAATGCCGGAAACACAACATATTCCAGTGCTGTACAGGCTGTGATCGATATGGATGGATTGCTTGATTTTACTCACGAGGAAAACCTGAAGGTGAAACGCACGGAAAACAGTGCAGATGTTTTCTGGCTTGAAGGTTTTTACGAACAGGTTCCGGATAAATGGAGAGAAGCATCAGCGCTGAATTGGGTGAACAGGAATACACCGCCCTTTTTGTTTATCAACAGTTCGCAGATCAGGTTTGCTGCCGGTTACGGAGAAATGGCAGCGAAACTTAATGCGTTCGGTATTTATAATGAAGTACACAAGCTGGAAGGATCACCTCATTCGTACTGGCTCTTTGAACCGTGGTTCAACCCAACGGTGCAGTACATTGAAAATTTTTTAAACACCGTATTTAAGAAGTAAACATGAACAGATTTTTGATCGTATTGGGCATTTTAGTAAGCATCGCTTCGGCAGCGCAGGATCGGCCCCTGGCCTTTCCCGGTGCCGATGGATTTGGTAAATACGCTACTGGTGGAAGAGGAGGTGCTATATATATAGTGTCGAACCTTAACGATGAAGGTCCCGGAAGTTTCCGGGAAGCGGTGAAGAAGAAAGGCCCGCGTACGATCCTGTTCTCGGTTTCCGGAACCATCGAACTGAAATCACCACTGACGATCAGCAGCGGAGATGTAACCATCGCAGGGCAATCTGCTCCCGGTGACGGAATCTGCCTCCGTGATTTTCCCGTAGGCATCAATGCCGACAATGTGATCATACGGTTTATGCGTTTCCGGTTAGGCGATGTACAGAAAATACAGGAGGATGCTTTTAGTGGAAACAAGCGCAGATCGCGGATCATGATCGACCATTGTTCTATCAGCTGGGCAACGGATGAATGTGCGTCATTCTATCGTAACAAGGAGTTTACCATGCAGTGGTGTATTATTTCAGAAAGTTTAAATCAGTCTGTTCATGAGAAAGGTGAACATGGTTACGGTGGTATCTGGGGAGGTGAAGGAGCATCTTTTCATCATAATCTATTAGCACATCACACGAGCCGTTTACCCCGTTTCAGCGGATCATCCACAACACTTAATTCACCGGAGGAGCTGGTCGACTTCAGGAATAATGTTATTTACAACTGGGAAGGTAACAGCACATATGGTGGTGAACGTGGCCGGTATAATATCGTGAACAACTATTACAAACCCGGGCCGGCAACAAATCCTAAAAAAGTCTGGATGCTGAACCCCTGGTCTCCTTACGGAAAGTTTTTTGTTCAGGGCAACTGCCTCTATGGAAATGACGCAGCGTCAAAAGATAACTGGAAGGGTGGCATAAAGGCTGATGAC
>DASXWH010000135.1:0-21204 GCA_036503775.1 Ohtaekwangia sp.
TTGAAAAAGGGTGCGCTTTCTGCCAGGCGGGGAGTCACCCAAAAGATCAACTTAGGTTCTTTCAGAACCGCTCGGTTATTATTTTCAATCGTCTTGCTGGCGGGAATGTTACAGTCCTGCAACAATGACACCAAGGGCCAACCAGCGCAGGCGAAGGCTGGTGACAGTTTGCCCGAGCCAAAGGTTGATATCAAAGTCAATAGGCGCTACGATGAAAAAGGAAATATGATTGGATTTGATTCGACCTATACCTCCTATTATTCAAACATGAGTGGTGACACGGCACAAATGGATAGTCTTATGGGTAGTTTTGATCGATACTTCCGTCAAGAGCATTCATCGTTCTTTGGTAGACAGTTTGATCCGCTCTTTTTTAACGATTCAACTCGCTATCCTGATTTTTTTCATGATGATTTTTTTCTGAGGCGTTACGAATTGAACGATCCTTATATGCGTGGAATGATGTATCGAATGGATTCCATCAAGAACAGTTTTTACAAGGACCATCGCAAATTCGGAAAGAGACCGTAGGGCGAATATTCCAAAGAACAAGGAGGCGTGTCTTTAAGAAAAACTATAATTTTGACTACGCCTCCATTCAATTTTTAGCAACACTAGCTCCTCACCTCTCTTCGCATAAACAGATAATACGAAAGGGCGAAGCACGTGACTGTAGCTGCAATTAGCCCACTAACCTGAGGCCAGACTATCATGATGCTTTCCTTGAATGATAACGGTGATGGTATAGCCCCGGCCATTTGTTCCATTGTGATCGGTCCAAGACTCCGAACTGATGGCATCAGCAAGGTAGTAGTAGCATCAGTAAAAAGTTGGCTTGGAGCCAGCCGTAATAAACGAAACAAAAGTTCATTGTAGCTGAGGATATCTGTTTCAGACATTATTGATGTGTTGGGAACCAGCGCTTTCACAGCCATGCTTATTCCGATCTGATAAAACACAGTCAGAAATAACCAAACTCCAATAGCAGCTAGTGCCGATGTCGCTGGCTGGGTAAATGCGATCGATAGCAGGATAGAGAGACTTAACCAAAACCCGACATACATAACACAGATAATGTCGAAGCTCAAAATCCTTAAAGCTTCTTCCACTTCAATCATAACTCCAGTCACGAATATCCCCGCGCCAACCATGATGAGTGTAAGCACGAGGAAGAGTACACCCACCAGAACCAAGGAACCTGTGAACTTGGATAACAAGAGATTGTCTCGATAGACCGGCTGTGCTAAGATTCGGACGAGGGTTCCATTCTGCTTTTCAGAGTTCACAGCATCAAAGCCAAGGCTGATACCTAATAAGGGGCCCAGGAAACTTAACAACACATGGAAGGCAGGCAAGTTACCATCCGTTGTCGTCAACAATTTGAGGTATAGAAACAAGTGATCAGGATCCTTAACGTTGTTAACTGCGTCTCTTATATTTCCAAAGGATACATAGATTGAACCAAAAAAAGTTAAGGCGACCAGACCCAGTAGCAAAACAAATCTCCAACTACGGATATGACTGGAAATTTCCCTACGCACCATTACCCAAAATGGGGTTGATGGTGGCACATGTGTATTTTCGGTTGTGTTCTTCCTGAACGACACTACAAAACTACTCATCTTGACCAGCTTTATTAGTTTAAACTATTTTCAAAATATTTTTGATAGATGTCATCAAGGCCATGTTCTTTCCGTTGCACCCCCATCACTTCATATCCTTTCAAAACAAAATATCTAACAATCTCAGGTGTATTGTCATGGCTACATGTTACTGTGATTTCCCGGTCATTTATCCCTAATTGTTTTACTCCGCTTAATTGGAGAAATTCAGATTCATGCTCCCAAGGAAGAGTTAAATTGTTTCGGAGTGTCACCAAGACCTCAAAGGATTTTCCTTCAAAAAGATTCTTGGACAGGGTATCCATATTTCCTTCAACCAGGAGTTTCCCCTTTACGAAAATGCCCACGCGGTCACAAACTTGCTGTACATGGTGCAGATGGTGAGACGAAAGCAGAACAGTGAGGCCTTGCTGCCGACTCAATTGCCGAATAAGCGTTAGAAATTCCTTGACACCGCTGGGATCAATTCCTAACGTAGGCTCATCAAGGATGACAACGTCTGGCTGTTTGATCAGCACATCCGCTAGCCCGAGCCGTTGCTTCATGCCTCGTGAGTAGGCGGATGTCTTTTTGTCAATCTCATTTTCAAGACCAACCATTCTCATCACGCTGAGTGCACGCTCCTTAATTTCCGCTTGCGGAATTCCATTTAACTCGCCTACATACATGAGGTTCTCAAGAGCCGTCATGTTATCATAAAAGCCGAGGCTATCAGGCATGTAGCCAACTTTTCGCTTGACAGGAATGGGGCTAGTAGTGGCATTGTAACCACAAACGTGGGCAGTTCCAGTAGTGGGTTCTGTAAGTCCCAACATCATTAAGATCGTAGTGGTCTTTCCCGCGCCATTAGGTCCAAGTAAGCCAAAGATCTCCCCCTTTTGTATGTTGAGATTCAAATCATCAACAGCCTTGACAGAGCCGTAACACTTTGTTAAACCCCTCAATTCTATGATAGGATTTTCCATCGGGCTTATCTTCTGCCGTATTTGCGAATAAGGTATGCAACAAGAGCAATGGCCGATAAAATCACAAGGATTCCAATCCATCCCGATAGCATGGATGTCTTTACAGTCATCCTGAAAACAGCCTGTGCGTTGCTATTGGTATTTCTCGCATTGAACGTTGTCACGTAATCACCCGCAAGTGTTTTATCAGGTACCGATAGTTTGGCTATTATATCAACTGTCTTACCAGGCAAGAGATTGTCGACTTTAGCGGGCTCGAAAGTAGCGTCCCACTTAGGCGGAGTCTGGGCTGACAAGGAAATATCATTTAAAGGCAATGTGCCGGTATTGCTTACCACTAAGTGAATTTCCTTTTGCCTTCCTTCGGTAATATTATCACTTAACCTTCCTGTAGGGGTGGTCAATTCAAGGCCGTACGATCCTTTCACAACTGCCTCCAGATCAAGTTTCAACGTATCACTTCCGGTAGTTGCTGTGACCGGGATTTTATACTTTGCGGGAGCCGTGCTATAAGAGGGAATTATTTCAATGGTGATCTCTTCGCTCTTGTTACCATCCATATTGAGTGAAGTTATCTGGCTTCCTCGGGCTCGAAATACCACGTTCCAACCTTCCGGAACACCGGCCTTCAACTCATAAACATTGGCCTGGGATGTGCCGTTGCGAATGGTGGCGTTATAACGAAATGTTTCATGCACAGCAGCTTCAATGTTAACAAGTCGTGCTGTAAGACTTGACTCTTTCGATGAAGCCTGGGCAACAAGCAGAGTAGGTAAGCCAGTGAAAATGGCCAGAAATAAAAAAGACAGGAAATTCATCCCCGTCCGTGATTGTTTAACGAAACAATTGACCGCATACATAGTACAAGAAAGTTTATTAATTAATGGTATAAATATTAGTTAATAGGCTTTTTTGGGATATCCACTTCTATATACCCCGTTTGATTTTTTCCGCTAAAAAAAAAATTAGGCATCCAAAATGTCAAGTCTATCAGTAAAAAAAATTTATCGAAAAACACCCGGAAATCATTCAAAATCATCAAATAAATTTCATAACCGTTAACATTCGTTGATAACATTTAAGGTGGTATCCCTTTAGTCGCATCTTTACTAAAAACAGAATGCGATGGAGGGGAAGGGTAAAATAAAATCAGAAGAACAGAAGCGAATAAACAGAGACCAACTTCTTACCGTTGGTGATCTTGAAATTTTCCGAACAGAACTGATTCAGGAAATTGGTGATCTTCTAAAAAATGCAGTAGGTTCACCTGCAAAGAAGTGGCTAAAGTCAACGGAAGTCAAAAAGCTGTTAGCAATATCTACTGGCACACTGCAAACTTTGCGGATGAACGGAACTTTGTCTCATAGTAAGATGGGAGGCACCATTTACTACAATCAAGAAGAAATTTTAAAGCTCTTGAAAGACAATGAACAGCGCTGAGCAGCTCAATGCTTTTTTACAGCGCATTACCTCCGATGCAAACCTGACTACAATGCATGTCGGTATTTGCACGGCATTGGCAGTAACATGGATGAACAATGAGCTAAATAACCCATTCCATGTCTCGCGAGGACGCCTAATGAATGCCGCAAAGATCAAATCGAAAACAACCTATCATAAGGTAATTAATGATCTTGCCTCTCTAAATTACCTCAAGTACACTCCGTCTTTTCATCCAGGAAAAGCAAGTCAGTTTCTTATTCTTTAGCAGGGATTTTCATAGTCCATCATTGAGCGAGTCGAATTTTGATATTTCATAATTCGGTTCGCTTTTTGTATGTTTGATATAACAAGGGATTGTCGATCCGTTTTGAATTTTGAATTACGTTCACCAGATCGTAACCAAGATTTTGAAAAGCAAATAAGAAATTGAGAGCGAGGCTGTTGTCCGATGAAAATCACACCCTCCTCCTCTGCAACTAAAGCAAGCCCTTCGACAAATGTCGGAGGGCTTTTTTGTTGCGGTCAATCCGTTCATGATTCCTAATTGCAGATTCGAGATAAATGAATCTGGAATCTGAAATCATGCGATCGAAGCCTGCACAATTTGCTCGATGTTCAGTTTACGCATGCTCATGAAGGCCTGAGCCGCTTTGCCGGCTTTCGTAGGGTCACTCATGATCTTGTCGAGAATAACCGGAATGATCTGCCATGACACTCCGAACTTATCTTTCAGCCAGCCACACATACTTTCCGCTCCGCTTTCGGTGAGTTTCTCCCAGTAGTAATCAATTTCATCCTGAGTTTCACAATGGATGGTAAGAGACACACCTTCGGTAAACGTAAAATTATGCTGGGCTGCACTTTCCATCAGCATGAACTTGTATCCCAGAAAGGCCATCTGCGCATGTTTCACTTTTCCTTCTTCATCGGGAAGTTCATTCGCTCCGTAGCGAAGCACACCATCCACTTTTGTGTTTTTGAAGATGGCTGAATAGTGTTTGATCGCTTCGTCTACACGGCCATATTGTTTGCCGGTGAACAGCAAACACGGTGTTACCTTCTGCCCGACATCACTGAGCTTGCCCACACCCAGTTGCCAGGATACACCAAACCTGTCGGTTATCCATCCGTACTTTTCACCCCACGGATATTTACCGGCAGGCATCATTACCACGCCATCGGTTTCAAAAGCATTCCAGATGCGATCGAACTCGGCAATTGTATCACACACATAATAAAAAGAAATGGAGGGTGTGGGCCAGTACTTTGGTCCACCATCCAGGAGCGTGATGCTTTGTCCGGAGATACTAATGCCGGTAACGATTGGTGACTGTGCCGTGATCTTCGCGTTAGCAAATACAGAACAATATAGATCCGCAGCTTCTTTAGCCTGGTTATTAAACCAGAGACAGGGGGTTATTTTTTCTTTCATGATGAATGTTTTTATGGAATCAAACGTAACATACGTTTGTAGTCGTGAAATAGAATAAAACCGACACCATCACTTTTTTCCACTCAAACCGGATTTCAGATAATGACGTGGCGTAACGCTGGTGTGCTCACGGAAGGAACGAATGAAATGACTCTGATCGGTAAACCCGTTATCAAAAGCCACATCGGTAAGCGTATCAAATGTTCCGGATCGCACCTGCTCAAATGAAAGCTGAAACTGGCAGATGCGTCTGTAGTGACTGGCTGTTACACCCACATACTTCTTAAACATGCGCTGAAATGTACGTTCATGGATGTTCAGTTTCTTCAGTGTTGCGGCCAGCATTTCAGGACCTGAATTTTCCATCATATGATCAGTGGCAAACCGGATGACATTACACGCCTGATGATTTTCTCCTGAAAGATGAATCAGTAAATTATCCAAGGCTTCTACTTTCGCTGCCGTTGATGCCGCATAACACAATTGTGTTCGCAAGGCATTTACCTGATGAACATTCCACGTAAACAGATCGACCGGTGACTTCACCAGCTGCGATGCAGGAACATTAAAGAGCGTTGTCAGAGCAAACGGTTTAAAAAAATAAGCGATGACCGTAGAATTTTCATCTGCTGTCCAGCATGCTTCGGGTACTGACTGGCCAAAGAGTGTTAACTGTAAAACCTGTTCATCTCCGGGTCTATCTTTCTGTATGCGACAATACAATGCCGGCATTCCATTCGTAAAAAGCGGAACGCTTGAATCGGAATCCGGAGCAAAACCTTCTATGATCAACACCGTTCGGATGTAATCCGTAAGTGATGGATGTTGTTGCTGATACCGGTAGTTCATGGTGAACGAAGTTACGGAAAGTAGTTCACAGTTCACCGTTAACGGTTAACAGTAACTGAGTAAGGTAATAGTGGCGTATGGATTGTAAAGCAATGAATGTTCACCGTCACAGAGGCTACTGTGAACGGTGAACCGCCAACTATAAACTGATTATTAACGTTTATCAATCTTCATTTCTTCCGGGTGGAAGTAACGATACTCCGGATTATACAACACGTTATGGATCACGTGAAGCAACAACCCGGCATCAAAAGGTTTTGGAATGAAGGCAGATGCACCGGCATTCATTGTCTTTTTAGAAAGTGCCTGGTTACTGGAAATAATAATGACCGGTAATCTAGCTGTGGCGTCCTTCACCTTCAGGTATTTGGTCAGGGCTATGCCATCAATATCAGGCAGGCAGTTATCAATAATGTAAACATCCGCATGGGGGCAATCAGCACTCAGCAATACACTTCCTTCGTAGTAACAATGCACTTCATAACCTGCTCCCTGCAGCACGTGACTGAAAAGCATACAAGCGTCCCGGTCATCCTCAATCAAGATTATTTTCTTTCGCATACTCAGCTTTCAAGGGTTCAAAAATAGGGCAATTCACAGAGAAGAAACAGCATACGTGCCTTGGAGGCCTGCTTATAGCAAAATGACTGCTTGTGAAAGCCACACGTGGCACGGTTTTTATCGTAATTTTTTTATCGGATGTTCCGTCCTTTTTGACACAAAACTTCACCTGAAAATTTTCTGAAAATTATTTCTGAGCCCGTCTATTTCAGGATCGGAATGAAGCATGTAAAGGTCGACCCTTCGTGTGGCACACTCCGGGCAACGATAAATCCCTGGTGATTCTCCACTATACGTTTGCAGATGGCCAGGCCAATGCCCGTTCCGGTATACGCTGATTGGTTATGCAGCCGCTGGAAGATCCCGAAGATCTGACCGAGGTATTTTTCTTCGATACCAATACCATTGTCGATTACTTCCAGTTTCAGATAATCGTATTTTTCATTGGCCTCCGGAAAACCGATCGTTTCACCCGGAACTACATGACCAGTAATCACTACTTCCGGTGTTCTTCCGGGTGGCTGAAATTTAAGTGCGTTGGAGATCAGGTTATGAAAGAGTTGCGTGATCTGTATGGCATTGCAGTTCAGCCGCGGCAGTTTGCCGGTAGCCACATTGGCTCCGGAGCGTTGGATAGCTTCCTTCATATCCTGTAAAACCTGATCAAGCAGATCATTCAAATCTACCTCCGTGAATTCGCGCTTCGGTTGTGACGCAATCTGTGAGTAGCGGAGGATATCTTCGATCAGGTCGTTCATGCGCTGAGCAGCAGACAATATTCTGTCGGTCAACATCAGGTCACGTTTACTGAGGCTGCCCTGGTCTTTCTGAACAATCTCGGAGGTGAACAACTGTATTTTCCGCAACGGCTCACGCAGATCATGGTTGGCGATATAGGCAAAATTGGTGAGCTCATCATTCAGCGAAGCCAGCTTCACATTGCGCTGTTGCAATGATTCATTGAGCTGACGTAACTGAAGCGTACGCTCCTCCACGATGTGTTCGAGCTCTATCGTGTGTTGATTCTGAAGTTGTTTGCTGACCTGCCGGGTCTGCGCTGCCTTGATCCGCGCGGTAATCATGGCACGCAGTTCCTGTGATGAAAATGGTTTTACCAGGTAATCGTCAGCACCGATACGTAACCCTTCCAGTCGTGACTCTTCACTTGACCGTGCAGAAAGCAGGATCACAGGAATCTCCGCATATTTCATATCTGATTTCAACAGCGCTGTCATTTGCAGGCCGTCAAGCTCAGGCATCATGACATCCGCCAGGATCAGGTCTGCCTGACCTCCCTCCTTCAAAAAATCAATTACCTTCTGACCGTGCTCTACTGCCATCACCTGGTAATCCTGTGAAAGCACATGGGTGAGGTATTCGCGCATGTCGGCATTATCATCTGCCACGAGAATACGGATACCTTCATACTGCACATATTTTTTCGTCATCCGTTTTGTGGCCTTCGGATCGTCAGGCATCCACCCGGATGCTTCTTCCATAAACAGGTGACTGATCCGGTCAGCGGGAAGCTGCTCACGTGTTTCAAAGATCTGTTTCGCAGGCAAATGTTTTTTCCCTTTGGGGATAGACACAGTGAATTCCGAGCCTTCACCTTCCCTACTCTTCACCTTAATGGTTCCGCCATGGGCAGTTACCAACTCACGTATCAATGCCAGGCCGATACCGGTTCCTTCATAGGTGCGTGCACGTGTTCCTTCAAAGCGAACAAAGCGATCGAAGATCCGATCCATGTTCTTTGCTTCGATGCCAATGCCGGTATCTTTGATCCGCAGCTCCACATTTTTCTTTTTCTCGCGTATGATCACTTCGACCTTCCCGGCATGGGTGAACTTAAATGCGTTGGACAATAAATTGAAAACGATCTTCTCCCACATCTCGCGGTTCAGATAAACAGGTGCATCAATAGCTTCAGTCTTCACCACGTATTTCAATCCCGCTGTTTCGATGGCCGACTGAAAGTTTGCAGCCCGCTCGGTTGTATACGCGACAAAGTCCGTGGGCTGATAGAAAGCTTCCAGCTTGCCCGCTTCGATGCGGGCAAAATCAAGCAACGTATTGACGAGCTTCTGCAGACGCATGGCACTGCGAAACGACATCTGGAGCTTTTGAAGTTCATCCGGCCGCATTTTCGTTTTGCCGCTTTTAATGATGTCTTCCAGGGGACCAATCAACAACGCCAATGGCGTACGGAATTCATGACTGACATTATGGAAGAAGTTTGTCTTCGCGATGTCCATTTCCTGCAGCTTTGTATTCAGCTCCTTCTGCAATCGCTCAGCTTCCTTACGCTGATGGATGTCAAGGATCATGCAGGTCCACTTCACGATATTTCCTTTCAGGCCGAGTATCGTGGTGGCCCGGAAATTCATCCAGCGATAACCGTTACCGGCATACTGAAGCCTGAATTCCGCATCCACATTTTGTCCGGTAGCCACGGCATTGTGCCATAATTTCTCTATGTGCTCCCTGTCATCCGGATGAATGGCGTTTATCCATCCCGTACCCACCCATTCTTCAAAAGTTTGTCCGGTGAATGCACGCCAGGATGGGCTGTCTACTTCCACTTTACCTCTTGCGTTCGTTTCCCATACCGCCTGGGCATACGTTTCCACCAGGCTTCTGAACTTCTGCTCACTTTCCGCCAGCGACTCAGAAAATTTTTTCAGCTCATTGATATCCGTAATGGATAACAGGCTGCCGGTGACCTGTCCATTCTCATCCAGAATAGGAACAGATGAAACGCGGCACCATACCTGGCTTCCGTCATCCTGTTCATACAAAAACTCCAACCCCGGAACCACGCGTTCTCCACGTAATGATCTCGCGGCCGGATAATTTTCAGGCTCCATCCGTTCTCCATTCGGATACCAGGCAATCCAACGCGACTGACGTTCAGGGTCTACGGATGGAACACGGTCGCTGGGAAGGAATCGCTGGACCTCTTTATTGGAGAGAATAACTTTTCCATGAATGTCTATCATGGCAATGGCCGTAGGCACTGTTTCCACCAGAGAAGACAACCGTGTTTCGCTCACGCGCATGGCTTGCTCCGCTTTCGTGCGGCTGACATTATCCTGATAATTGGTAATAATCACTGCCGCGGTACGCGTTACTACATCTGCCAGCGCCATATCCTGTGTTGTGGCTTCACGTTTTGTGCGGAAGTACATGGTAAAAGTTCCGATCGCCCTGTGATCACGTGTCTTGATGGGGAAAGACCAGCAGCTGCGGTAGTCATATTTTTCGGCAATGTATGTCCAGGCTTTCCATTCAGGTTCTTCAAAAACATCGGGTGTGATCACCGGTTGTCCTGTAGGGATAGCCAGACCACAGGCAATGGAATCTTTTCCGATTGGAAATTTGTCAATCTCATCCAGGTAAGCGGAGGGCATATCTCCGGCATCATAAACCGGACTTAAAAAAGTACTCTCTTCGTTGGCGAGATAGAAAGCCGTGCGGGCCTCACCGGAAGTTTCAGTGATTACGAGTTGGGTGAGGCGCATCAATGAAGCTTCGAGCTTCACACCGTTAACCACGCTTTGATACGCTTCTTTCATGGCACGCATACGCTCTTCGTTGATGTGAATGGCTTCTTCAGCTTTGCCTCTTTCCACAGCATCCCACGTACGCTCGGCTGTTTCCTGAACGAGAAGAATTTCTTCAGCAGTCCATTCACGCGGCTCACTTTGCTGAACACCCAGTTGCGCTACGAGCCGACCATCCTTGATCAGCGGCACACCAATTCCCGCGAGAATACCAATGTTAACCGATGCTTCTTTCTCTTCCGCTGTCAGTATCGGAGTGTTCCGCATGTCGTGGATACCGGTGTTTCACCACGCGCAAACCATTGGATCATACTGGGAAAGACGCTGGTAGAAAACCGGCCTGTACGTTTGGCTATGCCTGCACGTACATAGTTATCAGCGATGTAGTAGTCGTTCCCATCCGGTGAGAATTCGGTATAAAATGCACGGTCAACCTGAAGATGTTCACCGATAATATTTATAGCGGCACGCTGAATCTCCAGCGGGTTGGACAGTGAGCGCAACGCATCGCTCAGCTTGAGTAAAAAAGCCTTTCGCTCCTCAGCCTCCCGTATTGCCCGTTCTGCCTGTTCCGCTTTTTTTTGCCTGGTGATGTTACGGGTGAAGGAAATGATCAGCTCAGCCTCTCCATTCTGATCACGCTGAAAAATCTTACTTCTGACCTGAATCCAGTTTCCATTCGTGAGTTTTATTTCTGCTTCCCGGAGTTCCCGATCGTGCAGGTATTTCCGTTCTTCCAGAAAAGACTTTACGTTACTGAGATGATCCGGATGGATCATGGCAGTAGCACGTTCTTCTTCGGGAAGACCATACACGTCTGCATCCAGCAGGTCTTTCCAGAAATCATTGTAGTTCCGGTAGATGATCCTGTTGGTATCAGCCTCCTGAATGGTGATCAGGTCCGATGTCGTAGCAGCTATATTTTCTACCAGCGCATTGCTCTCACGAAGGGCCTTCTCAATGGTGTGTTGATCATGGGTTTTTGGATTCTTCATCGTTCAGATATCGGGTCATCATGCCTTCCTGCCTGATGTCAGAACCAATATAATACCGATCTGAAGCGTATCCATAACCTATTTTTAAGGCATGCCAGAGTTGATTCATACCCTAGTAGAGCCCAAGTGTTAAAAAGCTGTTCTGGCATGATTTTATTCGGAGATTTTCCTCTTAAAATCATATAAAAAATGGCTCTTACAACAGAAGAATCCCGTTCCAAAAAATATTTTTAGCCCTAAGAACCCAGTCCAGGGACTGCATCCAACACAAGGTTTCCTTTACAGCACGGTGCGAGATTTTTCCCCAATTTCTTCGTGCACCGACAGAAGTTGACCCACTGTAGTCAGAAAGGTATCTACTTCAAAAGGTTTCGCGATAAATGCTGAAGCTCCTGCTTTTCGTGCTTTTGCCGATATATCCTGATTCGCAGACATGATCAGCACGGGAACGTGCCTGGTTTGCTTTCGTATCTTAAGATACTTGGTCAACGCAATACCATCAATTGTGGGTATAGAGTTATCGAAGATAAAGAGATCAGGAACAGTGGGATCTACGTTGATGAATGTATTTCCCTCAGAGAACGCATCCACGGAATAGCCTTCACCGGTTAATACATTTTTAAACAACAGCCGGGCATCCGTATCGTCCTCTATCAGTAGTATTCGCTTACTCATGGTCGTTGGTATGTAGTACTATATTAAGTTAAGTTGATGTGCAGCACATATCAAAACAGATGCCTGTATCTACTGACTTGAATGTCGTACATCTACACCGTGGCACGAGATTTTACAATCTGAAAAACTTGAGTCAGATACGTGTATACGAAAGGTTGGCGTGCATAAAAGATTTTTTGAAATAAATTATTCAGCTCAGTAACTGGGCCTATGTTGTTAAGGGGATAACCTCTGTGGACAAGTCGTCAACTGCAATAGTCGTTGGGGAATACTCAATTTGCGAATAGTCCCGAGTTATCATGATTGAATAGTGAATTGAGAATTATTAAAGCCAATGCAGTGCATGTATTTGCCAATGACTATTGACTTTCAAAGCATCGTACCTCGTACCTATACAAAGCTATTCTGTTCGCAAGGATTTTACCGGATTGGCCAGGACTACTCTTATGGACTGAAAACTTACGGTTGCAATCGTAGTTACAATTCCACCCAGGCAGGCTATAGCGAAGACTTCCCAACCCAATGCCATACGATACATAAATTGTTGAAGCCACGCTTGCATGATGTAGTATCCCAACGGTACGGCAATAACACAGGCTATCAGCACTAGCACAATGAACTCGCGTGACAATAATTGCCACACGTGTGCTGCCGTGGCGCCCAGTACTTTCCGGATACCTATTTCTTTTGTGCGCTGCTCGGTTGTGAACGCTGCAAGTCCCAGCATACCCAGTGTACTGATGATGATTGCCAGCACACTGAATACAGTAGCCAGCGTGCCCATCCGTTCTTCTGCCCTGAACTTGGCGTTGTAATCTTCATCAGCAAAGGTGTAATCGAATGGAGCCGAGGGGATCAGTGTATTAAAAACCCGCTCTACCTTTTGCAAGGCATCCTGCACATGCGCTTCCGGCACAAGACGAACATACACCCACGGCATATGCTTTTGTGAAAGAAATATAACGGAAGGATCTGTCGGCTCATAGGGAGAACCTTTCACCATATCTTTTACAACGCCTAATATTCTGAATGTACCCTGGTGCGCGCCTCCCGGAGCCCAGGTCAACATTTCACCTATGGGATTCTTCAGCCCAAAAATCCTGGCAGCCGATTCATTAATCACGATACCTTCGGTGTCACCTGCACTATCGCGGGAAAAATCACGGCCCGCGATAAATTCCCAGCCCATGGTTTTTCCATAGTCATAGGAAACCGAAATGGTGTTAAAGGATTGTTCATACTCTTTTCCCTCCCAAGAAAAACCTCCGTTCCATCCATAGGTATCGATGATCGAGAAATTTGCTGCAGCGATATCGACCACCACTCCGGTTCCCTTCAGTTCATTTCGCAGCGCATCATATTTTCCCTGGAACTCCGGAGAACTCGCACGCAAACTGATCAGACTTTCACGCGTATATCCTACGGGCCGATCTTTTGCAAACTTCAGCTGCTGATATACGATGATTGTCCCGATGGTGAGCAACAGGGATACAGAGAATTGCACCACTACCAGCACGCTTCGCGCCATGGCACCTCTTCCCGCTGTACGGAAGGTTCCTTTCAATACCTTGACTGGTGAAAATGACGACAGATAAATAGCAGGATAGCTTCCTGCCAGCAAGCTTGTGATCATCACAAAAGAAAGACATGCCATCCAGAACTTCCATTTCATAACCGGGATAGAAATATCTTTAGCTGAAATGTCATTGAACCACGACAAACTGATTTGTACCATGACCAGCGCGATACCGAATGCGATGAGCGCCACCAGGAAAGACTCGCCATAGAACTGTTGCACGAGTTCATGCCGTAACGAGCCAATGGATTTACGAATACCCACTTCTTTCGCCCGCTTTTCCGAACGTGCTGTGCTCAGGTTCATGAAATTGATGCACGCAAGCAGCAACACAAAAACACCGATGACTGCGTAGTAGATGATTGCCATAAATTTAGGGCTGATAATCTGTACGCCATTCTCCCACGTACTGTGCAGATGCCAGTCTTTCATTGGATGCAGAAACAACACTGGATTTGCCAGTGCATGCTCTTCGCTGATGTGTGGCCTGGTGCTGTCTTTAATGAGAGAGGATACTGTTTTTATATCCGTATCATCTTTCAGCTGCACATAGATATACATCATGTAATTATCCCAATCGCCAAGCGATGCCCAGCCATCAATATATTTGTCGAGTGCCGCCAGGTATGATGCTTCATGGAAATCAGAGTTGATAGGCAGATCTTCATATACACCAGCTACGGTCAGATCCCACTTTGCATCCATCAGAATGCTTTGTCCGGTGGGGTCGATCTCGCCAAAAAGTTTTTGCGCTGCTGAAGCCGACAGCAAAATAGCGTTCATGTCCTTCAATCCATCCATAGAGCCATATTTCATTCGCAGGCCCAGCAGGGAGGGACCTTCTGCTTCCATGAAAAAACCTTTCTCTAAGAATTTCTTTTCACCGCTGGCAATCACACGTTCTTCCGTACTGGCCACCATCATGACCACACGCCTGAAGTGTGCACTATATTCATTTTTGAGTAAGGTACCGAGACCAGGAGCATGTATGTTGTTTGCTTCTGTGACTTCATCCCAGGTTTCCATGCGATATACCTGCGCTATGGTGTTGTCGTTGGAATGATAGCTGTTGAATGAGATTTCTTCGAAGATCCACAGGCCAATCATGATCGCTACGGCCATGCCCGCAGCCAGGCCACCTATATTAATAATAGAGTAAGCTTTGTTTCGGAGAAGATTGCGGAAACCGATTTTGAGGTAGTTTTTGTAGAGCGCCATAATTAAGAGACAACTCGCGCATGCGTTACCCCTATGGGGAGTTGATCTTTTTATAGAAGGTAATTAGGTTAGCGCCTGTCAATTACAATTCAACCATCACTGATCAACAATGCCATTGTTCAACCTGAAATTAACCATGGTGGTTGGAATAGTATTCCATTTTTAACCATTACTATTGTGGCCTTTTCCTTAATCTGATGACTACGTGTGGTGTTGATTTCGGTACATCCAATTCCAGTGTGGCTATTTCGAACGCTGGCCTTGTTTCATTGGTGCCGGTAGAGCAAGAACACCTCACCATTCCCAGCGCGTTGTTTTTTCAACGGAAGGTATACAAACCGGTTTATGGAAGAGAAGCCATTCAGTTTTTCTTCGAGCGTAAAGAAGGCCGCTTCATGCGAAGTCTGAAGCGTGTGCTGGGCACCTCGCTGATGGATCATGGAACCGCTGTGAATGGAAAGGTCATGAAGTTCGAAGATATTATAGCTTCGTTCCTCCACCACCTCAAAACAAAAGCCGATGCATTCGCAGGTGAAGAATTGCAGCACGTGGTCATGGGAAGGCCCGTGCATTTTATAGATAACGACCGTGCCGGTGACTCGCGTGCTCAACATCAGTTGCATCGCATTGCTCAACGCGTGGGCTTCAAACATATTGAATTTCAATTTGAGCCGATCGCTGCCGCGTTTGCGCATGAAGTACATGTAACCGGTGAACAACTTGCTATCGTTGCCGATCTGGGCGGTGGTACATCTGATTTCACGGTAATTCGTTTGTCGGGCCAATCGATACACAAACCTGATCGTACGTCAGATATATTGGCCAACACCGGAGTTCGTATTGGTGGAAATGACTTTGATAAAGACTTAAGCTTATCCGCCATCATGCCGGAGATCGGTTACAATACTACGTATGGTGAGAAGAGCCTCGGTGTTCCGTTAAAACCGTTTCATGACCTGGCCGAATGGAGCAAAGTAAATTCCCTCTACAACACCAAATTGAAATCGCAGATGCAACAGCTGTATTATCAGTCGCGTGATCAACTGCGGTTCAGGAGATTGCTAACGGTGCTGGAGCAGGAAACGGGTCATGCGTTGCTGGCGGCTACCGAAGAAGCAAAGATTGCGCTCACTGCGGAGACAGTCCATAACGCTGCCCTTCATTTCATCGAAGACGATTTAGCCATTGCTATTCAACGAACACATTTTGAAAAGTCAATCGAAGAGCATGTTCAGCATATTACAGCATGTGCATCACAGTGTCTGCTGCAAGCCCAGGTAAAAGCAACGGATATTGACCTGGTAATTCTTACAGGCGGATCCACGGAAGTTCCCGTTGTTCAGGCAGGGTTCAAAAAGCTTTTTCCCACAGCATCTGTCGCAGACCAGAACAAACTTTCCAGTGTTGGCCTGGGGCTGGCGTATGACAGTCACACTAAATTCAGGTGACGCAAATGCGCTGACCGCTCAACGAAAAGCAATCCGAATCGTGAGTAGATTGGTAATATCCTACGCACCAGGTGTCCGCTTGCCATGAGGCACCGGCTAAAGGAATTTTATTTTGTTTTTAGTTGCGAAGCTTATCTAAAGCCCCGAAGTATTACCCAAACTTCGCCCAAGGTTCACCCATGGTTCACCCAAGGTTCGCCCATGCTTACGCCAGGCGGAGCTAATGGGGCTCGTTCGTATTACCAACTCCCCCTCAAACGAATTTTATTTGGTTTCTCCCATATGGGCTAATAAGTCCGATTGGTCATCATATGCATCAATTTTAGCCAGTTCTCAGACATCGTTAAACGAAGTCAGGATGGACAGCCTTCACACCCCTATTCTGAACACGATCCTGCACAACATGCGGTCAAATCAATATTCATAGAACGGCCAAGCAACTGTGCGTTGACTATGCATGGATAACCATTACCTTGGTGTGGATTTTAAATACCGATGAAAAACCTGTTGTTCATTGCCACCCTCGTTGTTGCTTCTCTTCACGCCTATGGTAAGAAGGTGCCCGGCACGATAATCACGAAAGGAGAATCAAAAGATGTAATGCTTGATCTGAAAGTAGATCTGTTCGCTGGCGAACCAAATTTCGAACGTACGCAGTACAAGATCAAATACTATGATGAAACCGGGAAGAAACAAACCCTTCGCCCGGATGATGCTGATGAGGTGATCTTTACCTATGAAGGATTGAAAGTCCGCATGATCTCCTGTGTTAATACACTTGGGAGTGGTGATATCTTTTCATCCTCTGTTAAAATATTCCTGAAGCTGGAGATCGATGGCCCGCTACGGCTCTACCGGTTTTATTACAAGCAATCGAATCCGGGATATTTTGGTGCAGGCGGTACGTATACTGCGGGTGCTACCTATACCCTTGAAAACATGGTTTTTCAAAAAGGTAACGGCCCGCTCAAACAGTCTAAAGGAACGGGATGGCGAAAAGACATGCGTGCCTATTTCAGTGATTGCCCGGCTTTAGCCGAACGGATTGAAAACAAAGACCTGGGCAAGAAAGAGATTGAGGCCATCGTGAGATATTATAATACGAATTGCGGAAGAAATAGAAGTCATTAGGCATTGGTCATTAGTCAATGGTCATTAGGCATATCGGTAGATATTGCGATGAGTGATTGGTGAATGGCGAACTTTTAAATGCCGCCCGGAGTGGATAGATAATTAAAGGTGTCATGATTTTGAAATCCAGGACACAAGAGAACACGAAGAAGCTCAACGTTTCACGAAGGTTCGTATTACTATTAAAATTCAAAGCTTCCGATTTGATCAGCCGGCTTAATTTCCAGGTTGTAAATGGTAACTTGGGTCACAACCCATGCCCTTATGAAAATCCTGTTATCAACTGTATTCATTCTTGCTGCACTCTGTATTTCGGCACAAACACCAACCGAAAGCTATCCGGTGGATCCGGCTTCGGAAGAACTACCCGGTGTACCCAAAGGCGAAATACTGAAGTTCACGTTTGATGCTTCGAAAATATTTCCCGGAACCACACGCGAGATCAGCGTATATGTACCCGCACAATACAAAGGTGATCAACCAGCCTGTGTATATGTGAACCAGGATGGCATTCAATGGAAAGCCCCTACCGTATTTGATAACCTCATCCACAAAAAGGAAATGCCCATTACCATCGGCATTTTTATCACGCCCGGAAAAGTACTGGCGCAAAACGCTGACACAGACATGGACCGCTTCAACCGCAGCTTCGAATATGATGGCGTCAACAGCAACTATGCACGCTTTCTTCTGGAAGAAGTATTTCCGTTTGTTGAGTTGCAGAAAACAAAAGATGGTCGTGTGATTAAACTTTCCAAAAATGGAAACGACCGCGCGATTGGCGGTTCCAGCAGCGGAGCCGTATGCGCGTTTACCGCTGCATGGGAACGTCCCGAAGAATTTTCAAAAGTGTTCAGTGCCATCGGCACCTACATCGGACTTCGTGGTGCCGACCATTACGACATCCTTGTCCGCAAGTATGAACCCAAACCCATTCGAATCTTTTTACAGGATGGCTCCAACGATCTCAACATCTATGCGGGTGACTGGTGGAAAGCAAATGAAGCGATGGAGCGCTCACTCATCTTCGCAGGTTATGACGTGAAACACGTGTGGGGTGAAGGCGCTCACAACGGAACGCACGGTACTGCCGTATTTCCGGAAGCCATGCGCTGGCTGTGGCGCGACCATCCCAAACCGGTTACACCTGCGGCCACCAAAAATCAATTTCTCAATGACATCCTCATTCCCGGTGAAGGATGGGAGCTGGTGGGTGAAGGCTATGGTTTCACGGAAGGAACGGCTGTAAATGCAAAAGGCGAAGTTTTCTTTCACGACATTCCCAATGCGAAAACCTATAAAGTAGGTGCAGACGGAAAACCTGAACTATATAATCCGGATTCCAAAAAGGCCAGTGGAGCAGCTTTTACAACAGCCGGGGAGATGGTCACTATTACCGGTGGCTGGTCTGAACCGCCCACGAAACAGGTACACCGGTATACATCTGCCACGCGATATGAAGTGGTTGCGGATGAAACTCCAGGCAACGACATCACGGTATCCTACAAAAATAATATCTATGTCACTTCGCCTGATGGCCGCGAGAAGCCCAGCAAGATCTGGCTTATCAGACCCAACGGTGAACGCGTAGTGGTTGATGAAGGATTGAAGTTTGCCAACGGCCTGTGCCTGTCGCCCGACCAGACTCTATTATATATAACCGAATCTACGTCACACTGGGTGTGGTCATACCAGGTTCAGCCTGACGGCACATTGAAACACAAACAAAAATACGGATGGCTTCATGTACGCGACTCCGATGATAATGCCTGGAGCGATGGCATCAAGTGCGACCGTGATGGAAGAATTTACGTCACCACCCTCAGCGGTATCCAGGTAATGGATCAGCTGGGACGAGTAAACGCGATTATCCCTACGCCCCGAACCAAGGGACAGGTTTCCAATCTGTGTTTCGGTGGACCGAACTTTGACATGCTGTATGTATCCGTTCACGATAAAGTTTTCAGAAGAAAGGTAAAGGTGAGAGGTGTGAATGGATTTGAGAGCCCAGTGAAACCGCCAAGACCGGGAATGTAGATTATTTCAAAGGTGGTAGATTTTCCAATCCACTATCCCATCGACTCACTGGATGTAGAAACCTGTCTATAAAATCAATCTGATGGTTGAGTATTATTTTTCATGATCGGCAGACAAACCGTTTATTCTGTGTTCTGCTGATCCGGCATTTGAATTTCAGAAGCTCTTATACATTTCATGAAAAGAAGACGGCAGAGTTAAAATGTTGCGCATGTCTTGTACCAGAAAGACTTTGCCGCTTCTTTCATGGGGTGATAGGTGAGGTACGAGGTACGATTTGCCTGACTTCTACAGTTACTGTAGGGCACTATTTGCGAGAGAAGGTCATTCGTCAATGGTCATGAGGAATGCATGCACTGCATTCCTTGTAATTTCAACAAAGAATTTGATAGCCCGGACTGATCGTCAATCAACGGTGTTTGTGTTAATTATGCCGTAATGAATTTTTCTTCCACATCATCGGGATGTGTGTCTGAAAGATTCTTTTCTGCAAAATCGAGTTTTACTTTCGCCAGCTTTTCTTCCATTAAAATAGTGTGCAGCGTTTTCTGCACACCCATCAGTCCCTGCTTGCCTGCCTCAGTAGCGGCAGACACATATTGATCAATTTCAAATTCTTCAATCCTTCTGCACATGGCAATAATCAGCCTGTCCAACTCAATTGAAGGTGTCAGATCACCATGCCGTACAATATCGTCTGCTTCGGTCATGGTCGAATCAAACAGCTTACTGCTCCGCGGACGAATTACGGTCTCCAGCTGTTTGGCAATTCCGCGAAGCATAGAGGTCTGGTTCAAGGTCTCAGTATAATGCAGCCGCAACATATTCTTTAAGCCAAAATCCGAAACCCTCTCGATCATGGCCGGGAGAGATTCCAGAATGAGTTGTTCCATTGCCCACAATTCTTCCAGCTGTTCAATGAAGCGGGCTTGCCGCATGATGTTCGTTTCCATTGTCGTTGGTTTTTTATTCCGGTTTAAGTACCACCTTCACACAATCGTCCTTTTTATTCTTGAACATATCATACGCTTCTGCTGCACGGCTCAATGGCAAACGGTGCGTGATGATATCATCCAGCTTCACATTCTTATTCAACACGGCATCGAAACATTCATCGATGTATAAAATAGCCTGAGCCTGTCCGAACTGGATCGTAAGTCCTTTATCAAAGAAGCGGTGGATCGGGAAGTTGTCGTACGGACTTCCGTATACACCCACCACGGCAATGGTGCCGCTTCGCCTCACGGACTCCGCACACAGCTCGATAACTTTTGATGTTCCTTTTTCCAGGTTGACTACAGCCTTGGCTTTTTCCATGAACGTGCGGTTAGCTTCCATACCTACTGCATCAATGGCTACATCAGCACCGCGACCTGATGTCAGTGAGTAGATCTTTTCCATGAGATCATCTTCATCGGCATTCAGCGTTTCCACTTTATTTACGGATCGCGCTTTCTGAAGACGATACTCCAGCGGATCAACCGCAATGACACGTTCGGCTCCATGAAGCCATGCTGCTTTCTGTGCCATCAATCCAACAGGACCGCTGCCGAAAATAATAACCGTATCTCCGGGTTTTACTTTCCCCCACTTTACCGCTGACCAGCCTGTGGGAAAGATATCGGTGAGGAATAATACCTGGTCATCACTCAGACCATCCGGAATAATTTTCGGACCGATGTTGGC
>DASXWH010000136.1:0-9945 GCA_036503775.1 Ohtaekwangia sp.
GGATTCTCCGACACTACAAACTTCAAAAAATCCTCACCAATAGAAACTCCATTCCAAGGTTTTTCCCAACCTGATGTGCCTGGTATCAGTCCCATGTAGCACGTTACCTTATCTTGAATTGACGGATAGAATGATTTATAAAATGCGGATGACAAGGGATTCTCTCCATATCCATGCATGTAAACAATTATATCCGGGCCGGTTCCATACTTATAATACGAAATTCCAGAACCAGTCTTTAATTGAGCCATCGCCACACTGAAATAAGACAGCGCAACGAATACCAGAATGATTGTGATGAATAGTTTTTTCATGGTGTTGATACGTTATATCTAAACAAACTTCCTGAATTCCCGTCAGCCGAAACACGTGTAGCAAAAATACTCCTTGTCTGGGTATAATACCAGTTCTTTGTAGGCATCATTCGAACGTGTTCAAGTGTGTTATCTGTTGAAATCTGATCATAGTAATCCCATGAACTTGATCCGGTTCTTATACATCTAATTATTTTGGTGTCACCGCTGTTTTGTTCATGGCATACTAAGTAAATATCCGATCCCTCGCGATAGATAAATGGTTGGTTCTCTGCTCCTGACCCTGGGTTTTCAATTAAAATATTATGTCCATCGATTACCGGTGGAATGTTTTCTTCTGTCATTGTACCGGCATCAAAATCAACGGCACAATAAATAAACCCATCATTACCATCCGCTCGAACTATGTCCATTATCTCAGTTGCTGGGTTATAAAGTCCATGACTAGGCTTAACGTTTGTTGTATCTGTTGGTGGAACAACTAGCGCAGTTCCTAAAACTAAATCAGCCATTGCCTCCGTATCTGTAATAGGTCCGGATGTGGCTATGTTTTTTGAGAATGACCCATCAACACTCTTCCATGTTGTTTCGCTTATTGAAGGCTCACACCATGCTATGTACGCTGCCTTCTGTTGTGTTTCAGGGTATATGTCATAATCCAATATAAGAATTAGCCTATCTTCAGCATACACCAGATGAGGGTATATAAAATCATCCTGGGCGTCATCAATCTCATAAATCTGATACTTTTGAAAGTATGTCCACTCACAATCACTGATAAGCATTACCGCACGCCTTGCTGAATTGTTTGCTGATCCTGTGAACTCCTGAGCTATCAGATATATTTTTCCATTTACAATAGCCGCTTGATGATATTGAAGATGTTTCCCGGTGTTGGTAACAATTCCTTTCCCGAGTGGTATCGTTTTACGACCGACAAGATTCATGTCCTTACCGAATATTTCAACAACAAGTGAGTTGTTTACCTGATCGCTGTAGTGGTGATTCTGTATAAAGTGGACTAGACAATTATTCCAGCTAACACAAATTCCACCCGTGTTATGAGTATCATTCGTTGTAGAGTAGTATCCTAAATCAATAGGGTCACTAATCAGGTTATTAACCTCATCAAAAGCATATAACTGATCAGCTCCATAGTATGGTGATTCAAATCTTTTATTAACTAAAGCAAATGAATACTTACCCCATCCGAAAAATCTATCCCTGACAAATGATGTAGTTGTAGTTGGTGACAACGTAGCATCTACCAAGTATGTGCTAGCTGCGTTCCATGTAAGTCCATTAGGCTCTATTGTCGTATCTGATGCCTCTGGAGTATGCACAGGGCGTTTTAAAATATCTTGAGCCGCTAACCTTTCAGCGGATGTTAGCTCCCTGTCCATCACTATAAGCTTACCGGTTGTAAATAAAGGTGTCGTGAAAAAGAACCGATCAAACGTTATGGAAGTGCTTACACAAGTGCCGCTCTTACTCTGCGTGGCACCTAAAACATCACGAACTATAACCGTGAATGTAGTGCCAACTCTTTTAAATGTTATCCAGTACACCTTACCAAGTTCTAGCGTATTGTCAAGCGTCACTGTTACACCTGTTGTCCTTGCAAACTGAATCTGTGATAGTGAAACAAAACGGATACGCTGCAATGCGTCTGATGAATTCGTAATTATGGTTGAGTTGTTAGGAGTACTCCTAAACATCATCCTCATGTTTATCTCGAAGTCACCGAATACAAAAGCAGTTGAAGGGGAATGAGTGGCAACGTTATTAAATTGATTATAAGCAGTGTAATTAACATCCCCACCCGTTGGACTTATTGTGCCTTTGGATGATACAGGCCTAAGATCTGGGCCAGAATAATTGATTACTGAATAAACGGTATCAAAGGTGCTGCCGTTGTAGTCTCCAAACTTATTATCTCCGTATGTGAGTCCATTGAAATCATAGTATGCAACCGGAACAAATGGAAAAGTAGTGGCTGAGTCGTAAACGTAAGGACTGTTTGCAAGTCCGTCTGTCTCTGCATGTAATCTGAAGTACCGTTTTACATTGGCACCTAGTCCGGTTAATGTATAGCTGAGGTTCGTCCCGGAATACTCCGTAGTGGGTGAACTGAAATTAAAATTATCATCGCTCTCTAAAACATAATTATCAGCACCAATATCTATCCACTCTGTTCGGATTGAATCAGTGTCTACAGAGTTTGCAAAGAACGGATAAGGAGTTTCAACAGAATCAACAGTTTGTGTAGGTGTTCTGCCGGATACAACCGACATAACACGAACCTGGGAAAACGAACAGAATGAGACAAGGAATAGAAATACTGAAATATATTTTCTCATGGTGCCGGTTCAAATAGCATATAGTTTAAAGTACTGTTGTCAGCTGTGTTTATCGTTCCAGCTGCCAAATCGGCTTGTATGGTCACAGTGTTGGAAGTACAAACACAATCATAATCTGTCGTTAATGTCGTTCCACTTGGTGTCACTCTGGTTAGAAAACATCTTGTAGATGTAGTCACACCGCTAACGGTTATTGCTATTGTGCCAGATACTAAAGTTGCCTGCCCCATAAACCCTCCGCTACCTTCTTTTACCAGAATTTTATTTCCTACTGAACCAAGCGTTAGATTTCCATTATCTATTGAAGCATGGCCGGCCCTTATTCTAAGCCCGGTGTGAGTTCCTGATATGCTTGTAACTGTGGGGTTATAGTCTATGCCAGTAACGTTTCCTCCTGCGGCTGTGTATGTAGGCGTGATGTTTAGCATCGTTACCGCTCCATTGGCGCCACCGGTTTGATTGATGACATTTTCAAGACCAAGTAATGTAAATGTGGCCGTGCCAGAAGTTGGCGCGAACGTCATCCCATCAGCAACATTGCCTATCGATACACTCGTTTGATTGCCTGATGTAGCCGATGCCGACCCACCATATACTTTAACACCGTAGCCCGCTGTAGTACCTTGGTTGTTTCGGATCCTAAAAACAGTTGAGCTTGCATCGATGTTCATGTTTGTGGTAATGATGCTAAACCCGCTGGCAGAGGCAATACCTGTCCCTGAGTTGACTGTAAATCTGTTCGTAAATGATGAGCCATTAACACCGGATGAGAGTGTCCATATCCCGGTTGGTTCTGTTGTTCCTTGGACTGGCACTGTGTATGATGCAAAATCAACTGTCATAGAAGATCCACCTGATCCCGTAGCCCAGCCCCTACCTCTTTGAATGAATGGAGGTGAAATCTGTTGTGATCCAGCGGACGCAGCATTGGTATTTGAAATCATGAACAACCTGTTCACAGTAGTTCCGATTGTGCCGCTATATTGAAAATCGAGAGTGTTTGTAGCGGAAGCAGATATCGTATTTGCACCGCTTAAAGTTCCGCCTGAAGCCAGCAACCAAGATAAACCAGTTGCCTGCTTACCGTTGAAAGTATCCCAATCGGCACCGGTAAGAAATCCTTTTGTACCGGATGCTGCCGCCTGTCCATTGGTATAATCAATTGAAATATTACCGGATGATGCATTAAAATCATTGGCTGTAAAACTTGCAGCCCCTTTCGTACTGCCATCTGCTGCCGCGTCCGCTATCGTAATAGTTCTGTTTGCTGAAAGGTCACCGCCACCCGAAAGAGGTGATGTTGTTGAAATCGTTCTTGATGTCGGTACCTTCTCGGTGTCAAGTTCATTCACTGCCGCCTGTACGTCTGTAGCTGCTATAGTTCCTGATGGGGTGTTCGTTACTTCGTCCGCTTCGTAGTCACCCGCAACTGCAACTACTGCACCCGTGCGACCGAATACAGAAGATACCGCCCCGCCTGATCCTCCACCAGATCCTCCATTTGCAATTCTTAACGTATCGTTATTGTAATGTGCGTAAGTGTAAAGACCAGTATCTAAAACCACCGTTCCACCTGCTGAAATTCCAGGAGGTAAGGAAGGCGAAGGATTCCACCAAACAAATTGAGAACCATCTACGGCACTTGCAAGGTCTAACGTAATACCTACTCCATCGTCAAGAACAAGTAATTTAGAAGTATCTCCAGGCACTAAATCAAAATCGTCTGTTCGGTATTCTATCGGGAGGTTATTGTGTGAAGTACTCGGCCCTGAAGTACCGGAATTGAAATCAAAAACATGGTCGTAGCTTGATCCGTTCCACACATCCCAATGAGGTGTTACTGCCTGGTTATTGAAATAAATATCATAGTACCCCTGAGCGTGACGCGTAGCCGCCTGTGTTTGATAAGTCGTGCTATCGTTTACACGAAGGAAAACACCGCTTAAAGCTTGGCTACCTTGCTGAGCGAAAGAAGATAAAGCCGATGTGATTAATATTAAACTTATAAGTATTTTTTTCATTTTACTGCTGGTGTTGGTTTGTCTGTGGTCCCGGTAGCTTCATCTGCTATTGTCGTTTTGTAATCAATAGCCTTGTTTATCCGTTTATTCACTACAGAAAATAATCGGCTCATAATATCACTTCCTGTATAGCCAACGAATGCGAATCCGAATTTTATATACTTCATAACGAACTCACTGAAGTGAGCAAACTCATCAACAAAGAACATCACCATTATCACAGTAACAAGTGAGGCGCTATGAGAAACCCAATCTTCAATTAAATACTCTTTAGGACTAAACTGTACGTTGGCTTTTTTTGCCTTATCCTGGATAGATTTTATCTTTAATAAGGCTTGCAGCAACATCCCGAAGAATGCTACCGCAAAACATTGAATATAAAGTTGTAGTGTCATATTTTTATTGAGTTACCTTCCAGTTTGCCGGAGTTTGTCCTGGTGTATTTACCAACGACTTTAAAAGTGTTCCAGGATAAACAGTAGTTACGCCAAGTCCGTTTATATTCAAATCACCCTCCACACTAACATACCATTCATCACCGGCTAAAATTGTACCTACGTTAGGATATAAGTTTACTGAAGCGTCCCATGCTCCTTTAAAATGTTCCGAAGACCCAGAGCTAACCTGAGAAACAGTTAACTTAACGTTAACACCATTCTGAACAGCTTCAATTAACTCTGTCCCGTCTGGTGATGATCCGGCTGACAATTGGGAAATCTTTTTGCCATTGCCTAGCAACTCATTAACTATCCGTATGACTTCACTTCGTAAGCTCATTCTATTAATCGTGGTTCATTGTTTTCAATTTCTCTTAATTCCGATATTTCAGTTATCCTATAAACTAAAGTTCTGTAGTCATCATCTACCTCTGAAAATAAAGGAACCAATTCTACATTAGATAGAATTGAAACAACTTCAATATCAGATGACAGTGAATCTTCCATACCTTATAACCTGTTCGTATACTCCATTCAAGTAAACTACTTCGTAATAATAATTACCGTTGTCCTCAAATGTCATGTCTGAAGCGCTCACATTAGCAACCAGATATGCACCATCACGGGACAAAGTAAACTCCTTCAACTCTCTACCTAATCTTTCGTTGAACACTCGCAAAAAAGCTCCGGCATAGTTCGGAAAGTCCCAATCTATCTCCTCACCATCGCAGTTATCAGTAGTAAAAAAACGTATAGCGACATCAATCATCGGCTGTCCGTTGAAAACAGACAAAGGATAATCTTTAGCTATGAACATTTTAGTATTTACCATGACTTGCACCCTCTGTTTGTTCCGTACGGCTGTGGTTGTTTGGTTTTATTCTTCACCGCACTGATTTGAAAACTATTACCGGTTAAATTTCCTCCACAACAATTACAAGCCAGTGGATAATCTGATTTGTGACCGTTCAGATAGTCCATGAAGTTATTTTTATAGAAATTTGCCTGACTTTTTGAGTCGGAAATTATGTACCCCATCTGTGGACCGTCTGCCGCTACGCTGTTTGCCTCCGAATGTATCCTAAAACCTGATCTTGTTGGCTTTACATTGGCTTTAAGGGTCCAAAATGAATACGCCTGCCACGCAATAAACTTCTTTACGTAAGGGTAGAGTGATTCATAGGCAGCTGAAAATGAATTTTCCTTGTAATGGGCTAAAAAGTCCTGGTAAAACTCGTCACACATGAGCATTCTTAGGATTTCCTGGGCGCGATAAATAGGATGCTCCAGCTCCACATCTTCAATGTTCTGCGGAATATCCACCTCTTCCCTTAAATAGGCGAATGTTATCAGTTTATCTAATTTAGCCATGCCTCAACTTCTTTAAGTTTGCCCTCTAAAAAGTTCTCCATTTCCTTCCCTCCCCATGAATGGTATTCAATAGCTTCGCATCCTTGGTTATAAAGGCTGTTTTCAAGCTCCGGACGCTTTTTTAAATAATTATAAACCCGTTTAAGTTCTTTTAACCCCAAGTTCTGATTATTTAAAATCTTGTCCGTAATATCTTTCCCTCCCCGTCCGCACTGGATTTGCATCTTTTCGCGGTACTCCATCGCTTTTTTAATCTTGTTCTTGATGCTTTCAGGGAACGGCATCGGGACCACATTAGTAAGCCGCGCCTGCGTTGGTGCCGGTGGTTCCAGATCGCCTTCTATCAACTCAATATCGGTGTTTTCGACTATCCACTTGCGCTTTTCTTCTACTGATAAAGCATCCCAAAGCTTCTGGTCGATAACTTCAAGCTCTGGGTAAGGGTTATAAGGAGTAATAACCACGGGATCCACATATGGCTTATCCATAGCCTTTAAAATCAATGAATATGTATCTGTTAACACTCTCTGTTTCTTCACTGATCGCTGCTGCATGAGTTTTACCGCTACACGTACGGTATTACCATCACCACCAAGACTTACGCCCTCATTAATATTCGCCAGAATTGCCGGCACTTTAAACGCGATTGTGATCTTCTTTGTGGCCTGTGTGTCTACTGCTAAAAACAAATCCCCGGAGTTATTTGAGGGCATGGCCAAAACTTCTGGTTTGTCCTCCAAGTTTTCAATCCAATGCACCCACATATTACCGACTCGCTTGGCACCCATGAAGTTTTCGGCCACCATTTGGTCAAATTCCTGTCCTTTGGTGATCCGTTCTCCTTCCGGTTGTCCGTCATAAGCTGGGTTTTGTGATGGTTCATTTGGATTACCTTTCATGATCAGCATAAAAGGCTGTAGGAATCCGTTATTTATGTTGTCTTCGTGGTAATCTGATACACCGGTTTCAATTTTCATCCATTTAAGCGCGGCTGTGGCTTCTGGCATGGGGTAAAACCGACTCAAAGCGGTAGTTGTACCCACAAAAAGCACTTGCCCTTGGAATTTTGCTCCCTTTTCTAATATCTGTTGCTTAACTCCTGCTGGGTTGTATGTATTGTAAAACCGTGTATCGGAACTTTTAAGCGTTTGGAAGTCGGCTGTACCGAAATATGGATTATAAAGGATCTCGGAAATAAGACCGTTTGAATCCGGACGCCCAAGTCTGCAGTTCTCGAAAGCTAAATGCTCAAACTCTGTCACCTGGGCAACGGCATTAAACTTTAAAAGGATGTAAAACCCTTCAAACTCCCCGAAATCCTTTGAAACCTTCTGATGAACCTGGAAAAATGTCTCTCCCTTTGCGTTTACAATTCTGTTCTCCAGCTGATCATCTGAAAATCCGGAACCCTCTAAAAAGTCCTGTATCGTTGAGACACATGACGTAGCCGAAGGACTCTCTGATATAGCCTGATGCCATTTTAAAGGGAAATTGTCATTCCCATCGAAGTATGGCAGGTATTTATTATATGTTAGATTAGTTCGCCTCGTTGCCTGGCGATACAGGGCTTCCGCCCGATTGTAGATCTTTGTCAGAAAAAACGCCATAATCTGGGATTCCAAAGCGATTCGGCACACGGACCAAATGCTTCTGATAAAATTCGCAATAATACCCCTCTTTGGCGTGCAATAAATCTTGCATTATGGTTGACCGCTCCAGATTAGCGCGTGCGGTTGAGTTTCGTATCTTCTTGGAGTAGTCTTTACGTACCCAGCTGTAGTGGTGCATTAAGCAGTCAGCCATTTTAATCCCTGAATCAATGTTTAAACTCCGTGTAGGGTCTATACGTATTTTACCGTCTATCCATGCGAAGGGATATTTACGGTTAAACTCATGCTTTATTGTTGGTGTTAATTCATGGATGAACGGAACGAGTGTAGTGTCATTTCCTATCGTAAGCTCAGGAGAACCGAAATAGACTTGTGATTCAACGACAAGGCCTTTTAAATCTTTTTCCACGTGGAACCTTTCTTTGGCCTTTCTGAACTCTGCTGGGTCGTAAAACTCGTCAGCGTCCATCATTATGAAGTGTGTATAGCCTTGTTGTCTTGCTATATCAAGTCCAAAATTTCTTTTGTTTGTTTCATTTTGAATTGGTTTAAGGTATGACTCAGGCTCAAATCCAAATGTTCTGACGTTCGTATTATAAAACACATCTTCTTCCCAGTATGGATATTGCTTGCAGTATTCTCCGTAGTTGCTGTTCTCTGAACAAATAATAAGCACCCCATCTACTAACGGATGAACATTATTAACTGAATGAATTAGTAAGTCATAGTCTGACCAAACATTATATATAGCGCAAAGCCTCATCACCAATATTTTTTAGGGCATTCTTCCAATTCAGATTCTGTCTTTGCATCTAACGGGCATGTACATTCTCCGCAATAACTCCACCAAAGAAACCCTTTCTTATATTTACAAAGGTTACAAATTTTTAATCTGTTCTTTGATAGCTCAGATTTTGGTAGAAATAGAAACTTGTACCAACCTTTACAGAAGCTTATAATCCATCTTATCATAACCCCTGACATAAAAATACTGTCCCCTCTTCTGGCTTTGAGTATCCCGGTCCGACATAGGAAAGATGTGATCCACCGCGTTGATACTTCATGCCTAAACGTTGTGCAATGATACTACCGCATGTCATGTCATGACGATGGTCTTCCCATGATCCTGCAAAACATCCGGCCTTAGCTGATTCTTTCCACTTATAAAACCACTCCATTGCAAGTTCGGATTTAAGATTAAGTCCGATCAATCCAGCAGAGAACATAAACAGTCCCCCGGTACCTTGCTTCATTTCTTCCTCAGTGACTTTAAAGTATTCACGTGCTTTTTGATTTGTCCACCTGCCGCACCAATGTCCTGCCTCTTCAAAGAAGTAACCGTCTTGTTTAATGATGTTTTCAATCTTAGAAAGATCACCTTTCAAGTACATTGAAGAGTCAACCCATAGAACAATATCGTCAATTTCAAAAGCTTGCTCTATTGCATTTATCTTAAACTCATACGGGCTTTCCTGGTGTGTCTTCCATCCTGGCGGATAGTCTGAAATGAAAAGTCCTTTACCGTTAACGCTGTCCATTAACCTACGCTGTGCGTTTCTGTATTGCTTGGTGGCGAAGTTTACGATGATCATAATTTAACCGGCTATTCTACCGTATATTAAATTTTCTGGGGATGTGTAAATTACTTTGAATTCTGAAAGCATCAAATCAAGTTTAGATTTCTTTTCCATGTTACCGTTTGTCTCAACACAGATTAGTTTTGTGTCGGTTAAATCGATCTGTTCCAAAATTTCTATCTCGATTCCTTCTACATCAATCGAGATGAAATCAAACTTCTTTATCTTCCAACGGTTTAAAGCTGTCTTCCATCT
>DASXWH010000137.1:0-16283 GCA_036503775.1 Ohtaekwangia sp.
AAAGCTGAGGGTGTGAATACTTCTCTTTTATATTTCTTACTGAAACAAAATACAGTCCCGGTCTTTGCACCACTGACTCATGCCGATGGATCGATGTTGAACACCAATGCTGATACGATTGCATCCGTACTGGCTGTGGCATTAAGCAAGCACTTTGATGTTCGATTAATATTCTGCTTTGAAAAGAAAGGTGTTCTGATGGATGTCAATGACGTCAACTCCGTCATTCGTCATCTTCCGAAAAAGAAATATGAAGATTTGCTCCCGAAGGGCGTATTTGCAGATGGTATCTTACCGAAATTGGAGAATGCCTATGCCGCAATTGAAACCGGTGTAAAGGAAGTATTGATAGGTGAAGCAACGGATTTATTAAAGAACACAGGGCAGGTGACTGAAGGAACGTTAATAACATTATAAAGCTTCTGGTCTATTGCAAAATAGTATAGCCAAAGGCCCTCATATTATGGAACTATTGCACGAAAAAGCTACCAATCTTCTCATCAAGCTCATTGCTGTTCCATCATTCAGCAAAGAGGAAGATGAAGTAGCTTCTGTATTGGAAGAATTTTTTGAAAAACAACGCGTACATTCTTACCGCAAGGGAAACAATGTATGGGTAAAGAACCAATACTTCGATCCCAACAAACCCACTATACTTTTAAACTCTCACCACGATACGGTAAAACCCAACCCTCAGTATACCAGAGATCCGTTCAAGCCGGAGATCATTGATGGCAAACTGTTTGGACTGGGAAGCAATGATGCCGGTGGTCCGCTGGTCTCCCTGATTGCGACATTTCTGCATTATTATCCCCAGCAAAATCTGAAGTATAATGTAGTAATGGCCGCTACAGCAGAAGAGGAAATTTCAGGTACGGGCGGAATAGAAAGCATCTGGTCATCATTACCCAAAATAGATTTTGCCATAGTAGGTGAGCCAACCCTTTGCCAGATGGCCACCGCTGAAAAAGGTTTGATGGTGCTGGATTGTGTCGCACATGGAAAAGCCGGACATGCCGCACGTGAAGAAGGTATCAATGCACTCTACGAAGCGCTACCAGACATAGAGTGGTTCCGTACCTATAAATTTCCCGAAGTATCTCAAACGCTTGGTCCCATCAAAATGACCGTAACTATTATCAATGCAGGTAAGCAACACAACGTTGTTCCGGCAGAATGTCATTTTACGGTGGATGTACGGGTGACCGATAAATATACACTGGAAGAATTGCTGGTAGTGATTCGCCAGAACGTGAAGTGTGAAGTGACACCACGTTCCATGCGCATGAGACCGTCCGGTATTGCAGACGATCATGATTTAGTGAAAGCTGCGATTAAATTGGGCATCAGCCGGTATGGTTCACCAACTACCTCCGACCAGGCATTGATACCTACCCCTTCCATAAAGATGGGCCCTGGTGATTCTGCCCGATCTCATTCCGCCAATGAATTCATTTATGCGGACGAGATCAAACAGGGCATTGACACCTACATCAAAGTTTTAAATGAAGTTATTCTTTAAGCTAACTTTAAACCTCAAACTTTAGACACCAAACTTCCATGAAACTCTGGCAAAAAGACAAAACATCACTCAAGGAAGTCGAGAAGTTTACCATTGGTAAAGATCAGGAGATGGATATGTTCCTGGCGCCCTTTGATGTTTTAGGATCTCTGGCACACATCACGATGTTACAATCTATTGGATTGCTGGAGAAAAAAGAGCTGGAAGTGCTGCTGGTAGAGCTCAAGAAAATTTATACCCGGATCCAGTCCGGGGATTTTAAGGTTGAAGATGGTGTCGAAGATATTCACTCACAAGTAGAGCTTGAGCTTACCAAAAAGCTGGGCGATGTAGGAAAGAAAATTCACAGTGGCAGATCACGGAATGACCAGGTGCTGGTGGATGTGAAATTATACCTGCGTCATGAAATTGAAGAAGTGGTAGGGGGCATAAAGCACCTCTTTGATCTTTTGATTTCTCAGAGTGAAAAATTCAAGGATCATCTCCTTCCAGGTTACACACATCTGCAACTGGCTATGCCATCATCTTTTGGTTTGTGGTTTGGTGCCTACGCTGAAAGCCTGGTAGATGATTGCATCACTCTTCAGGCAGCCTATAAAGTTGTAAATAAGAATCCTTTAGGTTCAGCTGCAGGATACGGTTCATCGTTCCCCCTAAACCGCACCATGACAACATCCCTTCTCGGTTTTAGTGAATTGAACTACAACGTGGTCTACGCGCAGATGGGAAGAGGAAAGACGGAACGTGTTGTGGCCAGTGCACTATCCAATGTAGCGGCAACACTGGGTAAGCTGTCGATGGATGCCTGCTTGTTTCTGAATCAGAATTTTGGATTCATCAGCTTCCCGGATGAGCTCACAACGGGTTCAAGCATTATGCCACACAAGAAAAATCCGGATGTGTTTGAATTGATCCGTGCGCGTTGCAATCAGCTTACCGCATTACCGAATGATATCGCCCTGGCAACAGCGAACCTGCCTTCCGGATACCATCGTGACCTTCAGCTTTTAAAAGAGATATTATTTCCTGCTATTCAAAACCTGAAGGATTGCATGCGCATGGCGCATCTTATGTTGTCTAACATTTCCGTAAAGGAAGATATCCTCACGGATGACAAGTATAAATTTCTGTTCAGTGTAGAAGAAGTAAATAAACTTGTCTTATCCGGTGTTCCCTTCCGCGATGCCTACAAAAAAGTAGGTATGGACATTGAACAGGGAAATTACAATCCGGCAACTTCTGTGCATCATACCCATGAGGGAAGTATTGGAAACCTGAAATTGGCGGAGATCACATCCGGCATGAACAAAGTTGTTGGCGAATTTCAATTCACGAAAGTTCAGGCCGCATTGAATTCACTGCTGAAGTAATTTTTATGTTTTTCTGTAGAATATAATCCTCATGGATCAGTGAGCATGTGTTTTTACTTTTCTTTAAAAACACTGCACCATGGATCACCAGCATACCTCCAGACGGAATTTCATCCGTCAGCTTTCCGGATCAGTAGGTAGTACATGGCTTGCATTTTCGGCAGGAGGCCTAATAGAAACCCAGGCTGGAACGTACGTTCAGGAAAAGCCACTTCAAACTTTTCAGGATGACACGCGAAAGCTGGGGATCGCGCTGGTGGGTCTGGGAAAATACGCAACAGAACAATTGGCTCCTGCACTGAAAGAAACGAAGCACTGTAAACTCACCGGTATAGTTACCGGAAGCCCTGACAAAATCAACAAGTGGCAGAGTAAGTATAATATTTCCGATAAGAACGTTTATAACTATCAGAATTTCGATTCCATCAAGGACAACAAAGAAATTGATATTGTTTATATCGTCTTACCTAACGCATTGCATGCCGAATTCACGATACGTGCAGCCCAGGCAGGTAAACATGTAATCTGTGAAAAGCCGATGGCCATTACAGTGAGAGACTGTGAAGAGATGATTGCTGCATGTGAGAAAGCCAATAAACTTTTGTCGATAGGGTACCGGCTGCATTTCGAGCCGCATAATCTTACCATGTCTGAACTGGGGGATGATTCATTGTTTGGAAAAATTAAAAGCATCACCGCTAAGGATGGTCAGGTTATAGACCCCAATGTCTGGCGACTGGATAGAGAACGTGCTGGTGGAGGGCCGCTGATGGATGTGGGAATTTATTGTGTACAAGGCGCCATTTATACCATGGGTAAAAATCCTATAGCCGTAATGGCCAGGGAAGGTCCGAAAACCGATTTGGAGAAATTTAAAGAAGTTGAGCAGTCACTTACCTGGCAGATGGAATTTCCCGGTGGAGTGATAGCTTCCTGTGAAACAAGTTATGCTGAAGATATGAACTTGTTGCGGGCTGATCTGGAGAGAGGATGGTATGAATTGAAGCCAGCTTATGCCTATAAAGGCATTACGGGAAAAAGTAATCAGGGTGATCTTGATTTGCCCAAAGTAAATCAGCAGGCTTTACAGATGGATGACTTTGCACAATGTGTATTACAAAATAAAAAAAGTAAAGTACCCGGTGAGATGGGACTTCGGGACGTGAGAATATTACAGGCCATTTATGAAGCAGCCCGCACCGGTAAACGCGTGGAATTGAAAAACCTTTAAACTTTAATGTATTATGAACAGGGTAAAAGAAAAAACTAAATCGGCTTCGAAAACACCAATTGAAAAAGAGAATCTCCCGGGTGAATATCCACCGAGTGAAGATATCATGAATCCGAAGAATGGTGTTCAACGTATTGATGTCGACATTGAGGACCTGGACAATGGTGCACCTAAACAGGAACCTATTGTGAATGGAACACCTGTCAGAAGCCAACTGACAAGAGAGGATCTGATGGCACTTGGTTATGCAGATCTGAACAATGATCAGGGTGACGATGAGTTGTTAAAGGACAGGGCTATGCCGGTAGATTTTTCAGGCAAGGATATGGATGTTCCCGGAAGCGAGAATGATGACAGCTCCGAAGAGATCGGTGCTGAAGATGAAGAAAACAATGCGTATAGTCTGGATCGTCAGGACAACGAGTTATAGTTTCTATTTTCCTTTGGAGGAGTTGCTGCTGTTCTTGTTTTCGCGGATTTAGGTGCTTCGTCTGTTGATTCAACAAAGACTGGCTCCGGGATAGCCAATCCGCAGTTTTTGTTTAATTCCTGTATCAGGTATTTGATCAGCTCAGGAGAATGTAATTCTTCGTGTTGATGCATGAAGAAATATACTTTTCGTATACCCTGATCCATCCATTGTTTGATACGTTGAACCCAGTCGTCAATGCGTGTGTAATCGGTTGGATGTAATCCGTTACCTACAAACCGGATGAACGCTTCGGGGGTAGTAAGCCGCATGTGAACACAATCTCTTCTGCCTGAAGCATCGGTAATAATTGCCCCGGCTTTATTGCGTTGAAGCATATCAAAGGCAGACTTAAATGCATTACGATCCTGAAAAAAACCGGCATGCCTGAACTCAACAAATAACTGAATGTCTTTTGGCAGCGATTGAATGAAAGCTTCGATCGTATCCAGAGTTTTAGGTCCCATTCCCGGGTGCGGCAGGAGGAATACAGGTCCTAAGTTTTCTTTGAATCCGGAGATGCCTTCCAGAAACTGATCAACAAGCCCTTGTACATCTTTCAATCGCCTGATGTGAGTGATCTGATCGGTAAACTTCGGACAGAATTTAAAATCACTACCCACCTTACTTTTCCATCCACTCGTTTGACTGAGTGTCGGCATTCGGTAGAATGTAGCGTTCAACTCAATGCAATTGAAGTGTCTGGCATAATGCGTGAGGAATTCAGCATCCTTCGTTCCTCTGGGATAAATTTTTCCTACCCAGTCTTTTCTTCCCCACTTCGCACATCCCGTGAGAATCTGTGGTCTCTCCGAAGAAGGTTGTGAACGAAGTATTTCCGTTGTCTCTGGCAAGTCAGCCGGAAGGGTAAAATCTATTTTGTCAATGTTGATTGCTTCTACTTTGCCAAATTCCATAAGGAAATATACAAAATAGAAATTCCGATCGCGGTCAGGAGTTAATAGAGCGCACCCATTTCTTTACTACATGACCTTTCCACAACCAGAAACCTGAAGCAACGATTCCGGGCGTCAGAATAAATCTGACAACAAGCGTTGCTTCAGGTATGGTCGCTACCGGTCCATAAATATATCCGATGATTGGAATACTGGTGATCAGGTGAAACCACCGAATGATCTTTCGCTCGGTAGCGCCCGTCATACGGTTATTCTACTTTGGTGAGACTCATTTCGAAGAACTTCATCCACGTGGTGCCGTCCTGTGAGAATTCACCGATCTCATTCCAGGTTTTTTTTGCCGTATCAATGTTTATGGAGTAGCGTATCTTTCCCCGACCCGGTATATCTAATCCCCATTGAAATTTATTTTCCCCGGTAGGTTTGAGCCAGGCATCGCCTGACTTTCCATCCCGCAGGTATGTTTTGAATTTGTATTCGTTGGTACCCTGATCATACGAGATCACACCCAGTGCCTGGTGCACGATAGATCCATCAGAAGCTTTTCCCAGGCCTTCTACCAGCAGCACCATCCCGTCCAGCTTGTATGTGATTTGTTCATCTACTTTTGATTTCTTGGGTTCACCCGGTCCCATTTGCATGGCGCCTTCACCTTGCCAGTGGCCTTCCCAACCGGCAAATATTTTCATCTTCTCTTTATTTCCTAACTCCTGGGCTGCAAGCCGACCGATGGTTGTTCCCAGAAAAAAAGCAATCAAAATAAATACGTGTTTCATACAGAATGGAGGTTTTATTTGTTTATGTATTGTTTCAGGTTGTTCACATAATCTTCAAACGCTTTAATGCCCTTCGGTGTGATCTTACATGTGGTAAGGGGTTTCTTGCCTTTAAATCCTTTTTCAATAGTGATGTAGCTGGCCTCGCTGAGTTTGTCAAGCTGTACACTGAGGTTGCCTGCCGTACTGTTTGTTTTCTCCTTCAGGAAAGTAAACTCTGCAGACTCAACACTGATCAGTAAAGACATTACCGCCAATCGAAGTTGTGAATGAAGTAGTGGATCGAGATCGTTAAACATGATTTAGTTTTCGTGGCTTCGTAACATATATCCGGGTACGAGGTATCCCAGCGTGATAGCTATTGCGGAGAGAAGGAATTGTAATTCGGAAGATCCCACTACAAAGGATGCAACACCCAGTACCCACAGTGTAATAGCTCCGAACATCAGGGGTTTGAAACGGATGATGACACCGGATACAAAAGTAGGCGTAGCACACATGATGGTTATCACCGGGTTAATCTGCCAGCCGATCTTTGCACCGAAGATGATAAATGTGAAGCATGTTATGCCAAAGCCGATCCAGATAGCGGCACTGATCTTCTCAAGATGTGTAGATACACGTGATTGCTTATCCTTACGGATGCCATGAATAATAGAAAAGATGGCCGCTGGGATGGTTATCGACCAGACGATAAAGGGATTCGGATAGTCCGTAAACCGGATCAGTACAAATACTGCAAGGTTTGCCAGTACCACTACCCATCCCCATAACAGGAAATAGAAGCTGTTTTTCTGGACGCTTCCTTTGGCTTGTTCAATCATTCCAGTGATGATGTCGAGGCTCTCTTGAGCACTGAGGTTTTCAGATTGTGTTTTCATATAGGTTTGAATACGGAACAAACATAAACTAGTTTATATTATAAACCAAAATATTTTTAAAGCCCCTCAGAAACGCTATTTTTGGCCATGTTTACCGGAATAATAGAAGCCATGGGGCAGGTAGTTGCCATTAAAGACGAGGGTACTAACCGTCATTTCAAGATCTCAAGTCCGATCAGTACCGAGCTTAAGGTGGATCAGAGCATTTCGCATAATGGTGTTTGTCTTACTGTAACCCAGGTGGGAGACGCCTTTCATTGGGTGACAGCCATTCAGGAAACCCTTCAGAAGTCAAACCTCGGAGAACTTGCAGAAGGGAGTAAAGCGAACCTGGAACGCTGCATGTTGAACAATGGGCGTTTTGACGGGCACATTGTACAAGGCCATGTTGATCAGATCGGAAAAGTGAAGTCTATCAAAGACGAGAACGGAAGCTGGTTGTTTGATTTTGAATATGATCCGTCATTGGGCAATGTCACAGTAGAAAAAGGCTCTGTTGCAATCAATGGAATTAGCCTGACTTGCTTCAATTCAAAACCCAATGGTTTTACCGTGGCTATCATTCCATATACCTATGAACACACAAACTTTCACCAGCTAAAGGCGGGGGATACTGTAAACCTCGAGTTTGATATTATCGGGAAATATGTCAAACGTCTGTTGAATCCGTCATAAACATTAATCACCTGTACCAAAATAAAAAAGCCTCTTCGTTTCCCGAGAGGCTTTTTGTTTGATGGAGTATTTCTTAATCGCGATACATCACGGCCTTCACTGCCTTTACTGTTTTTTCAACATTGGGCAGGATAGCCTGGATCAATGTAGGTGCATAAGGTAGCGGAACATCAAAGCTGTTCACGCGGTGAACCGGAGCATCGAGATAGTCGAAGGCATGTCTTTGCACGTGATAGGTGATCTCTGTTGCGATAGATGATAAAGGCCATGCTTCTTCCACAACAACAAGTCTATTGGTCTTCTTCACGGATTCAACAACACTGGCATAATCGATCGGACGGACTGTGCGGAGATCAATAACCTCTGCTGAGATACCTTCCTTCTCCAGTTCGGTAGCAGCAGCAAGCGCAACTTTCATAATTTTACCAAATGATACGATGGTAACATCTGTTCCGGGTTTCTTGATATCAGCGAGCCCCAGTGGAATGATATATTCTTCAGCCGGTACATCCATTTTATCACCATACATCACTTCAGATTCCATGAAGATCACCGGATCGTTATCCCGGATGGAAGATTTCAGTAAGCCTTTTGCATCGTACGGATTTGATGGAACCACTACTTTTAATCCGGGTGTATTGGCAAACCAGTTCTCAAAATTCTGTGAGTGCTGGGCACCTAACTGGCCCGCATTACCGGTTGGTCCGCGAAACACCATCGGAGCACCGTATTGACCAGCAGACATCGATAATATCTTAGCCGCTGAATTGATGATCTGATCGATCGCAACCAGGGAGAAATTGAACGTCATGAATTCAACAATAGGACGCAGACCGTTCATGGCTGCACCTACTCCGATTCCGGCAAAACCCAATTCAGAGATAGGAGTATCCAGTACCCGTTCCGGACCGAATTCATCCAGCATACCCTGGCTTACTTTATAGGCTCCATTGTATTCGGCAACCTCTTCACCCATCAGTACGATGCTGGCATCCCTGCGCATTTCCTCGCTCATGGCCTCTCTAAGGGCCTCCCTAAACTGGATTTCTCTCATGTGGTTATTTTCAAAAGCGTGTAAAAATAGTATCCGGGGGCGGATTGGGCAAATAAAAAACCCTCCCGATTTCCCGGGAGGGTTTTTCTATCAATATTCCAATGAGATCGATTATTTCAATGCATTTCTGAATGATTCAGATGCGCTGAACTTAGCGAATTCAAGATCACTAAGAGCAGCTTCTTTCAGTGAAGGATCTGCTTTTACCGCTTCTGTCAGATGGCTAACCACACCATCAGCCTGTCCTAAGCGCGCAGATGCTACAGCAGCACCATAATGAGCAATGGCCAGATTAGGGTTTTTAGTGATTGCTTCGTTAAATGATGTAAGACCGTTCTGGTAGTCTTTGTTCAAAACCTGAGCTAAGCCTTTGTTGAAAAGGTTGTCAGCATTGTCAGTAGCGTTTGATTCAGAGCTTACCGCTGCAGCATAATCTGCCTTAACGATTTCAGCAGCACCTTTAACACCGTTTACACCGGCAGCGTTGTCGCCAGTTAAACCACTGCTAAGTGCCTTGCTAGCGCTAGCATGAGCTGCGTAAGCATTGCCTTTCAGCATGGCTACTGAAGCCAGGTTAGCATTCACTTCCGGAGCATCCTGAAGTTTTACTGCGATGTCTAACTGAGCCTGAGCTTTGTCAGCAAGTGCTGCTGCGTTGCTTGAGTTCTCAATAGCTTGCGCTATGTATACAGCCGCCAGGTTGTTATGTGCATTCCAGAAAGTGCCTTTTTTGGTAGCAGCTTCATAGATAGCTGCTTTTTCATCCAGTGAAGGAGTGAGGGTCGCAGCATACATCAATTCTTCGAAAGAAAGTGTATCAGCACTTACAGAACCTTGAGTAACACCTTTAGAGAGAACAGAGATTTCAGCATCTGTCTTCTTGTCTTTTACAGTCAGGATTTCAGTCTTCGCTGTTCTCAACTTAGGATATACATCTTTGAAAACTTTCTTGTAAGTCTTCAGTCTCTTCATTTGCTTTTCCTGATCTTCAAAAGTACCACCAGCGTTGATGATGTTCAGGTATTCAGCCTTTTCTTCAGAGGAGATGCCTTCGTAAGCAGAAAGAGCATTCTTGAATTCATTCCAGTCCTGAATAACAGGCTTCAGAATGAACTGGATAGAATCAGCTTTTCCTTTGTAATCGTATTTCTTCATTTCAGCACGATAGAACTTCTCAATAGCAGCAGCACGATCCGGAGAAAGTTTGCTGTTGATACGTTCTGCACCTTCAGGAGAGTGAGTACCGGTGATTGTTACTGTACGGGTAGCATTTTTAGAAGCAATGAACGCATCCAGTTGCTTACCTTTTGTGCTCTTGATTTCAGAGGTTCTGAGAACTGATCTTCCTTGTTCGAAGATGAAATCAGGAATTACTACCGGAACAAGTTCTTCCTGGTTGTTATAACCGTGACCAGCGAAGGCCGCGAAATATACTGGCTTAACCAATTTAGAAGTAGTGATCACCCCTGTAGCAACAGGCATACGGGGCGTTGCCTTAGACTTGGTACCTTTTGCGGCAACACCTTCAACTTCAATCGTGCCGGTTTTCATGGCAGGCTGATAAGCGAAAGCGAAGTTTTTGGTTACGCGTGGCGCTTCGACAGAAGCATTTGGGTAATCCTCAGCCTTGAAAGGGATTGGATCTAGTGCAAGTTCCTGATCTCCATATTTGTAGAAGCTATTCACCGTATATGTGGTGCCTTTCTTCAACATTTTAACGGGGAGATTAGCTGCCATTTCAAAGGCAACTGTGTCTTTATGGACTTCCAGCGGGTTAGGGGTAACGGTAAGCTGTTGTTCCTTTGCCATTTTCACCATTTTGGGCAGCGTACAGCCCGCTAGGAGTAAGGCACCGAAGATCAGAAATGAGTAAACTACTTTTCTCATTGGATTTTGGTTTATTGGTTGATTGTAAACAGGTTGCAAAACTATACTTATGTGTATTTTTTTGCAATTATACTCAAAAAAATAAGACCAGCCCCGCAATAAGCTGATCTGGCGGCTTGTTATATTTGTAAGCCGGATTTTTGGTCGATGAATCAACTTTTTGGAGTGTTGAAAGTTTTACACAGGACGACAAGATATGAATAGGGTAACGGATAAAATCCAGCATTTCTTCGAAAATCATGCTTTTGGCGTGTGTACGCACCTGGGAGAGAAGCTGGGTGTTGCAACGTCAAGCATACGGTTATTCTTTATTTATACATCCTTTATCACCTTCGGGTCTCCGCTCATCATCTACCTCTCGCTGGCTTTTATAATGAACATGCGCAAGCATTTGCGCAAGCGTAACCCGGTCTGGGATTATTGATCCAGGGTCAAAAGGTCTTTTTTCTTCGGAAGTAAAAATCAAGAAGTATCAGTCCCGGATGGATGGTAGTCTGCGCATAGCCCGGATAATCTTTCTGCAATGCCTTTCTTTTCTCCTGGTTCCTTCCCAGTGATCGTAAAAAATGAAAATGGGCTTTGAATACCGCAGCAAAGTTTGACGGATCACCCTTTAGTAGGAAACTCAGGGCTGCGATCCAGTCGAGCATGATCCGTAAAGGAAGTTTGTAAAGGATTTCGCCTGATCCGAGATGTTTAAAGATCAGCGCCAATCCATTTCTGAAATTGAGGTATGTCTTGCGTGGATTTCCATAGCCCAGCGTTCCTGCCCCAACATGATACACCGCAGTTAGTCCGGAGTAGAAGACCTTATAACCTGCACGCTGAAGTTTCCAGCAGAGATCAATCTCTTCCATGTGGGCAAAGAAATCTTCATCCAGTCCGTTGAACTGATGCCAGACCTTAGACCGGATCATCAGGCAGGCTCCTGTGGCCCAGAAAATCTGTCGCTGGTCATTATACTGACCCGTATCTTCTTCCGTGTGACTGAATATCCGCCCACGGCAGAAGGGATAACCT
Source organism: Ohtaekwangia sp. (assembly GCA_036503775.1). Classification (GTDB taxonomy): domain Bacteria; phylum Bacteroidota; class Bacteroidia; order Cytophagales; family Cyclobacteriaceae; genus Ohtaekwangia. The sequence goes on from DASXWH010000137.1 coordinate 11,803, forward strand.
AATGAATCGATAAAACCACCAGCTGCTCCCGCATATTCAAACAGATTACGTTTATGGTATGAAAGTATTTTTGGCTGCACGGCCGCAATGGTCTGATCCTGATCCAGCAAGCGAATCATGGGTTGCAGCCAGTGAGGTGTTACTTCAATATCCGAATTGAGCAGTACAAAATAATCCGCATCAACTTGTGCTAATGCCTTGTTGTATCCTCCGCAAAAACCATAATTTTTTTCAAGCCGGATTATCCGTACACCGGGAAATTCTTTTTCGAGTATGCTGATGGATTGATCAGATGATCCGTTATCAGCTACAATTACTTCCGCTTCTGAAGAGAATTGAATAACTGATGGCAGAAATTGCCGCAGGAATTTCTCTCCGTTAAAATTCAGGATAACAACAGCCGTACGGCTCATCCCATCAGGCCGCTTAGGTCCATACCGGGAATGTTGGGTAATAATCCCTCTGTACTTTTTCGTAGTTCTTCTTTAGCCAGTACCTCGGCTTCTTCAGATGCTTTATTGACCGCTGCGATGACGAGATCCTGCAGTATGATCTTGTCGTCAGACTTTAACAACGATGGATCTATATCGAGGGCTATCAATTGTTTCTTTCCATTTACAGTAGCCCTGATCATTCCGCCACCGGATTCACCCTGTGCTTTTACATTTACCAGATTGTCCTGAGCTTCTTTCATCCGGGCCTGAACCTCTTTCATCTTGCCCATCATTTTCATCATATCAAACATAGGTGCGGAGTTTATGCGTTTTGAAAATCAAAAGTACGAATTACTATTATCGGTTACCGACCGGAATGAAAACGAATTTCATTTTGCACGCAACAACAGGAATGATCCTGACCGTTCAAATGTACGCCCGGCCAGATCTTTTAATGTAGCCCTGAAGACATAGGCCGCTTCAGGCATCAGATTTCCTTTAAATGTGCCATCCCAGCCTGCGCTCTCCAGATCATCGGTGACATACATTTGCTCTCCCCAGCGATTGAATATCCGCATTTCAAATGAGGTGATGTATTGTCCGAAGACACGGAACCGGTTGTTTTCGGGTGGTCCGCTATTCCCCGGTGTAAAGGCTGTCGGATAATACAGGTTAGCTTCTTTGATAATCGTCACGGGATTAGAGGCCGCAACGGGCAGACCACCATCAGTGGGATGCGCATAGACGATGTACGTGTAAATCTGGTTGAGAAAATCTTCTGTGTCATCTTCCAGTGCTGGTGCGGTTCCGGGCGAAGGGGTTACCGTAAAAGTTTGCAGCAGTTCTCCCGTTGAGGAATACTTTTCAACCGTGTAATTCACTACTCCGTTTTGCCAGCCGTTATAATCCGTCCAGGATAAATTGATAACATTATCTTTTTGCAAATCGCCTTCAAGCTGAACCGGACACGCCAGTAAACTTGCCGGGCTTTCATTCAGGCATGCATCTTCATAAGCGATCTGATAGCACACCGGTGATTCAGCTGAATACGATGCATCCGTGAATGCAGGTGCCGGAGTTTTTCCCAGTAAGCTGAATGATCCGTTAACCGATTTTGTGATCGAATATTCTTTAGCGGTAAAGGCAGGATCCTGCACCCAGCTGAGTTCAACATTACCATTTACAACAGAAGCTGTGATGTCCTCTATGGCAGAGGGTGTATCGGTTGAAAATGAAGTTAACGACTTCTGCATGGAAATACTTTTTACGTTCCCCGGGTAATTGATGATCACCTGGTAGGAAGTATCCATGTTACAGGTTACATCGGTGTCAGTGTAATTAAATTGACCAGGGGGAATGTTCGGGGCGAGATCGACACCTTCCTTACGAATGGTAAAATTGGCATAGTTGTTCGCGCCACCGGATGGTGCCGTTATCCAGGTCAATTGATTCTGATTGTTCAGCGCGACTGCATCAAAGTTTACGCTGCATACGATGGGAGAGGTGGCTACTACATTGTTTGTACATGGATTATATGTGTCCATGCGGAAGCAGTAGAAGTTGTCATCCGGTCTTATCCCCGGAACGGTTTCGGTATTGGCCGGTGGGTTATAGATGGTTTTAAATTGCTGAAACCCGGTAGTATTATTGGTAGCGATCATCATCCGGTACTGTATGGATGAAACGGTATTGAAATCCACTTTGACCTGTGTGCTGTTCAATACTTCTACCTGCGTGATGTTTGTGGCGGGTAATGCACTGTACACATCAACCGTCAGCGGATTGGGTGCGCAGTTGTCCTGGGTAACCCCACCATTCCAGCCTCTGACTTCTACATTGCGTGTGTTGGGTGGAGGTGCAGCGTAGGTATGTATATCCGTTGCAGCATTTGCCGGTACGGTGACTTCCGGTGATGCATCGTTGTAGTCAATGATATAGAATGGATAGTTGCTTTCGTTCACTTTTACGGATACCATATTTCCATTACAGGAATAGACATCAAACAGCGGAGGATTGTTGGGGGTAACGAGAATAGGGATACTATCATTACCTACCGTGGTAGCCGCATAGATGATCTTCATCATGAAGCTCCCCGCTGTCGGGTATGGAACGATGTCTCCGTCCTCAAAAGCCCGCGGTGCTCTTCCGTCTCCGAAGATGATAGCGCAAAAATCAGTTGTACCGCAACCGGGATAATTCACCTGGATATTCATTCCGGCACAACCCTGAATATAGTCTACCGTGAATTTATTGTTCAGACTGGAATGCGGCTGTGCCTTTACCAGAGAAAGTAAACCTGTTGAAAGAAATAATATGATCAGAAAACGAAAGCTCATTCCGGATATGTCATCTCAAATTTTTTCAGAAACTCTTCCGTCTTTTTTAAATCATCGTGCAACACACGGTCGTCTTCTATAAACGGAATATGCTTCCGGAAAGTATTTACAAAATCCTCCAGGTACGGAGATGTTTTCAATGGCCTGCGGAAGGTAAGCGCCTGGGCTGCAGTAAGTAATTCTATCGCCAGAATGGCGTACAGATTATTTACAATGCGATAAGCCTTCGTTGCAGCATTGGCACCCATGCTTACATGATCTTCCTGGCCGTTGGAGGATACAATAGAATCCACCGATGCCGGACTGCATAACTGCTTGTTCTGGCTCACGAGTGATGCGGCTGTGTATTGCGGGATCATAAGACCTGAATTGATACCCGGATTGGCCACAAGGTAATTCGGCAGATCACGCACCCCGGAGATCAGCTGATAGGTTCTGCGTTCGGAAATATTGCCCAGCTCAGCCAACGCTATACTCAGAAAATCGAGTGCAAGAGCCAGCGGCTGGCCATGAAAATTTCCAGCCGAGATGATCATGTCATCTTCCGGGAAAACATTCGGGTTATCGGTAATGCTGTTTATTTCGGTAATGAATACCTGCGTTACGTAATCAATAGCATCGCTACTCGCACCATGTACCTGTGGGATGCACCGGAACGAATACGGATCCTGCACATGCTTCTTAGGCTCACTGATCAGTTCACTTCCGCTCAGAAGTTCGCGGATGGCATCCGCTGTTTTTACCTGGCCGGGTTGTGGGCGAATAGCATGGACCTGTGACAGGAATGGTTCTATCCTTCCATCAAATGCATCAAGCGATAATGCCCCGATGATATTGCTTAATCTTCTCAGCCGATGACCATGCAGCACACACCATGAACCGTATGCACTCATGAATTGAGTTCCGTTCAGCAGCGCCAGGCCTTCCTTGGCTTCGAAGTGTATGGAATTCCAATTGAATTTTTTGTTTACTGATTCTCCGGAAAGTGTTTCTCCGTGAAGATGCACTTCTCCCAATCCGATCAGGGGCAAGGACAGATGTGCGAGTGGTGCCAGATCACCGGATGCTCCCAGCGAGCCCATCTCATAGACCACCGGAAATACATTCGCGTTGAACATCGCGATCAATCGCTCTACTGTGATCACCTGTACACCGGAATAGCCATAGGCCAGCGACTGTGCTTTGAGGAACAACATCAGCTTCACGATTTCATCCGGTACTTCAGGTCCCGTGCCGCAGGCATGTGACTTGACCAGGTTCTCCTGAAGTTTTTCCAGTTGATTGTGTGAGATGTTCCGGTTATACAGGGAGCCAAAGCCGGTATTGATACCGTAGATGGGTTGGGTGGAGGTCTCTAATTTTTTGTCGAGGTATTCGCGGCAACGGGTGATCTTTTGCCGGGCATCTTCCGAAAGTCCAAGCGTTATCCCTCCATTCAAAACGAGATGCAGATCATGAAGTGAGAGGGGCTTGTCAGAGATCTGGTGTAATGCCATAGCGTATGCTTAGCGTTCCTTTGCGAATTCTTTCTTTGCGTTCTTTGCGTGAACAAATGCATTTCACGCAAAGGCCGCAAAGAATACACGCTAAGATCGCAAAGGAGATTGTAGTTTGGAAATGATTTGGTCTATTGAAAGTTTCTCCTGTTCACCTTTCTCCATGTTCTTGAAGGCGAGTTGTCCACTTTGTATTTCTTCAGAGCCGATGACAA
>DASXWH010000138.1:0-3812 GCA_036503775.1 Ohtaekwangia sp.
AACGGCAGCCAGAAGGTATGCTGTCTTCCATCCAATACCCAAGCGCCATTGGATGGCTTCAGCTAAACGATGAGGTGGAAGTAACGGTACGGGAACATATAGTAATGCACCGATGACAACAACGGTTATCAGTACTTTATAGACAATGCTATAGGAATTTTCAGTTAACATAGGGGAACGATCTTTTTCAGGATTATATGCTACAAAGAACAAGGTAAGTATAAAAACCGAACAGCCTTTAACAAAGCAGCCTGGGAAAAGTTGTGCTATACAATGAAGTTATTTTGATGAAATCAATTCGCTCCGATAATTTCTATTTCGGTTCTGCGGTTGATTTCTCTTCCTCCGGTTTCATCATCATTGGAAACAATAGGTCTTTCTGAACCAAAACCTTTAGCAGAAAGGCGTGAAGCTTCAACACCGTGCGCCACCAGATAATCCACAACTGCTGAAGCGCGTTTCAGGGAAAGCGTTTTATTGCTGGCGGCATTGCCGGTATTATCGGTATGTCCGTTGATCTGAACTTTCAATACCGGATTTGATTTCAGGAGCTGCTGAATATTCTCAACCTCGGCAATGGATTCATTTTTCAGATCCGCCTTACCGGTGTCAAAAAAGATGTTCTTCAGAATTACTTTCGAACCGATTTCCGCACGCACCATGATAATGTGCATGTCGATTTCCTGGTACTCGGCAAATTTAGGTACACTGAAGTTGATCGAGTTGAAAAGATAGCCGGTACGTTCCGTGGATACCCCGTAGTTTCCTCCGTGTGGGATCACCAGCTCAAAATCACCGGTAGATCCGTCTACCGTAATTTTAGAAAGTACTTTTTTCGTTTCGTTGTCTACGAGACTGATCGTAGCACCCAACGGTTCGGCTGTGTTTTCGTCAATTACTTTTCCTTTTAGTACAGTTACTACGCGTTGCGCCAGACTTTGCGTTACCACCGCATCCACGAAGTCAGTGCTTACAGGTTTGGGTTTAGGTTTTTCTACTACAACTGCAACCGGTTTAGGTTTTGGTTTGTACTTAGGTTCCATGAATGTTATGGAGTAAAGATCGGCTTCACCCATTCCGCCTTCTTTTAAGGTAGAGTAGTATCCTTTCTTTTTATCTGCAGAGACGGTAAAGAAACCATCATACTCCCAAGTATTGATTGGCCATCCCAGGTTTTCAGGCTTGCTCCATTTACTACCTTTAAATTCGCTCACAAAAATGTCACTGTTCCCTAATGAAGGGTGTCCATCTGATGAAAAATAAAGCGTAACACCATCCGGATGGATAAAAGGTGCATCTTCATTTTCAGCGGTGTTCACCAAGGGCCCGAGATTAACAGCTTTTCCCCAATCACCTTTGCCATTACTTTCACTTACATACAGATCGAGCTCACCAATACCACCTGGCCGGTTACTTGCAAAATATAGCTTCGTACCATCAGCCGACATACTGGCACTGGTTTCCCAGAAGAGTGACGTGTTTATGTTTTTATTCAGCGGCTTGGGAGAAGACCAGTCACTGCCATCAAACGTGGATATGTAAATGTCACCGGCTCCTTCTTCATAGTATAGAAACAAGGTCTTTCCGTCAGGAGATAAAGATGCGGCTGCATCGTTGTATTTCTGATTGATGTTGGAGCTGATCTTTTTTGGAGAACTCCAGCCTGATCCTTCTTTACGGGAGATATAAATATCTTCATAGTTGGTGCCTTCTTTAATAGCGCGTTCGTCATCGGTTCGGTTGGAAGTAAAGATGAGGGTATTCCCATCTCCGGAGATAATGGGTGAATAGTCGTGAAGCCGGGTGTTGATAACAGGCCCCATGTTTTCAATGGTAACGTTCAGTTCATAGTGTGAAAGCGAATCGGCAATCCGGCATTCAGAAATTTTCTTGTCAGCAATTTCAGTGAGGTTCTTTTTCTTTTTCTTGAAGGCTTCAAAGTGCTCGATAGCTTTCAAAAACTCGTTGGTATTCTGGAATGCCATGCCCAGGTGGTAGTCAATGTCTTCGTTGATCGTTGGATTAAGACGATACGCTTTGCTGATGTATTGGGCAGCTTTGGATTTGGTTTCGGAGTAGAGGTAGGAGAGTCCTATTTTAAGGTTAATGGAAGCATCATCCGGGTTCTCATTCAACAGGCCCAGGTAGATCTCCAGCGCTTTTTTATATTCTTTTTTGCTGTAGAATTTATCGCCCTGCGCCATAATGTCTTTGGCAGACTGGCCATAGCTGAAATGGGCAAGAAAGAAAACACCTATCGCAGTTATAAAAAATCGAAGCATCGCTGTAACAGTTCAGTAAAACCCGATTTTAAATTGCAAAATTTAATCGAGTTCGTCAGTTCCAGCGAGGCCTTTTTGAGGGTTGGTGTAAGGTTTAAGGACAAATCACATTTTAATGATAAGGGGTTTGGCTTTTACCTCAGATTTTAGTTCAAAACCCCTTATCCTTTTACCATCGGCAAATACTTTTCACGGTTCTCTATGATTACCCACAGGTTGATGGCTAGTAATATTATCGCCATGGGCAGACCTGAGGGTTCATTAATAATGTGTGTCAACAATATGCCAACCATAACGGGCAGTATAATGATGGCACCCAACGACCGGTACCGGTTGGTCATGAAAAGTACTCCACCCATTATTTCAGCAACGGCAATAAGGGGCATCAGCCAGCCGATAGTCATATAGGCCGTCATGATACTGACCATATTTTCCGGTAAATCATCCGGCACAGGCATGTAGTTAAAAAACTTGTTAAGCCCGGCATTGATAAACATCAAACCGAAAAGAAGACTTATACCAAACAGAATTTTCTTTTTCATAGAACTGAATTTAGATTGTTAAGGTCGCTTTCACCACTGATGGAGTACACTGATGAAAGCGACCGGTTTATTATTTTTTTAGTGTGATTAATAATTCATCAAGGCCTTCCATAGCCATCGTCATGCCTTCCTTGAAGCCCATTTGAATTGTTGTCTCCAGTTGGGCCAGATCATTATATGTGATCCGGAAGTTAACGAGCGTGATAGAGCCCTTGTCCGTGAACATCACTTCCCATTGTGATTGAGGCATTTCCTTGTTTATGTTGCCATCAGAATCTGAAAAGGCATCAAGCCCTGTAAATTTTTTCCGGACCTGGATCGTCTTGTATTGCGCGATGGCCCAGTGCTCTTCACCCTCAGGTCCAACCATGGCGTAAATCCACGATCCGCCTTCCCGGAAATCCATCTTTTTCGTTCTCGCTTTCCAGGGTTTAGGTGCCCACCATTTATCCAGTATTTCACTTTTGGTATAGGCATCCCAAACCAATGGGAGTTCAGCAGCAAATTCTCTTTTGATACTGATGGTTTTGTTTTCCTTATCCACGGAAAAATCAAATGCTAAGTTCGTTGTCATTTTTTTTGGGTTTTAATGTTTAACAATAATTGCTTTCAAAGCTGATTTACCTGCCATTTTGAAACCATTCGGTTGCAAATATAAATGCAACTAACTGGTTGCGCAAGTCTTTACGGCACTTTTTTTGGAAATTTCAGCTCAATTATTTTTTATGATTTTACCTGACCTCACTTTTTCATTTCTCGACTGCACAGAATTTCGGGCTACTTTGTAGTTCAACCCCGCCACCGTTCCCGCTGTTACATCTACGGTTACACCCGTTATACTGCGGGCCATGTCCGATGAAAGAAATACAGCAACATCGGCAATGTCAGCCATAAGCGGCAGCCTTTTCAACATGGTGTCATTTTCCATGTTTCGTAAAATCGGTTCCATGTCATGCGGATTGCTGTCAATGGCTTCTTTAAATACACT
>DASXWH010000139.1:0-36782 GCA_036503775.1 Ohtaekwangia sp.
CCAAAGGGATCAATGCCTTCCGGCAATTGCTGTTCGCGCGGACCATCCTGTGTGGAGCGAATGTGTACCACGGCTGGTGTTACTTGTTCAGCAATCTGCGTAAAGTCAAGCGGAACAGTTTGTCCGTTTTCATCCAGCTTATAAGCTACTTTTGCTATAGGCGCGCCATTTATATACTCTAACTTTACGCCATCTTTATCAGAATCAAAAAATTGAAATGAGGCAATGGTGCAGATGCTCCCCAGCACCGCTGCCAAAAAAAGGGATGCAAATCTTTTCATACGCTTGTGTAATTGTTTGTTTTTGTTTTACGCTTATCAAAAACCAGGCAGCACATCCGAAAAAGAAATTTTGTCAGTTCCGAGCCGCTTGATCGACCTTTCTTCTACCTGTTTTCTGACGTTTATGCACTAACTACGAAAAGTTTCGGATTTATGTTCAGGGTCATGCCTGAATATCTTTTTTTGTGATATGATCGGTTGTTTCCTTGTTATTCGTCTTGATGAAGACAGCGTGTCAAAAATTCCCCGTACTTCCTGAAGCAATTTAATTCTCTCTTGTCCAGCTCATTCTGCACGTTCGTTAGCAAGCATAAAAGCTAACCCTGATTACGGTATTTTGATTATTTCTGTGAACCAAAGCTAAAAAATCACGCATCTCATGGTAAACTTGGTTCCGGGAGATCACGTAACCGAGGTAATGAACCTCCTAACAACCTATCAGCGCACATCAATGAATGAGACGAAAAACTCTGATCATCGAAGACTAAAAAGACTTCGGCTGTTGCTTATCATTTGGATTGTATCGTTAGTGGCAACAGTGATCTGGTACACCTTATCTGCCTGATGAATTATAGCACTTCCAGTATCCTGGAAATTTCAACCTCACCATTAAAATGTTTGATCAGTTTTCCATCTGCGGAATAAACAAAAACAGAAGGCGCATCAATTGAACCAAAACTGCTGATGATGTTATCAAATGAAGTACTTGCAAAATGTACAGATGATGCTTCGTTAAACTTATACGCTACAGAAAATTTGTCCAGCTCATCCGATGATGCCGTTGAAATAAAATACATCTCATACTCGCGGAATGCACTGAGTTTATCATGAATTTGTTTTGCCTCACGCTGGCAATGATCACAGTCTGGCTGAAAAAGAACGAGGATAATTTTGCCGGAAAGGTTCTTCGTAAAAATCTGATTGCCCTGAGTTGTTGTTATAAGCAGAGCAGGAAGGTCATTGTCCGTTGATCTTTGTTGTTCTTTTTTTTTGCAACCTGCTGCTGCGGTTACAATCAACATCAGGATGAATACATACTTCATAAAAACAATTTAACAGACAGATAAAGCAGGTATGAACTAACCGCTATGCTTCCATAAAGTTTAAATACCTTTCTGCGGTTTTGAACATCCTCCCACCAAAGCATTGCCCAGGGAAAAAATAATCCCACAATAAGAAAGCCTACTGCAGTAATACTAACATACAATAAGAGCTTAACGGCAAATTCCATCCTTAAAATTAACAGAAATAAATTCCAGTGCATTTGCAGGACGGTTTCGTGTCCGTTTATATTTGCACCCCTCGTTACAGAACAACGATTACCGATAACGGCAGTGCGGGCGAATGATTTTCTAAGCATTTACACAGCGGATGGTTTGATCAAGACCGTGGCCGCAGCAATACACACGCCCAATCCAACCAATATCAAGCTAAAGGGCATTCACGGCAGTCTGGATGCCGTAATCGTGGCTGCTGCTTTTAAACTGCACCATGATGATTTCATAGTAGTACTCCAGGATCGCGAGGAAGCCGCTTATTTTCAAAACGACCTGCAAAATCTTCTGGGACGCGAAGTGCTGATCTTCCCCATGTCATACAAGAGACCCTATGAGTATGATGAGATAGAGAATGCCAATATTCTCATGCGGGCAGAGGTACTGAATAAACTAAGCACCAAAACCAGTCATGAAGTAATAGTTACTTATCCGGAAGCCCTGAGTGAGAAAGTAATCAACAAGCGATCTCTTGCTTCAAATACTTTTTCGGTGAAGCTGGGTGAAAAACTTGACATCGGATTCCTCGAAGAGTTTTTGCATAATTACGATTTCGAGAAAACGGATTTTGTTTACGAAGCCGGACAATTCTCTGTTCGGGGAGGTATCATCGACATCTTTTCGTTTGCTTACGAACTCCCTTACCGCATAGAACTCTTCGGAGACGAAGTGGATAGTATTCGCACATTTGAGCCCGGCTCCCAGCTCTCGGTTGATAATCTGGACAAAGTAAACATCATTCCGGATGTTCAAACCAAACTGATCCAGGAAGAAAGACATTCGTTTCTGGAATTCATTTCTCCAAAATCAAAGCTATGGTTCAAAGATGTTCAACTCACACAAGATATCATTCAGAAAAGTTTCGAGAAAGCTGAAGGTTCATTTGATAAGATTGTAAAATCCAGCGGGGCAAAAGTCATCTCTTCTCCGGATAAGTTGTTTGAAAACGGAGAAGACTTCGTTAAGCGAAGTCAGGATTTTACTCGGATAGAATTCGGAAGCCGTTTTATGCTGAAGACAAATGAAAGTTTTGATTTTGTCTCCTCAGCTCAGCCATCATTCAATAAGAATTTTGAGCTGCTGGTTTCCAATTTGTATGATCATCAGGTACAGGGTTTCAGCAACTTCATTGCTGCCGACATGCCGAAGCAGCTGGAAAGGTTAAAAGGGATCTTTGAAGAGATCAATGTGAACCTGAAATTTCAACCCCTTGATTTCGCCTTAAGGCATGGATTCACGGATCAGAACATTAAACTGGTTTGCTATACCGATCATCAGATCTTCGAACGCTTTCACCGGTACCGCACAAAAGAAAAATTCACCAAGTCGAAAGCTCTCACTCTTCGGGAGCTACATACACTACAACCCGGAGACTTCGTTACCCACATTGATTATGGAATTGCCAAGTTTGCAGGTCTTGAAAAGCGTGAGGTCAATGGCCATGAACAGGAAGCTATCCGTCTCGTGTATCGGGATGATGATCTGGTTTATGTAAGCATTCACGCCCTCCATAAAATATCCAAATACTCTGGTAAAGAAGGTACCCCTCCGGTGATCAGCAAACTGGGATCGCAGGAATGGGAAACCAAAAAATCGAAAGTCAAAAAACGGGTTAAGGATATTGCCAAAGAGCTCATCGAGCTTTATGCTAAACGTAAGTCAGCACCCGGATTTGAATTTGCACCCGATGGTTTTTTACAGGCCGAACTGGAATCTTCATTCATGTATGAAGATACGCCTGATCAGGCACGCGCGACTGAAGATGTGAAAAAGGATATGCAGACACCGCATCCGATGGATCGGCTGGTTTGTGGCGATGTTGGTTTTGGTAAAACTGAAGTAGCCATCCGTGCAGCATTTAAAGCCGCCACCGAAGGGAAACAGGTAGCTGTACTTGTGCCAACCACTATTCTGGCCATGCAACATTACCGTACCTTCAGCGAACGCTTGTCAAACTTCCCGATAAAGATCGACTATGTATCCCGTTTTAAAACAGAAAAGGAGATCAGAGAGATTGTTGGTAAAGTGAAAGAAGGACAGATCGATATCCTCATTGGAACACACCGCGTAGTGAGTAAAGATGTCGAATTCAAAAACCTGGGCCTGCTGGTGATTGATGAAGAACAAAAATTTGGTGTTAAAGTAAAAGACAAACTCAAAGAACTTAAGGTTAATGTCGATGTCCTTACGCTGACAGCAACACCCATTCCCAGAACATTACATTTCTCTCTGATGGGTGCACGCGACCTAAGCATCATTGCAACACCTCCTCCGAATCGTCAGCCAGTTACCACGGAGCTCCATACATTTAATGAGGCCATCGTTCGGGATGCGGTCAGCAATGAGTTACGCAGAGGTGGACAGGTATTCTTCGTTCACAATCGTGTGAGCGACATTGAAGAGCTTGCCAATGTAATCTATAGACTTGTACCGGATTCTCGAATCGGAATCGCTCATGGACAAATGGACGGAGATCGTCTCGAAAAGGCGATGATGAAATTTATTGACGGTGAGTATGATGTTTTGGTTTCTACCAATATCATAGAATCCGGATTAGACATTCCGAATGCCAATACCATTATCATCAACCAGGCCCATATGTTTGGTCTCTCAGACCTACACCAGATGCGTGGCCGCGTTGGGCGGTCAAATAAAAAAGCATTCTGTTATCTGTTGACTCCACCGGCTTCATTACTTACTTCAGATTCGCGTAAACGACTGGCGGCCCTTGAAGAATTTTCAGATTTAGGCGATGGTTTTAAAGTAGCTATGCGCGATCTGGATATCCGGGGGGCCGGAAATTTACTGGGAGCAGAACAAACCGGCTTCATCAGCGATCTGGGTTTCGATACTTACCACAAAATACTGGATGATGCCATCCAGGAGTTGAAAGAAACTGACTTCAAGGATTTGTTTGCAGCCGAGCTTGCGGAAAAAGCAAAACTTATTGTTCAGGATTGTGTGATCGAAACTGATCTTGAAATTCTTATTCCGGAAACCTACGTTAACAGTACAACTGAACGACTTCAGCTTTACTCCAGACTGGATAACATTAAAGATGAAGAACAGCTGAAAAAATTCAACGATGAGATTAAGGATCGATTTGGTCCCTTGCCTTCTTCTGTTGAAGAACTGATTAACTCCGTAAGACTTCGATGGCTGGGAGAAAAACTCGGCTTCGAAAAATTGAGCCTGAAAAATGAAAAACTCCGCGCGTATTTCGTCAGTACCAATGATTCATATTTCAGTTCTGAAACGTTTGGTAAGGTGCTGGCTTTTGTTCAAAGCCATTCAAAGCGATGTAAAATGAAAGACACGGCCGGCAAGGCAATGCTTTTGATAGATGATGTTAAAACTGTAGACGCGGGGATTGATCTGTTGAGTCAGATGTCAGATCAGGATAAAAGGTCATCCAGCGAAATCTTATCCAAATAAGGCTTAAGGCCGGTAGTTTTGTCAAAAGCATTGATCATCAATACTTTTTGATGCTTTGGAGAATAAAAAACTTCGATAAAAAAACCACCAGTAAAGTACAGGAATACTTTACAATCAGCTAAAGGTCTCTGCATGAGATAACTGCCATGAAAGGTTATAACGTCACATTTTTTTTCAAATGGCATTACGCGGAATTCACTGAGTTGCATCATATGCGGTAGGTTTTGGGCAGGCGTATTGGAAAATCTATGCCATTCCATTCAACCCCTTAAAAAGTCATTTAAACTCAACTCCTTCCATTTTGCCTTCCCAAAAAGAGAGAAAGCAGTCTCGGAACAATAGCAAATCAAGACTGTCGTTTACACTTTCGAGCCGGATTAACCTTTATTCAAAGATTGATGAATAAGAATGCGACATCTTGGAAAACATGGGATTATCCGCTTAATTAGCAGTTGGATTAAAATCGAAAATGAAATGAAGTATTTTTTCAGGGTTCTCGTGTATGTCGTTGGCGGATCAGTAGCCCTGTCTGCCTGTTCACTTTTCGGAGGCAAGGGTGGTAAACCCACAGCTCAAAATCCCGGACAGGTCAGTTCTGCTACGGGTTTAGCCTACAACGATGAAGATCAGGGCGGATTCATGGTAAACCCATATGAGGGTCAGCCTGATGCTCCCAACATGGTATTTATTGAAGGTGGTAGAGCTGTAATGGGTTCTTTTGAAGAGGATGTTATGTCATATCGTGATAACATCGAAAGAACTGTTTCTGTCGCTTCATTTTACATGGATGAAACTGAAATTGCCAACATTCACTGGCTGGAATACATGCACTACCTGGCGAAGGATTCTTCACAGGAAGCATACCAGGCTGCATTACCCGATACTACCGTATGGGTAGGCAAACTGGCCTTTAACGATCCGTATGTTGATCACTATTTACGCTATCCTGGATTCCGTTACTTCCCTGTTGTTGGAGTTAGCTGGAATCAGGCAAGCAAGTATGCCGTTTGGAGAACCCAGGCTGTTAACATTAAACTTGCTGAAGAAGCTGGTGAAGAGTATGCTGAAAGCGATGGCCGTATCCCGTTGGAATCTGGTATCGTAGTTCCTGCCTACAGACTTCCCACAGAAGCTGAGTGGGAATATGCAGCGCAAGCCCTTATCGGAACTCAGTGGTTAGAAGAAATGCAGACCCACCAGCGTATTTATCCGTGGGATGGTCACGCAGTTCGTAACCCTTACGGAAAAGAAATGGGCTTTATGCTGGCTAACTTCAAGCGTGGACGTGGTGACTATGCCGGTATTGCCGGTCGCTTAAATGATGGTGCATTGATCACTTCCTACATTTATGAATTCCCTCCTAACGACTATGGCTTATATAACATGGCCGGTAATGTTAGTGAGTGGGTACAAGACATTTATCGTCCATCTTCTTACCAGGATTTCGATGATCTGAACCCTATCCGTAGAGATGGTTTCCTGGATCCTTCTTCTGGTTATAATGGCGATTTCGAAAAGAACCCTGAGACCTTTACTTCATTGATTACTGACCGTGCCCGCGTATTCAAAGGTGGTTCATGGAAAGATGTTGCATACTGGATGTCTCCTGGTACAAGAAGATACCTGGATCAGGATTCTGCAACAGCAACTGTTGGTTTCCGTTGCGCAATGATCCGTGCAGGTTCTAATTACTAAGAACTTACAAAATCAAAAAGAAGGGCAACCAATGCGGTTGCCCTTCTTTTTTTATCTGCTTTTCTCTGTGCCTTCACTCTACTACCTGAATCGGAAACTCTACCTGAATATCTGAGTCACCAGGTCCAGGACAATCACCATTCTTGGTTCCGGGCTGGTGTCTCAGTACAATCTGAATTACACCTGCAGTTCCAGAATCTCCGGCTTCCCATTCGGTAACCAATCCCACTGGGTGACCGTTCTCATCTTCGTCTTCATAACTGACCATGACATCTGAGCCGGTTACGGTGAAGCAGAACAGATGGTCATTCATCTCTTCCTCTACTTCTTCTGTAATATCTTCTGCAGGAGACAGCGTTTCGTTCAGTAGTGTGATCTCTGCCGTATAATTTGTGTTGGCATTTAATTCCGCCAACGAAGGTGTTATTATGGGATCTATGTCTCCATCTCCATCCTCATCAAAAAATTTTAATTCAAGTGGTTCTCCTCCACCAATCGGTGTCAGATCCACAATCAGTGTAGTAATCAGTTCCTCTTCATTCACAGGTTGAGGATCGTCCTTACAGCTGAATACTATAGCAGCTGTACACAGAACAACCCCAAAGTGCATTTTGGTAATTACAGATTTCTGGTCTTTCATTTTCATCATTCGTTAGTATGGTTTTTAGTGTTGTTTGATTTGAATTTGTAGCTGACGCGCACCATGACATTTCTCCCAATGTCGTCAGCATAGTATCGTAAACGGTTCATGTAATTGCGATATGAAACATCAAATAAGTTTTCTGCCGAGAGGGCGACAAACAATTCGTTCTTCCCGGCCGGAAATGTTTTGCCAACATCAATATTCACCAGTGTGTAGGCTTCAGGCGCATCCATGAAATCGAAATTCTTATCACTGTCATCATTCACTACCTGATCAGGAGGGACCGTACGGGGTGCATTAACCTGTTCTAATGTTGACGAGACTCTGGCGGTTACAGTAAGTCCTCTGAGCTTCCCGGAATTAGTTTTCCACGTAAGCGAATTATCAAATTGTGCCGGAGGTATAAATAGCAGCTGATCATCATTGCCAATGTCTTCCGCATAGACGTATGAAAATTTACCTGTATAGCTTAAGGCATTGGTGATATTCCAGATAATCATTACGTCAGCTCCGGTAAGCATAGCATCTGTCTGGTGATATTGAAAAACAGGGAAGTATCCGCGGATGGTGAGCCTCGTGCCAACCGGGCGGAGATAAATGTAGTTGTCAATGAGATGTACAAACCCGGAAATTTCCAGTGATAATTTTTTATTACTCACCTGATATGTAGTAACCCAATTTTTTGAGAATTCATTTTTTGGATTATTTGTCGTGACCATTAAACCTTCCTCAATAACACCTGCAGAGTGATGCAAGCCAAGACTGAATGATTCGCTTACGTGCGGAGGCCGAACAGAAAACGCCAGATTAGAAGTAAGCCTTGCCTCATCACTGAAATAATATGAAGCACCAACAGCACCGAGGATATTGTGGTAGGAGAAATCATGTTCGATAAGGTTGTCCTGACTATCAAAGGTCAGCACTTTTAGGTACTGTAAATCGTATCGTGCACCAAGTTCCAATAACCAGTTATTCTTCCGGTATTTTTCAATTATAAATACACCACCGATGTACTGGTCATAGTCCGGTATTAGAGGTTTTATTCCCAGGCCTGGTTCATTGGTGTTGTCTTTGATTGATCCGGTCATACCGATACTTCCTGCCCACTGTTTGATAGTGTGATCCAATGTCAGATCAAGTGCATGACTGATCAGGTTCATAGAAAGTGCGGGTTTTTCACTACGGCCTCCCCTACGAACATCATACTCCTTGCGCTGATTATATTGGCCTCCATAGGTGAGATTGATTTTTAGTTGAGGCTTGATACGGGCAGAAGCTTTGAGTTTTAGTAGTTGATGATTTATTCGTTGTTTCGGGTTATTAATACTATAGGTGAAGTCCTCGATATACCAGGGACGCCCACTCTCGATTGTATTCTGCAGATCTTCCAGGTTTCCGGTATGAGCGCTCCTTAGAATACCCAGTTGAGTGTTAAAGCTGCTGAAGAAAATTTCGAATTGCTTGCCGGCTTTCTGATAGCCCAGCGCAGCAGAACCATTTAACTCGTCAACACCTGTATTAGACAGGTTGTAATCCGGAGCATGAAAATCTCCTCCTTTTTTTACGGTTCCCTGAATCCGCCAATCCCAATAATCCTGGTTTCTGAATTTTCCTTCTGTCATCCCAGAGAGAGCAAACATCCTGTTGTTGGTCATGCTCATCGCATTGATTTCGCCTCCAAATGAATAGGATTTAAAGACCGGGGCCGGGTTAATCAGAACCACGCCTCCCATGGCGTCTGCGCCATAGCGAACTGACTCTGCGCCCTTTACAACTTCAATTTCTGATGCGATGTAGGTATCAATCTCGGGAGCATGTTCAATTCCCCATTGTTGCCCTTCCTGCCGTACAGAATTGTTAAGAATGAGGATTCGTTGACTGTGCAATCCATGGATCACAGGTTTGAAAACTGAAGGGCCTGTCATCAATGCGTTTACTCCCGGTATCCGTTGGGTTAGTTCACCCAACGATTTTCCTTTATGCGTTTCCAATTCATCTGTGGATAGTGAACTGACAGACTGGGTTAGTCCATGTTGCTGCAGGTGATCTCCGATCACGATTACATCATGCAGGAGATGTGCAGATGGATTAAGCGATACGACAAGAGGCTGATCAAGCGGGAGAGAAACCTGAACAATAGCATCTTCATAACCTACAAATTTTATTATCAACTGAACACGACCCTGACAGAGGTCTTTCAACTGAAAGGCTCCATTCTCATCACTGATTACACCTGTTGAACCCGAATCAAGCCATATAGTAGCACCCGTAAGCTCAATCCCATTAATATCCTTTACAAATCCATTTAAACTCCATTGGCAGGGTTGTGCCTGGAGTAACCTTGGGAATATAAAACAAACTAAAAGCCCGACTATCCTTATATGCAACATCGTTGCAAATAAGCAGATATAAAGCAAAAATGGAAATCAATCGATAATATCCTGAAGTTTATACTTCCTGATAATATAGTAGAGGAAATTAAACGAAAGTACAGAATCGTCTTCAGGAGCTTGCTTTGTTACTTTTGTGGGCTCAGAAGCAGGATTTACCCGAGGTTGCTGTCGAATCGTTGCAATGGAATCTTTTGTCGTGTTGAGCTGTGTTTTAGGCGTTGTAACTATCGGATCTCCTTCACCGCCTGGAGAATAAATCACTCTTTCTTCGCTTGGAGGATAACTATTTTCGGAAGGGAAACCGGAATCCTGAGCACGCAATGTACCCACCCCAGCAGAGATGAATGTGCTGAGCAGGAAGGAAAGCAGGATATAAATTAATCTGCGTTTCATGGTCCAGGCGCTTGGGATTAACGCCAGAATTTTATTTTTTGTTTCGGTAAAGTACAAAATTAAACCAGTATTGTCATTTCTTTCGCCAACCGACTTTTGGTATTTGGGGGTATGTAAGGAATTTTATGCATTTGCTGGTTTTTAATCGACAGCCATATGATTAGCTGGGAGGATTTTGCAAAAGTTGATATTCGGGCCGGGACTATTGTTCAGGCTGAGCCATTTCTGGAGGTACGAAAACCCTCGTTAAAAGTCTGGGTTGACCTGGGTGAACTTGGGATTCGCAAATCAAGTGCGCAAATAACCATTCATTACAAACCCGATGAGCTCATAGGAAAACAAGTCATCTGTGTGGTTAACTTCCCTCCGAAACAAATTGCCAATTTTGTTTCCGAGATTCTTATAACCGGGTTTCCGGATGAACAAGGTCACGTGGTTTTAAGTAGCATTGACAAAAAAATACCGAATGGTGCACGGCTTTTCTGAATGATCAAATTCTCACAACTCGAAAAAATCACCAACGGAAAAATCCTTCAAATCGGAATAGATTATCCCGTGAGTTTATTGACTATTGATAGTCGCAAAGCTTATACTCAGCAAGGCACTCTCTTTTTTGCCATCACCGGGGAGCGGCACAACGGCCATCAATACATCCAGGAATTATATGATAAGGGTGTTCGTCAGTTCATAGTTGAGGAGCCACCAATCCTCGGCACACTTACTGACGCTAATATCTTACAAGTCGAATCTACTGTTGATGCCCTTCAAAAAATTGCAGGCCATCACCGGTCAGGCTTTACATTACCGATCATTGGTATTACAGGGAGCAATGGAAAAACGATAATCAAAGAGTGGCTTTATCAGATCTTATCACGCGACAAGGTTGTTGTAAAAAATCCAGGAAGTTATAATTCACAGGTTGGCGTACCACTTTCATTGTGGCAGATCCAACCGTATCATCAGATTGGGATTTTTGAAGCCGGAATTTCCAAACCCGGTGAAATGGCCAAACTGGAAGCTATCATCAAACCTACAGTTGGGATTTTTACAAACATTGGTACGGCTCATGATGAAGGATTTTCCGAAGGCACAGAAAAAATCCTGGAAAAAATCACGCTCTTTCGTTCGGTAGATATACTCATTTATTGCAAGGACCATTCAGAAATTGATCGTGCTGTCGAAAAGCTAAACATTAAAAAACTTTCCTGGGGATTCCATTCTTCTGCAGATATAGTTATCCGGAAAAAGGATTCAGGTTTTGAGATCCGGTTTAATGGAAAGGTTTTGAGTTTCTCATTTCCGTTCGCTGATCCCGCATCCATAGAAAATTTACTTCATTGTGTCGTGACATTACTACACCTGGGCTACACTCAGGAATTTATCAAGGAAGGTATTAAGGGCATTCGTTCTGTTTCCATGCGGCTCGAACTTAAAGAAGGCATTCATCATTGTCAGGTGATCGATGATACCTATAACAATGATCTGGGTGGCTTAGAGATCAGTCTACAGTTTCTTTCCCATCAGCATCAGCGGCCGAAGAAAAGTTTGATTCTGTCAGACATTCTGGAGTCCGGGTTATCCGCAGAAGAACTATCGAAACAAGTCGCTGACCTTGTCTCAAAAAACAACATTCAACGGTTCATTGGTATTGGGCCAGTGCTAACCCAGTATTCAAATCTTTTCCCCGGATCAAATTTCTTTCCGGATACTTCAACATTCCTTGCGCAATTCCCTTTTGATCAATTTCAGGATGAAGTTATTTTAGTAAAGGGCGCCCGTACCTTCGGTTTTGAATCCATTGTAAACCGGTTACAGCGAAAGGTTCACGGCACGGTGATGGAAGTTAATCTGGGGGCATTAATTCAAAATCTTAATTACTTCAGATCGAAACTCAAACCTTCTACAAAGATCATGGTAATGGTTAAGGCATTTGCCTACGGAAGCGGAAGCAACGAAGTAGCCAATATCCTCCAGTATCATAAGGTAGACTATCTGGGCGTGGCGTACGCTGATGAAGGCGCTGAACTTCGGAAGAATAATATTACACTTCCGATTATGGTCATGAACCCTTCAGAAGAAAGCTTCCAAACCATACTTCATTATAACCTTGAACCTGAAGTTTACAGTTTTAAAATACTTCGATCGTTACTGAGACATTTAGACCGAAAAAAATGTTGGATACATATCAAGCTTGATACTGGCATGCACCGCCTGGGCTTTGATGAGAATGATCTTTCTGAGTTAATCGCCATGCTGAAAACAAATAGTAATCTGGAGGTCGGTTCAATATTCAGTCACATGGCAGGCGCAGATGAATCTGTGCATGATGCCTTCTCGCGTGAACAAGCATTAAAGTTCAAATCTCAGGCCGATCGTATTTCAAAAGAAATAGGCTATAGGCCGATCTACCACATTCTCAATTCGCCAGGTATTTTACGACTAACAGATCTTCAGTTCGACATGGTGCGGCTGGGTGTCGGATTATATGGGGTTGATCCAACTGAAGAGAGAGCGCATGAGCTTATTCCTGTGGCTACATTAAAGACCATCATATCTCAGATCAAGCAAATCAAAAAAGGTGAAAGCATTGGTTACGGCCGAAAAGGTTTTGCTGAAAAAGATACCACCATTGCTACCATCGCGATAGGTTATGCTGATGGATACAGTCGCGCATTTAGCCGGGGCGCAGGCAACGTACTTATTCATGGCAGGCGTGTTCCTGTTATTGGCAATGTCTGTATGGATATGACTATGATTGATATTACCGGGATACCTGCTCAGGAAGGTGATGAAGTAATTATTTTCGGAGCCCAACTTCCTATTCAGGAAGTAGCTGATTCCATAAAAACTATTCCGTACGAAATTCTGACAAACACCAGTGAACGTGTTAAACGGGTGTTTGTCGCTGAAGGAATCTAATGGTGAAGCCTGTTATAGTTATCTAATATCCCTGACATCAGTTGAAAACCAGCCAGGCTATAGCCAATGTAAAGACGATATTGAAAAACTGCGCGATCAGAAAAGCATAGGCTGGTTTTCCGTTATCCAGTTTGAAAATATCAACGAATTTAGTCTCCAGGCCAATACAGGTGAAAGCCATAGCAAACCAGAATGTCTGCTGTCCTTTTAATGTACCCTTCACTTCATTAAGGGTCTCTGGCGAAAGAACAAATGAAAACAGAAGTGAAGCCAGAATAAATCCAAGCACAAATTTTGGGAAGCGATCCCAAAGAACACGTACAGTAGGTTTCTCCTGTTGGGTATTTTTGGAGTATGTCCAATAGACTGAAATAACAAATGCAGCCAAACCTAATAACACATTCTGCGAAAATTTAACAACAGTTGCATACTTCAATGCTTCTTCTCCTAAAACCGTACCGGCCGCTACAACCGCTCCGGTGGTATCAATTGTACCTCCCAGCCAGGCCCCGGCCACGGCATCTGAAAGACCCAGTGCCTTCGCTACGTACGGCATGATCAGCATCATGGGAATAGCCGTTATCAACACAAGCGAGATAACATATGAAAGCTTTTTACTATCACCTTTTATCGCACCAGCAGTGGCAATCGCGGCCGATACACCGCATATCGCTACTGCACTTGACAACATGGTTCTGAGCTCATCGTCAATGCCAAATTTTTTGCAAAGCCAGAAACTGAATTGCCACACCACCACTACAACAGCAATAGATTGAATAAGACCCAGTGCCCCAGCCTGAAGAATGTCTCCGAAAATTATACCACAGCCGAGGAGCACCAATCCGATCTTGATATAGAATTCGGTTTGTATCACGGGTGTTATCCATTCAGGCACACGCAAAACATTGGAGATAAACAATCCGAGGAGTAAACTAAACAATACAATTTCCAGTCCGAGGTTTTTTACACCGCTATTGCCGGTAACAATGTTGGCGAATACGGTGATCAGAAAAATAGCCAGGTATCCCAGCAAGTTTGAGAAACGAAATGACTCACCCCGCAATATTAAACCCACTACTACTATACCTGCCATGATTATAAACAGAAAGGAAAGTTTGCTGATTGCGTCCGCATTAAAAATCAATGTCAGGTCTGAAAAATCTTTCCATGAAAAAGAAGGTAGTGTTGGTTTTATACCTGCCAGCGCCAGGATGATCAGAAGCGCTGCACAAAATACGGCAGCCCAATCTTCAGAGATGGATCGTTTAGACATGTCTTAAAATTCATCTAAAGATAATTTTTACCAGTTTAAGCACAAGTGCTTACCTGATCAGCAGTATCCCTAAGAATATTTATCGTTATCTTCATTACTATGAAAAATATCCTCTTTGTTGCGCTTTTTCCCTTATTGTTTGGCTGTACTGAAATTACCTACCGGGAACCACAGCCCAAAGGAGTAAAATCACTTTCGTCAGTTCCAAAAGATCTGATGGGAAGATATCCGCTTCCTGAAGATGACGGCTCTGTAAAGGATACGTTGATCATTCAATCAACCGGCTACTATTTTACCGATGATGATGACAAGGGCAATCTGGGTGACAAGCTTGTTCTAAAACAGTATAAGGGATATTACTTTATAAATGTTAAGGATGACCCCCAGTGGTTTCTGCGGATTCTAAAACGGGACAAAGACGGGAGTATCACCATCATGAGCATGGAAAGTGAAAACGCAAAGTTTAATTCGTTACTAAAAGATCTGTCACAAGAGATAAAAATTGACTCTGTCATTTTAAGCGAGGACAAGCTTTATCTGATTGACCCATCGCCAAAGGAACTCATGGGTCTGATAAAAAAAGGATACTTTAAAAAAGGTCCGGTGATCCGGAAGATCAAGGAGTAGAGGAATCTTCATCCTGCTTTTCAGGTACAGGAACAGGTGGTTGATTGATTTGTATAAATGGTGATGCCTGCTGATGCAGTCGAATAGCCTTCCTGGCCAATACAAATCCTACGATCAATGAAATAATAGCACCAAGCCAGATTCCGGGTACATAAGAGATGAACCAGAAATAATCATACGAGCCATGGAAAACAGTGGCTGAAACAAGCGCCAGCACACTAAACCAAAGACCTTTACGATGGGTAAATTTGGCCTTGCCTAAAAAGTATCCCATCATCACACCAAATGTCGCGTGAGCGGGAACAGCTGTGAACATGCGCAGAAAACCAGTCATGGCTCCGTATTGAAAAACATACAGGATATTTTCAAGTGTAGCAAATCCCATACTTACCATAACGGCATATACAATTCCATCGAAAGGCTCGTTAAAATTCTTGTTGCGATAGAGAATGAATCTTACAAAAAAGAATTTACTGAACTCCTCAATCAGTGCTACTTTAAAGAAGGCATTTACAAACTGGTGAACTACGTTCTCTTCTTTCGTAAGAATCAACATTTGCACCGGCCAGCTAATGGCGAGTGTAACCAGTGTGCTTAACGCTCCATACAGAAAACTGATCAGTAAGAGGTGAAGCGGTTCACGTTCGTGTTTGTCCTTAAGGTAAATGTATAATGCTATGGCTGCACCAGGTGCCAGGGCCAGAAGGAGTAATTGCATGAAAATAAAATTGGCGGCTTAAAGGTAAAATTAAGCCGCCAATTATCAGGTATCGAAATATATTATTACTCCATTACCGATTCAATTTTATCCATTTTGTCAGCAGAATATTTGCCTGAAGTAGCATAGACGATCTTTCCATCCGCATCCAGAACAAAGAAATACGGAACATCCTTTTTCTCAAAATCCAGGGCTTCCTTATAGGGTTTCAATTCACCTTTGTAAAATAAAATGTAGGGTAGTAGCTGAGGATCTACATTCTTGATTGCCTTTCGTTTGGCTGTTCCGGTTGCGGCAGCATTTACACCGGTGAACATCGGAACAAAATAAACGTTGACGTCATATCCGAACCCAGACATCAAACCTGTTGTCTTCTGTACAAATTTCTCAAACACAGGTTGAAACCATGAATTCAATTCGTCTTCTGATTTTTTGGAGTAGGCCAGACCAAGCAGTGTAAATTTTCCTTTTACATCATCAGGGAGCTTCACTTTTTTGTCCTCTACGGTTTCAGCTTCCATGGCCGGAAACATTTTGCCTACAACCTGAGCTTGTGCCGTGAAGCAGAGCAGTACACATACAACTAAAACATTAATTTTTTTCATGTGTTGATAATTGTTTTAATGTCACATGGAATACACCAGGCAGCTCTGCATGGTTATTTCATGAGGTGGTAATTTTGATTGAATCTATTAAATAACCCCGTTAGTAACCGTTGCGTTTAGTCCAATTATCGTGCAATTTCGACAAGATGAAGTTAAAAGATCATTATGATAATCACCTCAGCCATTTTTATGCCTGGATGATAGGTTCGTTTGATGAAGCACAGCAAATACAGGAGGCTTTTCTACGGAAACACAACATAATCTCCGCAACGCGTGAGCATGCGATTGATCTGGGAGCTGGTCATGGACTGCAGGCTATATCACTCGCTAAATTAGGTTATCATGTAACAGCCGTTGATTTCACCAAAAACCTTCTGACAGATCTTCAAGGCCGTGCCGGTACACTTTCCATCCGGTGTGTTCAAGAGGACATCCTGAGGTATCTTGAACATAATTCGGATAAAGCTGAGATCATCACGTGCATGGGTGACACTTTAACACACCTTGAAAGTGTTGACCAGGTAGAAAAGCTAGTTCAACAGGTAAGTGACCACCTCGATGTAAATGGAAAATTCGTAGTGTCCTTTCGTGATCTTACCCATGAACTTACCGGAGATCAGCGCTTTATTCCGGTTCGCAGTGATGAAAAAAGAATTCTGACTTGTTTTCTGGAATACTTCCCTGATCGCGTAATCGTTCATGATATTTTCCATGAACACAGAGACGGAACATGGATTCAGAAGGTAAGCAGTTATCCTAAACTAAGGCTCAACCAACAACTCGTTGAAAACCTGTTTAGTCGAAATCATATTGAGATCATTGCAGGTGAAACCATCAATCGAATGATCTACCTGGTAGGTAGAAAGGTCAACGCTCCCAGATAACTTTCTCATCAATGGATTTTCGCTTTCCGGCCGGCAATTCACCTTTGGTCATTCCGATGTGTAAAAATCCAAGAAGTAAATCATCAGCACCAAGACCAAAGGCAGCCTTTGCTTCTTCAAAATATGTAATTCCTCCGGTGCTCAGGTAACACCCTATGCCATATGCAGTAGCGGTGAGATACATGTTTTGGATGGCGCAAAATACCGCTCCCACTTCTTCAACCTGTGGTACCGATTTTTTTTCATCACGTTTCATGGCTACAGCAATAATGTGTGACGAAAGCATGGGCTTGGTTAATAAATTCTGGTAACGCTCTTCCTTGTATGTTCCATCCCCTTCAGTTACTTGTTTATAGACCACGGCCTGTGCTTCCGCCAATCGATTTATACCTTCTCCAGTAAAAACAATAAAGCGCCACGGCTCGGTTAACTTATGCGTGGGTGCCCAGTTGGCATTCTCCAGCATTTGTTGTACGATGTTATCATCAACTTTTTCACCACTATACTGTTGTTGAAAAACAGAACGTCTGTTCCTGATCAGCTCATTTACACTTTCCGGAGTAACCATAGTTTTTTATTGAGCTCCAAATATAGAATTTACATTGGTGGAAACATGAACCACATGCTACTTCGTGTCTTCGTGTCAAAACATTCTCGCCACGAGGGCACAAAGAGAAGCACGAAGAGTTATTTCGGAAATTGGCTGGCGTCAATATTGGGAATTACTTTCAAGGCATTCTTGTAATAGATCTTTTTCAACACATCATCCGGCAGATCAAGTCCATACATCCGCCAGAAAGCATGGTATCGCTTGTGGTAAGGGAAATATTCATCCGCTGTTTCAAGCACGCGAAAATACGTTTCATACTCCTCCGGCACCCATGAATCTTTGCCGAACATGACACGATCCTGATACCTGATCAGAAATTCACGTGCTGCTCTCGGTTGCCTTCCTAATTCAGCAATGACCGCCCCGATTTCAGAATACATGTTGGGAAACTGATCCATTAACGTTGCGAGTTTCTTTAAATCACTGCCGTACCATCCCAGGTGTGCATTGATAAATTTAGTCTTGGGGTGTTTTCGGAATATAT
This sequence comes from Ohtaekwangia sp., assembly GCA_036503775.1. Taxonomy (GTDB): domain Bacteria; phylum Bacteroidota; class Bacteroidia; order Cytophagales; family Cyclobacteriaceae; genus Ohtaekwangia. The sequence continues at coordinate 18,235 of DASXWH010000139.1, forward strand.
TATGTTGTTCGGCAATAATCGTCTCCCACGAAACCGGATCACTATCGTGTCTTCTGCCAGGATGAAGTTTAAGTTCAAGCCAGCGTTCATTGTTCTTATCAATAGGCTGCCAGAATTGTTTAGGGTCTGCCGCATGGATTAAAACCGGAATACCCAGTTCACCGCACTTCGCCCAAATGGGATCAATGCGGGGATCATCAATATGAACCCGATTACCTTTACTATCGGTGGTGAACATCCCCAGGCTCTTATAGATCTTTAAACCATTCGCTCCTTTCTTTACATCATCTTCAAGCTGTTTGAGCATACGGCCTTGCCACTCAGGATCATCAATAGCAGCAAAATCCATATTGGTGAAAACAATGAACCGCTTTGAATTGGTCTTCTTTACATTCTCGAGGGACTTATCCAGGTGTTCTGTGCTGCCCCTACCACGGCCACTCAGGTTGACCATGACCTGCATGTTAAGCTCGTCCATCTGCGCCATAAGCTGATTCAGATCCTGGCTTGTCATGTTAAACTGGTGATTATGCACATCAATGAACGGGTACTTAGCGCGTTTAATGTGATGTTCAGGAACAACCAGAGTAGATGGCGGATCATACTCCTCAAAGTCCATCTTCATTTCCAGGGGCTTCTCCTGCGCATTACCAGCAATAAAACTGAGCATCAACAAGCAGGCTATAATACTTCTCATTGCAAAATTGTTTTGGCGAAAATACCGGGAAAGCTATTATCTCATTACCAAAAGAGGATAGAAGGCAAAAATGACTATACAGACAGAGCACTGCTCAAGACGAAGGAATTCGAACAGGTCTGAATTCTGCTAACTGATCAGTTATTTCCATAGTTTTTATTTTAAATTGGCGTGTCATTTAAATCCGTCCATGAAAAAATTTGCTTTACTCATTCTGTCTGTTCTGCTGATATCCATAACCACCTCCCTTATTGCGCAGGACCAGCTTGAACCGATTCGAAAAAAAATTCAGGCCAATGATTTTGCCGGGGCCAAAGCAGATCTGACTAAAATTCTCGATGCCAATTCCAAAAACAAACTGGCACTCAACCTTCGTGGAACGGCACGCATCGGCCTTGACGATTTTTATGGCGCTATCGGTGACTATACCAGTGCGATAGAAATTGACTCAACCTTTGCCGAAGCGCTTAATAACCGTGGCGAAGCCAAGATGATTTTGGGTGATGATGAAAGTGCCATTGCCGATTTTGATAAAGCGATCCGATTCAACAGCAAGTTTACCGAAGCGTACACCAATCGTGGTCTTGCTAAATACAATCTCGAGGAATTACAGAGCGCCTATTTTGATTTTTCAAAAGCCATAGAGCTTGGGCCGGCTGATGCAGACAAGTATTTCAACCGCGGTGTTGTAAAGGCCGATCTGGGTGAATTCATCAGCGCCATTGATGATTATTCAAAAGCTATTGAGCTGGATAAAAATGATCCCACACTATACAACTACCGGGGAGTTGCCTACTATAACACAGGCAACCTGGATTTAGCCATTGCAGATTACGATCAGGGGATCAAGCTTGAGCCCAAGGATGCACTGATGTATGAGAACCGTGCACTGGCAAAAAATGCTAAGGAAAATTTCAAGGGTGCACTGGAAGATTACAACAAAGCTATTGAACTGGATGCCCAGGATCCCGAAACGTATAACCTCCGTGGTTTTGTGAAGTACAGTCTCGAAGACCACGATGGTGCCATTGCCGATTACACCAAGGCCATTGAGCTTGACGAAACCAATCCGGTTTACTATGATAATCGTGCGTTGAGCAAAACCGAAAAAGAAGATTATTCCGGAGCCGTTGAAGATTACTCTTCATCCATTGAGCTCTATCCGTCAGATCCGGAAACGTACTTTCAGCGTGGACTGGTGAAACTCACCATGAACAATAAGTATGATGCCTGCCTCGATTTCAAACGGGCGGAGGAACTGGGATCAACAGCAGTTAAAGCCGTGATCAAAAAAAACTGTAAGTAATTTCTTTACTGCTCAATGCTCAGGATTGCTGTCATCCTCAATGGCATTTCCCTCGAAAAGAAACATTTTCTTCGTCATGTATTCCCGGCCATAAGTGAACATGCCCGGGTTGAGGTCTTTGAGACACGATCGAAGAACGATGCCGTTAAGCTCGCCTCAAAAGCGGTTGACAAGCGTTTTGATGTAATCCTTGCTGCCGGTGGAGACGGAACCGTGCACCAGGTTGTAAACGGAATGCTGCAGGAACGGGAAACCCATACTAATCTTCCTGTGTTTGCTGTGTTCCCGGTAGGCACCGGCAATGATTTTGCCCGCAGCTTTCATATCGTATCGCACGCAGACCAATTGATTTTCCTGCTGCGGAATTTCAATCCACGTACTATTGACGTAGGAGAGGTAGACTTCACTACCGATTCAGGTAGAGGAAAGAGCTACTTCATCAACGTGGCTGACATCGGCATGGGTCCTGAAGTGGTAAGTAAACTGAATAACAGTGGGAGGCCACTGGGTTCTGCAGCAGCGTATTATATGGCCATCCTGGCTACATTCGCTACCTACAAAACAAAGGACATTACGGCAACTACGCCTGACTGGATCTGGAAAGGCAAGATCCGGTCACTGGCCATAGCCAATGGAAAATTCTATGGTCATGGTTTATGCATTGCTCCGGATGCAAAACCTGACGATCAGATCTTTGACGCCTTTATCTGCGGAGATATTTCGGTGCTGGATTTCATCCGCTATTCCAATGAATTGAAGAAGGGCAGAAAGGTTGATCTTCCGGAGGTATCGTATCGTAAAGCTTCTTCTATAGAATTTACGTCAACCGCTAAATGTGCTATCGAAGCCGATGGTGAATGGCTGGGATGGCTTCCGGCTAAAGTCACACTTAGTTCTGTCAGGCTGAAGATCCTCGCACCTTAAGATCGACCAACCCCATATTCATGGTGTTGAAGCTACCGATATAGCCGAGTAGCTTTATAAAAAAATACCCTTTATGAAAAAAATCCTATTCACACTGACATGTGTCACCCTGGTGTACATGAGTTATGCGCAAACTGTGTCGGGAACAAAAGCCATTGGTGGCGGTATAAATTATACCAGCGAATCCGGCCTGAGTGGTTATGAAGGCGATGATGGAAAACAAACTGACTTTTCAATTATGCCTACCTTCGGATACTTCGTTTCTGATAACGTTATGGTTGGCGTAGCTGTTGGATACCTCAGTTCCAAATCAGAAAATCTTAATTTCTATGATGAAGAAACAACCGGTTTTGTAGTAGGACCCCTGGCCCGTTACTATGTACACACCACCAATGAAAGTTTTGCATTCTATGGTCAGTTCACTGCGCTTTTTATTTCCGGTAAAACTTCATATGATGGTGTTGACGATGAAACAAAATCAGGCGGTCTTGACATTTCCATTTCACCCGGCTTTGCATATTTCTTAAATGAGCATTGGGCCCTTGAATTAGGCTTCCGCGGCATCGCCTATACGAAGGAAGATCCGGATAAAGATGCCGATGATGATGAACAAACCACCTTCACCCTGGGATTAAATTCATTCATGCCGGCTACCATTGGATTCCGATATCATTTTTAAAATATATGTTTGATTCCCGAAGGGTGGCCGTATCAAGCCATCCTTCATTTCTTTACTTTGCAGTATGATTCTTGTAGGTATTATTGAAGACGATGAGCAAATCCGCAATGGCGTTCAGACGTACCTGAACCGTCAGGATAATTTTGCATGTGACTGGTCATATGGGTCAGTCGAAGAATTTCTGAAGAACCTGAGCCAGACCACCGTGCCCAATGTGCTGATCATGGATCTGGGGTTGCCCGGCATGTCAGGCATTGAAGGAATGAAGATCATTAAAGAAAAATTTCCGAATGTTGACATCATTGTCTTTTCCGTTTACAATGATCCCAAGAAAATTTTCGACTCACTGTGTGCCGGAGCCACGGGCTATCTGTTGAAGAATACTCCCCTGGATGAGATCAAAGAAGGTATTGAACTGCTGGCGAAGGGAGGTTCTCCCATGTCACCTCAGATTGCCCGAAAAGTTATTGAATACTTTGGTCAGCCCAACAAGAAGAAAGAGGTTGAATCACCCTTGTCTGCCAAGGAAAAAGAAATTGTTGTTGGCCTGGTTGACGGGCTGAGCTATAAACTTATTGCCGACCGTATGGACATCAGCATTGAGACCGTACGCTTTCACATCAAGAATATCTATCGTAAGCTTCAGGTTCACGGCAAGGCTGAAGTTATCAGTAAATCATTGCGCGGAGAAATATAGTAACAGGCTCAGGCCTGCGCCCGAATATTTTTTATGATCATCTCTGCGTGAACCCGTGAGTTCTCAATGAACCACTTGTTGGTTTTCAATCCTCCGCACACTACACCCGCCAGATAAAGTCCGGCAACATTGGTCTCCATTGTCACTTCATTATAAACCGGTGTGTGAAATTCGTCATCGTGAAAAGTGATTCCGCTGGCTTTCATAAATTCAAACGGTGGCTGATAACCTGTCATGGCCAGAACAAAATCATTCGCCAGGGTTTTGATTCCTTCCGGAGTTTTAATCTCTACCGTTTCAGGTGTGATCCTGATCACCTCCGATTTGAAATACGCCTTGATGGATTCTTCCTTTATCCGGTTTTCGATATCCGGTTTTACCCAGTACTTAACACTATCGCGAATAGAATCTTCGCGAATTACCATCGTTACCTCAGCACCTTTTCGCCAGGTTTCAAGCGCTACATCTACAGCTGAGTTGGCAGCGCCTACCACCAGAACTTTTTGTGCATAGTAAGGATGAGGTTCATCGTAATAGTGTTTTACTTTCGGCAGATCTTCACCCGGTACATGAAGCAGGTAAGGCAGATCGTAAAATCCCAGTGCAAGAATGACCGACCGGGCTGAATAAACTCCTTTGGTGGTAGTTACGGTATGACGTTTTTCTCCAGGCAAAATTGATTTTACCTCTTCATATAACTTCACATTCAATTGCCAGCTGGTACATACCCTGCGGTAATACTCCAGGGCTTCAAAACGGTTAGGCTTGGATTGATGTGAAATAAAAGGTACCTCACCAATCTCCAGGCGTTCTGATGTAGAGAAGAACGTCATGTTTAGTGGATAATTGAACAGTGAATTTACCAGGCAGCCTTTTTCAATGATTACATAGGTAAGTCCGGCTTTCTTGGCCTCAATACCACAGGCCAATCCGATTGGGCCGGCACCAACAATTATGATGTCCACTTCATGCATGGCGACAAATATTCACCTTAAACTGCATTAATAAAAGATGCTGGCAATTGCTTGGCTATTATTCTTCATATCCGCTACATTGGCACCCAAACCTAAACCGAACCTATGGAAGCCACCGATCCGTTGATCAGCTATTCTACCTGTGATAATTGTAACGCACAAGTATCGACCGAAAAATTTTGTACCCGTTGCGGATTCCCGGTTAACGGCACCGAAGACGAAAAGACCCAATACAAAGGGAAAGTGATGAATACTCGTCTTTCACTGAAAGAAGCACAAGACAAGATTGACAAGGCCAAACTTATAATCTATGTCCTGGCGGGCTTTACATTTATTTTTGGATTAGTTGCGGGGCTTGTAAATGACGACATGCCAACGATGGTCGTTAATATGGTCATCTGCGTACTTTATATAATTCTGGCATTTTGGGCAAGTACCAATCCTTTCGGTGCAATACTTACGTGTTTTATTATTTACATCACGCTGCAGATCGTCAACGCAATTGTTGAGCCGTCTACACTCATCAGTGGCATTCTTTGGAAAGTAATTTTTATCGGTGCTTTTGTAAAGGGTATTCAATCTGCCTCTGAAGCACAAAAGCTCATGAAAGAAATGAATCAATATAAAGGTCGTGCGGGTGGAACAGATTGAATCTTTTCCGAATGAAGAATCCCCATCAGAAAGAAAGTGCAATTCATGCGGAGTGGGATTGGCTCAGCATGCCATATTCTGTCCGTCATGCGGAATTAAAATAGACGAAGAAGAACAAAGCACAAATTCAGATGTAATCCAGACGCTGGCTCCATCATTCGTCTATTACTTTCTAACGCTTATAATACTTGCTGTCTACAAGCTAACATCGTTGTTTGATGACTCCTTTGAAAGCCTCGTTATTGTTACAGTTGTAGATGTAATTCTGGTTCTATTCTTCTGGTTCTATTTTTCCAAATCCCTCGCACCTTTATTTTCAGTGAGATCGGTACAGATTCCAATCATACTAAAAGTAATAGCCGGCTGCATTGCGGGAGCAGTAGCCGGCTATTACATCGCAGACCTGATAAACCTGGCTTTGTTTGATGACACCTCATACAGCTATGGAATATTTATGGGAACCAGCCATCCGGAACTCTATGCTATTCTATTCGTTTGCGTTCAACCGGCTATTTTTGAAGAGGTGGCTTTCCGTGGATTTCTTTTCAACAACATTCAGGAAGTTGCTCCCAAAGATGCAACCGTATATATCACCGCGGTATTATTCGGAATAATGCACCTGGCCTTTCTCGGATTATTCTATTTGATACCGATTGGCATAGCCTTCGCCCTCCTCCGTAGCAAGTACAATACCTTATGGTACGGAATCATCGGACATTTTATTTATAATTTTACCATTACCGCTCTCGAATACATTAACCTATACTACATATGAAGTTTATACTTACGCTGCTTTTTTGCGCAATGGCCTGGTGTTGTGCTGCGCAAAAACAAATCACCATTGAAGATTTCACTACCAAGCCCACCTTTGTTCAGAAAACCGTGCGCGGTATTAACTGGATGAACGATGGAAAATTTTATTCTACACAGGAGGGAAATAAAATTGTAAAATATAACATCACAACCGGTCAAGCTGTGGAAACCATTCTGGATGGAGCTTCCTTAAATCCACAAATTGAAATTCAGGGATATACGTTCAGCAGTGATGAAAAGAAAATCCTGATTCAAACTGAGTTTGCCAATATTTACCGAAGGTCATTTACAGCCGAATATTTTGTTTACGACCTGGCCACGAAAACCATCCACAAACTTTCACAGGGTGGCAAGCAATCGTACGCAACATTTTCTTCTGATGGTTCTAAGGTGGCATTCACCCGCGCTAACAATCTGTTTTATGTAACGCTGGGAGACTGGTCAGAAGTGCAGGTAACAGATGATGGTAAATTCAATCATATCATCAATGGCAGCACCGACTGGGTGTATGAGGAAGAGCTCACTTTCGCGCAGGCCTTTCAATGGTCACCCGATGGAAAGAAGCTGGCTTACTACCGCTTTGATGAATCGCAGGTAAAGGAATATACGCTCCAGAAGTGGAACAAAGGACAGTTATATCCTGAGCTATACACTTACAAGTACCCAAAAGCCGGAGAAGCCAATTCCGTTGTTGATATCTGGTTCTATGACCTTTCCAGCAAACAAAAAGTAAAAGCTGATATTGGTGCAGAGAAAGATATCTATATCCCCCGGATCACCTGGACGAAAGATCCATCTGTGCTTTCTATCCGCAGGATGAATCGTTTACAAAACAAAATGGAGATTCTTCACACAAATGCTATCTCCGGAAAATCGCAGGTCATTCTGACGGAAACCAGCGATACGTATGTGGACATTGATTACTGTGATGATCTCATCTACCTGAGTGATGGGAAACAATTCATTTATTCCAGCGAAAAGAGCGGATACAAACACCTTTATCTCTACACCCTTGCCGGTACACTGGTGAAACAAATCACAACCGGTGACTGGGAGGTAACCGAATTGTTAGGCGTGGATGAAAAGAACAAGCTTGTGTATTACTTATCTACCGAAGGAAAATACCTCGATCAGCAGTTTTATTCTATTGGGTTGGATGGATCGAAAAAGACTAAACTCTCCAAAGCAGAAGGAACACATGTAATCAATATGAGCAATGATTACCAATTCTACATTGATTACCACTCGAATTCGAAAGAGCCTTTGCAGGTAAGCTTGTATAAATCCAAAGGCAATTCCCTGATCAAGGTTCTTGAAAACAACCAGGCTTTCAAAACTACCATTCAGGAATATGGTTTTGTGAACAAAGAATTCTTTTCCTGTAAAGCAGGTGATGGAACTACAACACTGGATGGTTATATGCTGAAGCCTGCAACCTTTGATGCATCAAAACAATATCCCCTTTTTGTTTTTCAGTATAGCGGTCCGCGTTCCGCTAATGTTCGCAATACGTTTGCCACAGACCCGTGGTTCCAGATGCTTACGCAGAAAGGATATATTGTTGCTATACTCGATACACGCGGTACCGGATTCCGTGGAGAAAAATTTACAAAACAAACCTATAAACAATTGGGCAAGCTGGAAACTGAAGATCTGGTAGCTGGCGGAAAATTTCTGGCAAGCCTCGACTATGTTGATGACAACCGGTTAGGTATTTATGGCTGGAGCTATGGAGGGTATACTACTTCACTGGTGATGACGAAAGGTGCTGGTACATACACAATGGGTATTGCCGGAGCACCCGTAACCAACTGGCGATACTACGACAATATTTATACTGAACGTTTCCTGCAGCGTCCTCAGGATAACGCCAGCGGATATGATGACAACTCACCTACCACTTATGCCAATAAGCTTCAGGGTAGTTTCCTGTTGATTCATGGAACAGGGGATGACAATGTACATTTCCAGAATTCAGTTGCGTTAGAGGATGCATTGATCCTTGCCGGAAAACAATTCCGTTCATTCTATTATCCGGATGAGCCTCACGGTATCCGTAATCCGAAAAAGCGTTTTCACCTGATCACCATGATGACTGAATTCATTTTAGAGAAGCTATAGCATTCGTTTTGTGACTTCGTGCCCTGGTGTCTTGGTGGCAAAGTGCAATACTTAGTCACGAAGACACCAGAGTACTTCAAAGATGTTGTTTGAATCTCTTCGTGAACCTTTACATCATCTTTGCGTACTTTGTGTAACCGGATTTTATTCCCCTCTTTATGCAGCCTCCTATTACTAAAGACTCGATCACGTCAGCACACGAAAAAATCAAGCCCTACATTCATCGGACTCCGGTAATGACTTCTGCAGGTGTAGATGAAAAAACAGGAGCCAGGCTTTTCTTCAAGTGTGAAAATTTTCAAAAGATCGGGGCTTTCAAGGCACGTGGGGCGATGAATGCAATACTATCACTCACCCCGGAAGCCCGGGATAAAGGTGTGGTTACACATTCATCCGGAAACCACGGGCAAGCCCTGGCCAGGGCAGCAAAGATCATTGGTGTTCCGTCTTATATTGTAATGCCGAATAACGTTCCGGAAATTAAAAAACGGGGTGTGCTGGGTTATGGTGGAACTATCATTGAATGTGAACCAACCCTTGCAGCGCGCGAAAAAGGTGTGTCTGACATCATCCAAAAAACGGGCGCAACCGAGATCCATCCGTTCAATAATTATGATGTAATGACAGGGCAGGCAACAGCAGCCAAAGAGCTGTTCGAAGATGTTCAGGCTTTGGATTACCTCATAGCACCTGTGGGTGGCGGAGGATTGCTGAGCGGCACAACCATGTCGACCCGGTATTTTTCTCCGCAGACCATTGTGCTTGCTGCTGAACCCGAACAGGCTGATGATGCCTTTCGTTCCATGAAAAGTGGCAAGATCGAACCGAGTCAATCAAACTCTGTGGCAGACGGATTGCTTACTTCCCTCGGCACAAAAACATTTCCCATCATCCATGAATATGTTCAGGAGGTGATTACCGTGAGTGAAATTGAAATTATAAGCGCCATGAAGTTCATGTGGGAACGAATGAAGATTGTCGTTGAACCATCGGGTGCTGTTCCGTTGGCCGCAGTGTTGAAATCAAAAAACAAATTTCAAAACAAACAGGTAGGGATAATCATAACCGGTGGGAATGTTGATCTGGCAAAAGCATTGAGTTTATTCAACCAAATCGGATAGTATGGCATTTGAGCATCGCTCTGAAAAACTACTTCCCGCCAGAAAATTTTACTGGCGGCTGATCAATTACACCAGCCTTACTATAATTTTTCTGGGTGTATCACTCGGTATCGGAATAGCAGGATATCACTACTTTAATGAGCTGCCGTGGACAGACGCCCTGGTGAATGCTGCTATGATCCTTACAGGAATGGGACCTGTCGATCCGTTAAAGAATGATGCCGCCAAATGGTTTGCTTCCCTCTATGCTATTTTCAGCGGAGTGGCTTTCCTAAGTATTGTGGCCATGTTTCTTTCACCTCTGGTTCACCGGTTCTTCCACCGGCTTCACCTTGACGAAAAAGAGTGACTCAGTAAAGGGACTTGAATTTACTCTTTCCTTCGTCCAGGAATTTAACAAACCTGGTTACGTCTTTATCATAACCATAAGGTGTGACTAACACCTTCTCGTCTTTTCCCACCAACACATAAAAGGGTTGAGCGTTGTTATTCAGGTTTGCAATCTGAAGGTCTGCGTTCTGCTTGCCGATGGTTTTTTTTATTTTATTGTCATACTTCGATGTATACCAGGCACTCTCCGGCAATTCCGTTTTATCATCAACATAGAGGGCCACTACTACAAAGTCATTTTTCAATCGCTCTAACACCTGTGGGTCAGACCACACCACAGCTTCCATCTCCCGGCAATTGGTACAGCCATGACCGGTGAAGTCAATGAATATGGGTTTATTCTGTTGCCTTGCACACGCCAGAGCTTCCTTGTAATCAAAGTATCCGTTTATACCATGAGGCAAATGCAGAAACTCAGCATACTTCGGTTCATCACAGATTGCATTTCGTTTTCCGTTATCAGTGGAGATCAAATTAAAATCATGGGTATACATTGGAGGAAGGTATCCCGCCAATGCTTTTAAAGGCGCTCCCCATATTCCCGGTATGAGGTATACTACAAACGTAAATGATATCATGGCGAGAACGAGTCGTGGAACGCTTACACGTTTGTCTTCTGCATCTTTACCGGTATCACCAGGCAACCGAAAAGCTTTCATCAGGTACAGACCAATAAGTGTTACGATAACAACCCAGATAGCAATGTTTATTTCACGATCGAGAATTCTCCAATGGAAGGCCTGATCGGCTATGCTCAAAAATTTGAAAGCCAAAGCAATCTCAACAAAACCCAAAACCACTTTCACGGAATTCAGCCAGCCACCAGATTTTGGCAATGTATTTAACCAGCCTGGGAAAAAAGCAAACAAGGTAAAGGGAATAGCAAACGCTAATGAGAAAGCAAACATCCCTACAATAGGTTTGAGAAATTGTCCACCGGCAGATGACACGAGGATACTTCCAACCAATGGACCTGTACAGGAAAATGAAACAAGGACAAGGGTAAATGCCATAAAGAATACACCAACCAATCCGCCCTTCTCAGCCTGCTGATCCACTTTGTTAATGAACGTACCCGGTAAAGCGATTTCAAATAGTCCTAAAAATGAAAGCCCGAACACAATGAACACTATGAAAAAAATAATATTAGGTATCCATTCGGTTGACAGATGGTTTGCGGTCTCAGGTCCCATGAGTGGTGCTATCGCAGCGCCAATCAACGTATAGATCAAGATAATAGAGAGTCCATAGATCAGGGCCTGCGCTTTTGTTCTTCCTTGCGTGAAGAAGCTAACCGTCATTGGAATCATGGGGAACACGCAAGGTGTGAGTAAGGCCGCCAAGCCCGCTATAAACGCCAGCAAAAAAAAACCAAGAAAGGAATTCTGTCTTGGGTCTTCTTTAACCAGTGCGGGATCAAGAATCGGTCCCTTTACTTCGCCCCAGGTCTGTGCAGTTGCCTGTGGCTCCTGTGTCCTGGTAGTGTCAATAATTTCAATGGCTGCTGTTTCGTTTTTTTTAGGTTCTTCAATTACCGGTTTTGTTTCCTGCTTAATCGCTTTGCCTTCCACCTTAATGGCATCAAAGACCAGCTCTCCGCCAATGGGAACGCATTTACCATCAACATTTGTACACACCTGTCCATCGTAAGTGGCGACTATTTTAAGATCCGGAGAAAGCACCTTGATCTTCTGGATGAACTTGCCTTTACCTTCGAAAATATGAACGTCACAGTCAAATGCTTTGTCGTGCTTCACCTTATGATTGACACCAATCAGATCTCCCACCAACTCAAAGGATGAATTCTTTTCAAACGTAATGGTCATGGGGATCGGGCCACAATCCGGAAACCCAACCGAATACATATACCAGGTATCATCGATGGTGGCATTGAAAACCAGATCAATAACATCTCCGACCCTGACGGTCTTTGTTATTTTTTCAGCTTCAAGTTTTCCAGGCTTCAGGACCTGCGATGTAGAAGAAAAAGCAATGAGTAGAAGAAAACAGGCAAATACGTTTCTCAGCATAGAAAATAATTCTGCGCTAAAGTAACGAAGTCTTGATCAAAAAAGTTGGCGAACTGATATGAATGGCAGCAATCGCTTCAATCAGATTGCTACCTCTACCTGCCCCCGGAGAAGATCTTCCGGTTTTTCGCGTTCGCGGATCAGTTTTGCTTCCCCATTAATGATTAAAACTTCTGCAGGACGGGGCCGGGAATTATAGTTTGACGACATCGAAAAGCCATAGGCACCTCCATTTTTAAAGGCCAGCACATCTCCTTCACGAACCTCATTCAACGGTCTGTCGCTGCCGAAGGTATCCGTCTCGCAGATGTATCCAACCACCGTATATTTTTTTTCGGGGCCGGTTGGGTTAGATGCATTCACGATGTGATGATACGAGTCATACATCATCGGCCGGATCAGATGATTTAGTCCGGAATTCACACCAACGAATGTCACGGTAGGTGTAGGTTTTACCACATTCACCTGTGTTAGAAAGGTGCCTGACTCACTCACCAGAAATTTTCCCGGTTCGAGCCAAAGCTCAAGTTTTCTCCCATAACTTTTACAGAACACGTTGAAAGCATTCGCCAGTTTATTACCAAGTTCCTCCACATTGGTCACGGCATCGTCATCCTTATACGCAACTTTAAATCCACTGCCAAAATCAATGAACTTCAGGTCTGGAAAATGAACAGCCGTTTCGAAAAGGGTCTCGGCCGTTTTTAAGAACGCTTCCGTTTCTTTGATGTCTGATCCCGTGTGGATATGAAGTCCGCTGATCTTCAAACCATATTTCTTTACGAGTTCCAGAATTTCGGAAAGCTGAAGAACAGAGATGCCAAATTTCGAATTACTATGGCCTGTGGAAATCTTAATATTTCCACCAGCCATAATGTTTGGATTCAGGCGAAGGCCGCATGGGTAAGTACCCTTATATTTTTCACCAAACTTTTGCAGAGAAGAAAGGTTATCGAGGTTGATAGCCACACCGAGCTTCACACCTTCTTCTATTTCACTGAAATCAACACCGCTGGGTGTGAATGTTATTTCTGCAGGGCTGTAGCCTGCCTTCATACCCAAAAAAACTTCACCTAATGAAACTGCTTCCATTCCCACATTGTTCTTCCGCATGAGCTTCAGAATGGAGATGTTGGTTAACGCTTTGGCTGCATATTTAATCTTCACGTCAGCCGCTGAATAGGCCGACCGAAGTCGATTGATCTGTGTACTAATTTTGTTTGCATCATACACATACAGTGGCGTTCCAAATTGATTTACCAGCTGATCAATGCTTACACCCTGAATGTGATAGGTTCCGTTTTCGAGTACCATGATTAAAATAAAGGCTTCAAATATAAGAGTGCAAAACTGTATAATGCTGACTTCTGCTGAATGAATTCTATTTTTGCCCTATGAAATTATTCTTCCGTGAATATCAACCCGCTAATTCAGACAAGGGACAAACGCTCGTTATCCTTCATGGATTGTTTGGATCATCCGATAACTGGCTTACACAAGCCCGCCTGTTGTCTAACCTGGGCTACCGTATCTTCACCGTTGACCTTACCAATCATGGTCAGTCTCCTCATACAGATTCATTTGACTATCCCTCGATGGTGGATGATCTTGCTGAATTTTTAAAAGAACAGAACCTTAATAACATTGTTTTACTGGGCCACTCTATGGGTGGTAAAGTAGCCATGAACTTTGTCATGGCCCATCCGGATGTGATTGCCAAATTGATTGTGGTTGATATCGCACCACGACCTTACAATCTGGAGCATTATACCATTGTTGACGGACTGAATGCTATTGGTATTGATTCGCTGACTTCGCGTAATGAAGCAGACGAAAAACTTTCGGCTTATGTTCCAGAAGCAGATGTCCGGCAGTTCTTACTTAAAAATCTGCAGCGGAAAGCGGAAGGCGGATTCAGCTGGAAGATCAACCTTCCGCTGATTACCAAACAGCTGGCTAACATTGGGGTTGATTTACAATTTCAGGGTACGTTCGCCAAGCCAACGCTGTTTATTCGTGGCAGACGTTCAAGCTATATCCGGGATGAAGACAGAAACAGAATCACTGCGTTATTTCCCAATAGTAAACTCGAAACGATGGAGACAGGGCATTGGGTTCAGGCCGAGAAACCTCAGGAATTTGTAGACATTGTACAGCAGTGGCTGGAAAACTGATAGATCAGATGTCGAGGTAGCGGAGCAGCATGTCAATACGATCCTTTTCTCCTACCTCAGGTTTTGTTTCCTGATAGCGACCGATCACTTTATATCCGAATCTTTCCAGAGTAGCCACCACGCGCGAAAGATCTTTCTGATTGATCTTGAGCGTCAGGCGGATCTTCTGCGGATCAAGCGGATCTTCTTTCAGAATACTGCTCAGAACCTTGGCATGATTCTCTTCAATGAGCCTGCTGATCTCTGCCAGTGAGTAATCAATGTGATTCATAGAAAGAACCAGGATCCCACCGGGTAACTGAACGGCAGCTGTCTGAGCAAATGAGGTTAAAGTATCCTGAACTGTGATCACACCATGATACGTCATGTCTTCATTCAGAACAGCTACCATCTGCACTTTATGATCTGCGGCTACTTTCAGAATATCGTAGAAGTGTGTATCCAGTTGTACGTAACATGATTGTCCAACAAGCTTGAAATCACGAACCGGTTTTTCAATCTCGTTTGTTTCCAGTATAATTTCTTCGGAAAGAAAGCCAAGCAGTTTTCCGTCTTCAACTACCGGCATATAATTGCAGCGAAACTCTTCCATCCACACAATTGCCTTATGTGCGTCATCTGAACCCTTTAAGGGTGGAATCATGTGGTTTATGAGATCTTCAGCTATCACGCTGCATAATTTTTATCTGTATACGTTATACAACCAAAAAGTCCTCGACAAGTTCATTAAATTTTTCAGGGTGCTCCATCATCGGTGCATGACAGCATTTGTCAATAAATTTCAATTCCGAATTTGGGATAAGCCTGTTGAACTCATGTGCCACCATGGGGGGAGTAATGGTATCGTTCAAACCCCAGACCAGCAATGTAGGCGCTTTAATATTGGGTATTTCATCGGCCATGTTGTGACGTTGTGCCGATTTGGCAATAGCCACAATACGCATACATTTAGGAATGCTGTTAGTGATCTCAAACACCTCATCCACCAGTTCTTTTGATGCCACATTCGGATCATAAAATGTGTACGAAACACGTTCCTTGATGTATTGATAATTTCCCCGTTTCGGATAAGACCCTCCCATGGAGTCTTCAAACAAACCTGAGCTACCCGTAAGGATCAGTTTTTTTACTTTTGGTCCATTCTTCAGCGTGTAGATCAGCGCCACATGACCGCCCAGGCTGTTGCCCATGATGATCATGTTATCCAGCTTCTTGAATGCAACAAAATCTTCAACAAATTTTCGAAGTCCTTCCAGGCCTGCCTCTTTGATCGGCATTTCATAAATGGGTAACATGGGAATTACAACCCTGAATTTTTTAGAAAACCGGTTTACAACACCTTCCCAGTTGCTAAGCGCACCAAATAAACCATGGAGCAGGAGTAAAACCTCACCCTGACCCTCGTCTACGAACCTGAATCCGTTTTCTTCTTTAACCGTGATGGCCATTCCTTTGAAATAATGCCGATAAGTAAGGAAAAAAAAATCAGAATGAAAATTTTTTGCAAAGGGGCTAACGCATCAAAAAAGATCCCTGAAAACAGGAATAATTGCACCTACTCCGTGCGTAACATCCGGAGCAAATTCAGCCACCATAGGAAGTATCCACGAATCGGCTGTCCAGCTGTCAGGTAAGTACAGTTTCATGGAATGAAATATCCAAAGAAAAATGCTTAGCATAAAAGCAGAACGAAAAAAGCCTAACACGCCACCTACTGCACTATCCACTTTCCCTAAGTATTCATGATTCACTTTCGGACTAATGTATTTTGTTAGCAGGTTTACGCTGAACACGATGATAAAAAATACCGTAGCAAAGGAAATGTAGGGAAGTACTTTTGCATCAATGTGAAATCTTTCTTCCAGGTCCATCATCACCCAACCCATAAGTTTAAAACCAGCCAGCAGACCTATCAACATCGCAGCAATAGAAATGAGTTCAAGTATAAACCCATCCTTTACGCCCTGGTATGCACCGGCCAGAATAATAATGGCAAGTGTGATGTCTGCTTTACTCATATCCTGGTATTAAGCCAGCAATTTTTTTACTAGATCAGATATTATCTTTCCATCAGCCTGTCCTGCAAATTTCTTTGTTGCTGTACCCATCACTTTTCCCATATCCTGCGGGCCTTTAGCACCTACCTCGGTAATCACTTTTTTAATCTCCGCCTCCAATTCATCCGGTGATAATTGCTTAGGTAAATAACGGCTTATGATTTCCAGTTGTAAAAGTTCTTTATCGGCCAGGTCTTTACGTCCTTGCTGACTAAAAATATCTGCTGACTCCTTTCGCTGTTTGGCCGCTTTCATCAGCAATTTGTTTTCCACATCAGACGAAACATCACCACTTCCACCCTTCTCTGTTTCGGCCAGTAAAATCATTGATTTGATTCCACGCAGAGCATCAAGTTCTTCTTTGTTTTTTGCCAGCATTGCTTTCTTAATATCATTATCGATTTGCTGTTTTAAGCTCATATTTTAGGCGTTTGTAGTATTTTTCGAAACCAAATCAAAGCGTATAGAGTTTTAGAGGCATTACCGAAGTAGGATATATGACCAGACTCAGTGTCAATATTAATAAAATTGCTACACTCCGAAATGCACGCGGAGGAAATAATCCTGATGTGATCAAAGCTGCCATAGACTGTGAAAGGTTTGGTGCACAAGGAATAACTGTTCATCCACGTCCGGATGAACGTCATATCCGGTTGAGCGATGTGATGGCTTTGAAAGATGTGGTGACCACAGAATTCAACATTGAAGGATATCCAGATGATCGATACTTACAGATCATCCGTGATGTTAAACCTGTTCAGGCTACGCTTGTCCCCGATCCTCCACAAGCTATAACATCAAATGCCGGATGGGATACTCTAAAACATGCTTCTTTTCTGAAAGACGTTTGTCAGCGCATTCAGTCATACGGTGTACGGGTATCCATTTTTGTAGACCCCTCTCCCCGCATGGTAGAAGGCGTGATTACTTCAGGGGCCGAGCGAATAGAATTGTATACCGAACCCTATGCGCGTGAATTTCATGTTAACAAAGAAGTTGCGGTAAAGCCCTATGTTGAAAGCGCAAGAGTCGCACATGAAGGTGGGCTGGGAGTAAACGCAGGTCATGACCTGGATCTGCACAATCTGAAATTTCTTTACCAAAGCATTCCTCACCTGGATGAAGTATCCATCGGTCATGCACTCATAGCTGATGCGCTTTACTTCGGACTTGAGAATACTATTCAACTCTACCTGAAGCAGTTGAAGAACTAGTCAGAATCTGGCTGCCACGGCCAGTCGTTTCCGGTATGTCCTGATGGTACCAGCAACATCGACTATTTCAAACCACACCATATAGTAGCCAATTCGCGCTTTCGATCCATCATCCTGGTCTCCATCCCAGCGTATGAAACCGGTGGTCCCCAATACTTCATTGTTAGCAAGCCTCCTTATTTCTCTTCCGTTACTATCCAGAATTTTAACGTTGGCAACATAGCCACCCTGATCAAAATGATATTGAATTTCCGTAAAGTCAGGTTGCCCTGTTACCGGAATAAAAATCTCAGGAGATATCACAACAGCGTCAGCAGCAAACTCCTCAGGCCTGGATTGAGAATTAATAAAACCGGGTGTAGCAAACCCTGAAAGTGAACTTGCAGACTTCCAGTTCTGTGGATCATTTGTATTCTGCGTGAATGAGATTCGTTCCAGTGAAACACCCTCCTCATCCTTGATGAAAACAGAATGAAGGTTTTTAGTATACACCAGGTGATCGATGATTTTTCCCGCTTCATTTAACAACGCTATTGAACCTTCATCATCATTCATGGAAGGAAGTGACGCTACCTCTATCACCCTGTCTTCGGCCGTGTTTAGGTATTCTCCGATAAGAACATTTTTGTCTGTTGTCAACACACGGTATTCCCCAGGCCCAAAGAGAATGTTATCATCTGTTATTTTATGGGTATGCTCC
>DASXWH010000140.1:0-3163 GCA_036503775.1 Ohtaekwangia sp.
TAACTTTTGCCCTTACGATAACCGGAGCTTTGCTCATCACCATACTGACGGTAAGTTATCAGTCGGTTAAAGCAGCTATGGCTAATCCGGTGAAGAGTTTGAAGTCAGAATAAAAAGTCGACAGTCTACGGTCCACAGTCGGCCGTGGACTGTCGACTGTGAACCGTGGACTACTAAATAACACAATGCACAAAACACCTCCACAACTTTTCCTCCGCTTCTTCCGATGGTTCTGTCACCCTACGTTGCGTGACCGGATTGAAGGTGATCTCCTGGAGTTGTATGACGAACGAGTCACGGAAACGGGAAAACGGAAAGCCGATATGGCATTCATCCGTGATGTGCTTTTACTTTTCAGACCCGGCATCATCAAGTCATCAAATCAGATCTCATCATCTAATCACCTCATCATGTACAAACATTACCTGATCATCGCGTTCCGGAATATCCTACGCAACAAAGCTTTTGCTTCGATCAATGTAGCCGGGCTCGTGCTGGGCATGTTCTGCTGCTTCATGATCTTTCTCTGGGTAAGAGATGAAAAAAGCATTGACAACTTCCATGCGAATGGTGAAAACATCTACGGTGTTTACCAGAACATCATCGTGAATGGCGAATACAACAGCTATCATATCACTCCCTTTAAATATATCGATACCGTACGCATCTTTCCGTTAAAAGACCTGGAGCAACATATTCCGGAAGTTGAAAAAGTTGCTTTCTATCATGCGGGGTATGATCTGCCCTGGGGCCATCCGGAAACATTTCAGGTGGGTGATAAGGCATTCAAGCTCGAAGGTTCGCGTGCGAATGAGCATTTCCTTGCGATGTTCAGTTACCCGGTAATTATCGGTGACCGGAATACGGCTCTGCGTGACGTGAACAGCCTGGCGATCTCACACACGATGGCGATGATGTTTTTCAAAAGCGCGGAAGACGCTATGGGAAAAAGTATACGATTTGAAAATCGTCTTGATCTGATTGTTACAGCGGTGTTCGAAGACATTACACCACAAAGCTCACTGCAGTTCGATTACCTCATCAGCTGGGAAACACAGGAACGAGCAGGTATCGCTGATGCATCAAACGATTTTCGTTCGTATGTGCAACTCAAGGCTGGCGCTGACCCGGTAGCTGCCGAAAAGAATATCAGCCGCTTTTTATACACCAACTACTTCAACCAGGATGATATGAATATCGAGGTTGGTCTTCAGCCCTTTGGTGAACGTTACCTGTATTCAAATTTCGATGACCACGGCAGGCCGAAAAGCGGAAGGATGACCTATGTCAACATCTTCAGTGGAGTGGCGATCTTCATTCTATTAATAGCCGCGGTTAATTTCATGAACCTGGCTACAGCACGTTCCATCAAACGTGCGAAAGAAGTAGGCGTGCGAAAAGTAGTCGGGTCATCCCGATTTTATCTGATTAACCAGTTCATCGGTGAATCTGTACTGCTCGCCTTCTTTGCGTTTGCCATTTCCATCCTGGCGCTGCAGCTGATGCTTCCGGCTTTTAATGCGTTCACCGGAAAACACATCACACTTCCCTTTAACGAACCGCTATACTGGTTTATACTCCTGGCTGTTGTTATTGCAACGGGATTCATAGCGGGTAGCTACCCTGCCCTGTTCCTTTCCTCTCTCCGGCCGGCTCAGGTATTAAAAGGCGTAGTACGGTTTACAGGAGCGAGTGTATTTTTCAGGAAGGGACTCTCTGTGTTTCAGTTTTCATTGTCTATTCTCCTGTTGATCGCCACCATCGTTGTCTCGCTACAAACCGATTATGTTAAAAATGTAAACCTTGGATATGATCGTGAGAACCTTATTTATGTTCGTATAGAAGGCGAACTCAATCCGAAGTATGCAGCGTTCAAGGCACAGGCTGAAAAAATGCCAGGCATCAAACTCGTAGACCGCAGTTCGGAAGCTCCTCATTCCATGGGCTTTGTTACCAGTGATCCGATTCAATGGGAAGGAAAAGAAAAAGATCAGGTTGTTGGATTTAAGCCAGCCTCTGTCGGTTTTGATTTTGTAAAACTCATGGACCTTAAAATTGCTGAAGGCCGCGGCTTCTCACGCGATAATGCAACCGATTCAGCGGATGCCTTCCTGATAAATGAAACAGCTGTCAAGCAAATGAACCTGAAAGATCCCATTGGCAAATGGATCTCTGCCTGGAAAAAGTCGGGACACATCATCGGTATTCTCAAGGATTATCATACCGGTTCGTTACATGAGCAGATCCTGCCGGTGATCATCGATGTAAAGGAATATGAATACTTTGGTGTAATCATCATCCGTACAGAGCCGGGCAAAACAACCGAAGCACTCACCAGTTTGGAAAAGGCATGTAATGACATCAATCCAAACCATCCCTTTGCCTACCAGTTTGTGGATCAGGAGTATGCAAAGCTTTATGAAAATGAACAACTGGTAAATAAGCTGATCAATATTTCGGCCGTGCTGGCTATTCTCATCTCCTGTCTCGGCTTACTGGGTCTTGTTATGTTCGCTGCAGAACAGCGGGTAAAGGAATTTGGCATTCGTAAAGTACTGGGTGCATCGGTAGCCCACATCGCCACATTACTTTCTCAGGATTTCATCAGGCTGGTGATCATCTCTTTTTGCATTGCAGCACCCCTGGCCGGGTTACTCATGTATGACTGGCTGCAACAGTTTGCCTACCGTGTTGAACTATCGTGGTGGATATTTGCGGTGGCCGGAGGAGTTGCGTTGTTTATTGCCTTACTGACCATCAGTTATCAGGCATTACGGTCAGCGTTGATGAATCCCGTTGACAATCTGAAAGCCGAATAAAGCCAGTGTGATCATAGTGTCATCTCATTTCCTTGCAATTATGCAATAATCTTACGCATACATGTATCAACTGAAATGGTCTGATTAGCGTCAGGGCTAAGCGATAGTTTTGCCAAAATTTTAATCCTGGATCATGAAACTAAAGTTATCATTTTCGATTCTTGCCGGTGTCCTGCTATTGGCATCGGGTTGTTCAGATGAAGCCGAAAAACAATCTATTCCAAAGACCAGGCTGGTAGGTGAATTTCTATTTGATGGAAATGCCACTGACACCAATCCAACCGGAGTGCTTCACAACGGTTCCGTGAACGGTGCCACCTTGACCATCGATCGCCATGGTCGTG
>DASXWH010000141.1:0-3337 GCA_036503775.1 Ohtaekwangia sp.
CATCCCGGAAGCTGGACACCCGCGCAGGTAGCGGTGCACATGCTTATGGCTTCTGACGGTGTACCGGATGCCACGACAAAACCACTTGATCGTGAAGTGGATCAATACCTGCCGGCCATCAGGCCCTGGTGGGAAGATCTCGCACAGAAGTTCAGGTCGCCCGGGGTACTGCTGCCGGATGATCAGCCGCGTATAAAAAGTGAACTGCTTTCTGACTTGCATCGCGTACGTGAAAAGGATCTGAAGATTGTTTCAGAAGAAGATCTTACCCTGATCTGCCTCGACATCGAGTTGCCGGGTATCGGATACCTCACCCGCTATGAATGGTTGTGGTTTATCCAGATGCACCTGAAGCGTCATTCATTTCAACTGCAGAACATGAAGCGTGTCTAGTACATTAGTCCACAGTCGACTGTCAACCGTGGTCCGTTGACTGTGGACCATTGACTATTTCCCCACCATCACAAACGCTCCCCAGTAATACGGCTCCGCATATTTCTTCCGCAGTTCCTGTTGTGCAGACCTGAAGGCCGTGCGCACCGGTGTTCCCTGCAGCCACTTCGCATAGAACAGCGACATGAGTTGTTGTGTGGCGGTGTCGTCAACTTTCCAGAGACTCATTAATATGCGTTGTGCTCCGGCTACGGTAAGTGTACGCTGCAGACCGTATACACCTTCACCTGCTTCGATGGTTCCCAGTCCGGTTTCACAGGCGGAGAGTACTACAAGCTGCGTGGAGTCGAGATCAAGGTTCATGGATTCGTAAGCGGTGAGGATACCGTCTTCTTCACCGGGAACGGGATGATTGGCAGAAGCGAGGATGATCCCCGATTGTAACATGGCCTCGAGGTAGGCGTATGGATTCTGATCCCGGTTGGGCGGAACAAAAAAACCATGTGTAGCGAGGTGAAGGATCTCCGGGTTACGGATGTGTTTCACCGCGCTTTCACTGGCTTGTCTGCCGGTCAGTAGTTTGGTAGTCCACGAATTCTTTTTCAGCAGTGCAGCAATTTCCGCTACTTCTTTTTCGGTTCCCTGCAGGTCGTTGAAGACTGCGCGAACAGGAGCTTGTGTGGTGTCAGGTACACCATAATCCGGGCGGCCCAACAATACAGCACGCTGATTTGCTTTTTTTCGTTTGCTGTTTAATTCAAGTACTTCACGTGTGTTGGTGACGAGGTGGATCTCGGTTTCATCGATGACATAATTCCGTGTAGCCGGATTCTGCAGGGTGTTCAGGTTGATCTCATTGAATACACCATCGGGAGATAGGTATATACGATTTACGTTGCGTGAATATTTTTTGAGTGTATCATACACCGGCTTCCAGAAGCGGTTGTAGGAAATGGTATCCGCCATTTTTATGCGGATAGCATTCTTGTAGAACTTCAGGAATCCTTTTTCCAGGTCGGTGGTCTTTGAGCTTTTCACGAGCGCGATCTGCGGATGTTTTTTTGTTTCCGGTGTGATGATCAGTGCCACGTACACATGCCCTTCATAAAAGCGGATGAGTTCTACTGCCGCTTCCCCGGGCCTGAGCTTCTGTTGTACCTGCTGCCACGTGACAGGTGTATTCGTGAAGCCGCGTTTGAATGCCGCGGACCGTTTGTTCAGGATGCTTTCCTGGAACTCGGAAAGCCGGATCAGGCTGTCGAGGTTAAGCCGGCTTTCTTTCGGGAGATTATATTGCCTGGCAATTTCATTTTTCAGCAGCTCCCATTTTTCAAATCCGGAAATCAATATAGTGTCACCACTGGCCAGCAGATTATGTTTCATCTTCGAAGTGGAATTCAGCAGCAAGGCTTTGGTGTTGAGCTGAAGATTATACAGGTCACCGAGACTGCTTTTCGAGAACTGTTCGTTGGGTAATCCCGGCAGGGGCACGGCCCCGGAACGCAACAACGCAAAGTTGGTATACTCGGAGATGAACACGGACTGGTGTACATAGAAACTCCGCTTTTCATTTTCCGTGAGGTAGGCAAAATTGTTCTCCACATCATCCAGCACTTTTTGAACCGTGACGCGGTAAAGTTTGTCGGCTTCATCAAAGCGGTTCATCCACCGGTACGCGCCCGCCAGGTTGTGAGCGAGTGTCTGGTACATGGGGTGTTCTCTTCCGAAATTTTTTTCCTGCCACTGTATTGCCTCCAGCAGATACCGTTCCGCTTGCGTATACCGTTCGAGGTTGATGTACGATTCCCCGAGGTTGTTGAGTACGGTGATGTAATCCCCGCTGCCCGGTCCCTGTGTCTGCTTCAGTATGTCACGTGTTTCGAGCAGCAGCGTTTCCGCTTCGGCATTCCGGTTGGTGTTCTTGTATACGGTAGCGAGGTTGATGGTGGTCTGGAGATAATAAGGCGAGCTGGTGCCATACCATTTCTCATAGAGCTTTCGGCATTCCTGTAAATACGGTTCAGCTTTGTCGTACTCCCCGTTGCTGGTGTATACATTGGAAAGGTTGTTGATCAGCACCGCATAGAGGTAATAGTCGGTGTCACCGAGATACGATTTACAGAAGTCGATCAGGTTGAGGTACATGTTGCGTGCTTCGGTTCCTCTGCCCATGTGCTGATAAAGCAGACCCAGTGAAACACCGATGTTCATGTAGGCATCGAATACATATACGGCATTCGAATTATAGTATTCATCTTTCCTGCTGATGATCCGGCCGATCACGGCATTGCCCTCATTATAATAGTGTTCAGCCTGCTGAAATTCTTCCAGCTCCAGGCTGGTGTTGCCGAGATTCTTCAGGGCTGTAACGTACGTGAGGTTTTCAGCGCCCAGCGCGGATTCAATGTTCTTCAGATTTTCTGCTTCGATCGTTTTGGATTCAGCATACTGACCTTTTTTCTTCAGCACTGAAGCGAGGTCACCGATGCTGGTGAAGTAGTTGATATGGCGCGTACCGAATTCTTCTTCCGCTTTGGTGATCTTTTCACGCGTGAGCTGAAGGGCCTGATCATAGAGGCCGGCATTATATGCTTTGGCAGCGGCTTCGTTCAGCGACTGCCACGACTGCCCATGGGTGATCACAGGCAAAAGGAGCACTGCCAGAAAAGAGACGATGAAGAGATATGATGTTGACCGGAGAGCCATGATGTGATCTTAAAGCTAAGGAATACCGGCAGAATTTGCGCAATGTTCACCGACACCACATCAAAGGTCTTTTTTATGAACCATCAGCTGACTGGATCAGCGGAGTGAAAAGACAATAGAAAAGGATCTCCACCACGGAGATCCTTCGAAAAGTACAACCACATTAAAATGTTCGCGGCAAAGGTGATCTTTATTCGTGAACTGAGATTGAAGCGAAGATCAATTCCATGTAAAGGAT